>CAMPHU010000010.1 GCA_946886065.1 uncultured Massilia sp. | reverse complement strand
GCGTAGCGGCTGTCGCTGCGCATCTGCGAACCGTAGGAATAGGCCGGCGCATAGTCGTCGTACGAACCGCCCGCCGTGCCGTAGGTGCTGTTGTAATGGCTGCGGTAGTAGTTGTCGTCGTCATCGTCGGTCATGCGGTCCCAGCCGCGGCGCACCGCCGCCTTCATCTTCTCCCAGGTCGACGGACCGCCGGCATTGCGCGATTCCCAGTCGGTGCGCAGGTCGTTCTCGACCTCGTCCCACTGGCGGTTGGCATAGCGGCTGTCGCTGCGCATCGTGCTGCCGTACGAGTAAGCCGGCGCATAGTCGTCGTACGAGGCGCCGCTGCTGCCGTAGTTGCTGCTGAAGTGGCTGCGGTAGTCGCTGTCGTCGTCGCGCATGCGGCCGGTGGCGCCCAGGCGCTCGACCTCGACCTCGGTGCGGCGCACCGTGTCGTGGACCTGCTGCTGGCGTTCGCTGACCTGCTTGCCGACCGTCACTTCCTCGACCACGCGGGCGGTCTTCTGCACCACCGCTTCCTCGGCGGTCTCGCGCATCTCGATGGTCTGTTCCTTGAAGGCGGCGGCCTCGCCCGGGCCGAGCGGCTTGTCGACGCGGTGGCGTTCCACGTTCACATGCTCTTCGCGCAGGCCGATGGACTGGTCGACCGGCGTTTCGATCACGCGCGAGAAGATGCGCACGCCGCCGCGCTGGACCTCGCGCTTGCCGATCTTGAGCTGCTCTTCGACCACCGGTATCGAGGCGGCGCCCGAGGTGCTGCCCGAGATGGCGGTATCGCGCTGCAGCGAATCGGTGCGCGTGCTCGTGGTCCCTTGCAGGTTCGCGCCCTGCGACGCCGATTGCGCCGACATCGAGGACGATTTCTGCATGCCGCTGGCGCCGGCCATCGCGCCGGTCATGCCCGCGCCGCCCATCGAACCGGTCTTGTCCGAGTGCTCGTCGATGTCGACCGGGCCGTAGCGCTCGACAATGTCGGCGGCGCGCTCGACCTCGGTCAGCGAGTCGGCGGTGAGGGTCAGGACATGGCGGCCGCCGCTGACAGCGGTTTCGTAGCGGCTGGCACTGGTCGTGTCGTCGCTGCCGAACAGGTCGCTGAAGAAATGCTTGATGCTGGAACCGATGCCTTCGTCCGTATCAGTGCTGGTGCGGACATCGGCGGTCCCGGTCGTGCCGGTGGTGTCCGAGGTGGACAGGCGAACGTTTTCCCGGGAATAGTTCGACGACATCAGCTCGTTCATGGCGTTCTGTGCGTCGGTGCGGTTGTCGAACACTGCTACAAGTGTATGTTGCATGATCGTTCCTCCGTTTGGTGTCGTGGCGGCGCTGGAGGATCCGGCGCAGCCCTTCAGATTGCGCGCGTCTTTTCAGGCGCTATGCCGAACGAGCGTACCCCAATCCCGCTCAGGCTTGCGCACCATTGACACCCGACAAATGGAGACCGGACCGGCCCTCCAATTGGCGTTTTTCGAAGGAACTGAAGCTGGCTCAGGCGAAAGGATTATCGACCGTCTTGAGGTCCGGCGGCGGCAGGCGCTCGGGCAGTTCGCGCGCCTCCAGCGCGGCGACGATGGCGCCGAGCGCCTCGTGCAGGCGGCGCGCCGCGGCCAGGCCCTGGCGGTCGGCGGTCAGGTCGACGTCGCCCGACACCGTGATGCGGTCGACCCGGTTCTCCAGCATCAGGTTGCCGACTTCCAGCACGTCGGCTTCGTTGGCGTAGGGTGCGAATGCGGCTTTCTTCGATTTCATGGGAATGGCTCCGGTATCAATCGCGTGCTTGATTGCGCGGCTTGCGCTGCTTGATCTTCGGCAGCTTCAGCATGCGCTCCTTCTGCTGCCGGCTGAGCGAAGGCAGGAGCTCGATGCCGACGATGCGTTCCAGCTCGGCCACCGGGATCACGTGGACCGGCGCCTCGGCGCGGTTCTCGACGAACCAGGCGGCGGCCGCCTTCTGGCGCGGACTGTACACCACCTTGTACAGGTGGCTGGGCACCAGCACGTTGCCGACCTTGCGCAGGCTGGTGCCGAGAAAAGCGGGGCCGGTGATCACGTACAGCTCCCCTTCGCGCTTGGCCATCTTGCGCACGCTCTGCTCGATCGGCGCCCAGATATGGCGGTTGTGGTCGCCGTCCTGGGGCACCATGTTGGCCAGCGAGAAGCTCTCGCGCTGGGTGCGGCGGTCCGGCATGTCGCCATTCGGCGCCAGGTGCCCGCGGTCGAAGCCGCTGCGCGAGTAATCGGAGAGTTCGGCGCGCTGGCCCTGCGGCAGGCGCGGCTCGGCGTGGAAGGCGTTGTCGCGGTCCAGGCCCTCGGCGCGCTCGAGGTTGTCGGCCCGCAGGTATTCGGCCGACCACAGCGGCGTGCGGGTCACCCCCGAGTGCACCACCCCGAACACGCCGTAGCACAGCTCACGGGTGGCGGTCGCCAGCTTGGGGTTGCGGATTTCGGGCGCGCGGCCGTCGAGGTAGTGGACGGGGCAACTGGCGGCCTGGACGGCGCCGGCCGCGAGCAGCGCGCCGGCCATGGCCAGGCGCGCGAAGATGGTACGGAACATGATGATCGAACTCAAAGGTTTGGTGCGGCCATTTTAGCCGACCGCAATCCAGGGCCCAAAATGCCGATGAGCGATGCGAATCCGCGTGCGCGCACGATTGAAAGTGCATTGCAAAAAGGAATGATTTAAAATCTGTGTTTTCTAATCAAAAATTTCCTTCACGGAAACACATGATTCACGCATGACACACGCGGAGATCCCGGAGGACCTGCGGCGCTTCGTCCTGACGAGCGTGCCCTCCGTACCGTTCCTGGAAGCCCTGCTCCTGTTGCGCGCCTCGCCCGGCCAGCACTGGGATGGCGCGGCGCTGGCCAGACGGCTTTACATCCGCGAGAAGGTCGCGCAGGGCCTGCTCGACGAGCTGTGCACCGCCGGAATGGCGCGCCTGTGCGAGCCGCCGGCCGCCGATGCCTATTGCTATGCGCCCGCCACCGAAGCGCTGCGCGAGCTGATCGATCGTCTTGCCGAAATGTATGCCAGGCACCTGGTGGAAGTGACCCACCTGATCCATTCCACCCTCGACCGGAAGGCGCAGAAGTTCGCCGACGCCTTCCGCTTGCGAAAGGACACCTGATATGGGTGAGATCATCTACACCCTTTGCATCCTGACCTCGCTGGCCTGCGCCGGACTGCTGTTCAGCAGCTACCGGCGAACCCGCTACCGCCTGCTGTTCTGGAGCGGCTCCTGCTTCGCGGTCATGACCATCAATAACCTGTTCCTGTTGCTGGACAAGGTCGTGTTCCCGGCAGTGGATTTCATGCTGTTGCGGCTGATCAGCGCCCTGCTCGCCTGCCTGCTCCTCTTGTATGGTTTGATCTACGAAAATGATTGACCCAATGAACGATCTCCTCAGCGGCGCCATCGCGATGGCATCGCTGACCATCGCCCTGTTCTTCATCCGCTTCTGGCGCAGCTCGTCCGACCGCTTTTTCCTGTGGTTCGCGATGTCGTTCGCGATCCAGGGGGTGCACCGGCTGTATGCGGTGCTGCGCGACCAGGGCGGCGAGGATTCGCCGCTGCACTACCTGATCCGCCTGCTGGCCTACGGCCTGATCCTTTGGGCGATCCTGGAAAAGAACCTGCCGCAGAAGGACAAGGGGCGGTAGCGTGCGCCCGGCGCGGAGGGGCTAAGGGATAATCGGGGCAACCCAAATTGATTCCAGGAGGACAGCATGGCCGACCCCAAACCGTCTCCCGACGACAAGGAACCCTTCGCCGAGGTCCTCGGTGGCGGGAAAGACAAGCGCTCCGACAACATGCTGCCCGGCGAGGGCGGCGCCGAGGATGGCCGATTCGACGTGGCCGAGGAAGTGAGCCTCGACCAGCAGTCCGACGAAGCGCGCCGCGTGGGCCAGGGCCCGAAAAACGGCATCGCCGACGCCATCCCCGAAGGCCTCAAGACACCGGTGCCGTCCCAGCCTGTGCCGGAAAAACCCGCCGGCGAAGAATGATCCTGCGCCGCGCGCCGTTTCCGGTGCGCGGCTTCCCCGCTTTCCGCTACCCCATCGACAGGCCCATGCGCAGGCCCTCGATCGTATGCGCCTGGCAGATCGGCTCCAGCTGGTCGACCACGCGGCAGTTCAGGTGGCGCGCCACTTCCAGCGGCAGGCTGGCGTGGAAGGCGCGCGAGACCTGCAGGTCGTGCTTGACCAGGCTGGTGCAGTCCGGCGCCTCGGTCCCGAGCACCAGCACCGGCCGCGAGCGCGTCGACTGGTTGGCCGTGCCGCGGTGGATGGTCAGGGCCGAGCGCGCCGAGATGTCGCCCATCTGCGGCATCTTGCGCTGGGCGCGCTGCTCGTAGCGCGCCCAGGTCCCCTGCGGGGGAAACATCGGATCGCCGCCCGCCAGCTCGTCCCACTGGGTGCCCGGCGCGATTTCGAAGGGCCCCATGTCCTCGGTGACGTCGACCGTCGTGATGTTGAAGGCGAGCGAACTCAGGCGCCGGCCGATCAGGGTTTCGGGCGGCGCCGCGAAATCGCGGTGCCAGGGCTGGTGCATCGCCCCCGGTCCCGGCACGTCGAAGCCGACTTCGACGATCTTGTAGTCCGGCCCCAGCACCGCGCGGCAGACCGCGGTCACCCAGGGGTGAGTGACGAGCTCGACGAATCCCGAGAGCCGTTCCGGGTGGACCTCGACGTAGTAACGGTTGGGGCCGCGTTCCAGCGCGCCGCCCGGCCGGGCGCGCGCCTCCTCGAACAGCCCGGCGATGTCGGCCGCCAGGCGCTCGACCCAGACCCGCTCGAAGGCGCCGCGGCAGGCGATGATGCCGTCGCCGTACAGGCCGCCCATGATCCCGGCCACGTCATAGTGGGCCGCGGTACTTGTTTCCATCCTTGCTTCCATGCTCTTCTCCTGTGCTGCTACCAGCGAAAAAGATACTAACGGCAAAGCCCAAAACAGGGCGCACTGCCCGCCGCGGATACCCGGCGCGGGTGGTGCAAATGAGACGTTGACAGCGCGGGGACAGCCGCTTAGATTGTCCAAGTGATCACAGCCATGGAGCCGCTCCGCCCGGCTCCGACCAGACGCCCACATGACCGAGTTCCGCCCTGACGTCCCCGCCCGCCCCCGACCCACTGTCCTCTTCATCTGCAACCGTCCCGGGGTCGACCCGGTCGTGTCGCAGGTCTCGAACGAACTCGGACAGGCCATCGTGCGCGTGCAGACGGCGGCCGAGGGCCTGGCCCAGGCCAGGAGCCACGATTTCGCGCTGATCCTGGCCGGCTACGCGGGCGACCCGGCCATGCTGCTCAACACTATCCGCCTGATGCGCGCCAACCTGCGCTCGCTGCACACGCCGATCGTCGCCCTCGGCCTGCCGCCACCGGCCGGACTGCCGGGCCAGTTGCAGGTCGAGGCCCTGTACGAGGCCGGCGCCATCGCGGTGCTCCACGCGCCGCTCTCGCCCGCCATCCTCAGGGCCAAGGCGCGCTTCTACATCGACGCCTTCAACAGCCTGGCCGAGCGCCAGCGCGCCGAGTCCGCGCTGATCGATACCCAGGCCCGGCTCGAGACCATCATCGCCGCCGCCGAACTGGCGGTCTGGAGCTGGGACATCGCGGCCGACCGCGTCAGCGCCGACCCGCGCATGGCCGCCTTGTTCGGGATCGATCCCGCCGGTGCCGCCGGCGCTCCCCTCGCCGACTACCTGGCCGCCCTGCACCCGGACGACGTGGCGCCGATCCAGGCGGCGCTGGCCGACACCGTCGCGCGCGGCCGCGCCTACGACGTGACCTTCCGCGTGCGCATCCCCGGCGGCGCCTGGCGCTGGGCCATCGCGCGCGGCCAGGTCGACCGCGACGCGGCCGGCACGGCCCGGCGCCTCCGCGGCGTGGTCATCGACGCGACCCGCCAGTTCGAGGCCGAGCAGCAGCTGCAGCTGACCGAGGAACGCTACCGCACCCTGTTCGATTCGATCGACGAGGGCATATGCGTGATCGAGATGCTCTACGACAGCAACGGCCAGCCGGTCGACTACCGCTTCCTCGAGGTCAATCCCGCCTTCGTCAAGCACACCGGCCTGGCGGACGCGGTCGGCAAGACCATGCGCCAGCTGGCGCCGCGCCACGAAGCCCACTGGTTCCAGACCTACGGCCGGGTGGCCGCAAGCGGCGAGCCGGTGCGCTTCGTCAACGAGGCGCGCGAGCTGGGGCGCTGGTACGACGTCTACGCCACCCGGCTCGGACCGCCCGAGTGGCGCCGCGTCGCCATCCTGTTCAGCGACATTACGGAGCGGCGCCGGTCCGAGGACGCCCTGCGCAAGATGGCCTCGGACCTGTCCGAAGCCAACCGCCTGAAGACCGAATTCCTGGCCACGCTGGCGCACGAGCTGCGCAACCCGCTGGCGCCGATCCGCAGCGGCCTGCAGTTCATCCGCCGTGCTCCCGGCGACGCCCAGGCGGTGGCGCGCGTGCACGACATCATGGAACGCCAGCTGGGCCATCTGGTCCATCTGGTCGACGACCTGCTCGACGTGGCGCGCATCACCCGCGGCCAGGTGGAGCTCAAGCGCGAACGGGTGGACCTGGCCGCGGCGCTCTCGAGCGCGGTCGAAACCAGCATGCCGCAGATCGAAGCGGCCCGCCACTACCTCGACGTGCGCATGCCGACCGAGCCGCTGCTGCTGGACGCCGATCCCACCCGCCTGACCCAGGTGGTCAGCAACCTGCTCAACAACGCGGCGCGCTACACGCCGCGCGGCGGGCGCATCGTGCTGGCGGCCGAACGCGACGGCGACCAGGCGGTGATCGCCGTGTCCGACAACGGCATCGGCATCGCCCCGGACAAGCTGGAAGACGTGTTCAAGATGTTCACCCAGGTCGGCCAGGGCCAGCAGCCTGGCGCCGGCGGGCTCGGCATCGGCCTTTCGCTGGTGCGCAGCCTGGTGGAGCTGCATGGCGGCAGCGTCCGGGCCTCGAGCGCCGGCACCAACGCCGGCAGTGTATTTACCGTGCGCCTCCCGCTGCATGCCGTGGCCGATGCGCAGGCGCAGGCGCAAGGCCCGCAGGAACCACTGCCGGATGCGGCTGCCAATTCCGCCGCCGGCCTGAGCGTGCTGGTGGTCGACGACAACCGCGACGCCGCCGAAACCCTGTCGGCCCTGCTCAACCTGCTGGGCCACAGCGCCCCGGTGGCGAACGACGGCCACCAGGCCCTGCGCATGCTGCCGGGGCTGCGGCCGCAGGTGGTGTTCCTCGACCTGGGCATGCCGGGCATGTCCGGCTACGAGGTCGCGAGCGCGATCCGCAGCGAGCCGGCTTATGCCGGCATCAAGCTGGTCGCCCTGACCGGCTGGGGCGGAGAAGCCGACCGGGCGCGCACCGCGGCGGCCGGCTTCGACCTGCACCTGACCAAGCCCGCCACCCTGGAGGCGATCCAGGAGGTGCTGGCCCAGGTCTAGGCCGGCGCCAGCCCGCGCTCCCAATCGATGCCGAGCAGGACGCCGGCCATGCGCGGCCAGCACAGGCGCGCGACCTCCTCGCGCGTGGCCCAGCGGTAGCCGTCCATTTCCGGCGTCGGCGCCCCGGTGGCGTGGTGCGGGAAGTAGCTGCTGCAATGCAGGTGGCCGAGATCGTCGAGCTCCGGCCCCGAGCGCACCAGATAGAGGTGCAGGCGCTTGTCGCGGCGGTAGTCGAAGGGCCCCAGGTCCTGGAAGGCCGCGGGGTCGAACACCAGGCCCGCCTCTTCGCGCAGCTCGCGCACTGCCGCCTCGAGCTCGGTTTCCCCGGGGTCGCGCATGCCCTTCGGGATATCCCACCTGGGGGTGTCGGTGACATGGCAGAGCAGCAGCTCGCCCCGGGGATTGACTACCAGGGTGCCGCAGGAAACCGTGAATGTCGACATGCCGGGAAGCTCGAACGATGCAAAGGTTCAATGTATCGGGCGGCGAACAAGCTTGTCAATTGTGCGCGCTGTTGGCCGCGCGCACCGCACACTAGCGCCTTGACACGCTTGGCTGTACAAGGAGCAATGCATGGATTTTCTGTTACCGGATAGTTTGTTGGGGAATGCGCTGCAAGACTGGTTGATGGCGGCCGGGGTCGCGATCGGCAGCACCATCGCCATGTATGTGGTCCGCACGTTCGCACTGCGCAGGATGCACGCGCTGTCGCAGCGCACCGCCGGCCGCCTGGACGACTTCGTCACCAAGATGCTGGCCAAGACCTACCTCGTGTTCCTGCTCGCCATCGGCGTCTACCTGGGCAGCATGTTCCTGGTCCTGGCCGACAACTACCGCCTGATCGTCTCGCGCGTGGCCGTGGCCGCGCTGATCCTGCAGCTGGCGGTCTGGGGCGATTCCGGCCTGCGCGCCTGGCGCACCCAGTTCCTGGCGACCGGCGGCGATGGTGCACGCAAGGCGTCCAGCACCATCCTGTTCTTCATGGCGCGCCTGGTGGTGTGGACCGTGGCCTTCCTGATGATGCTGGATAACTTCGGCTTCAACATCACCACCCTGGTGGCCAGCCTGGGCATCGGCGGCATCGCGGTGGCCCTGGCTACCCAGAACATCCTGGGCGACCTGTTCGCCTCGCTCTCCATCATGCTCGACAAGCCCTTCGAGATCGGCGACTTCATCATCGTCGGCGACGCCCTCGGCGCGGTCGAATACATCGGCCTCAAGACCACCCGGCTGCGCGGCCTGGGCGGCGAACAGATCGTGTTCTCCAACAGCGACCTGCTCAAGAGCCGCATCCACAACCACAAGCGCATGCAGTCGCGCCGCGTGGCCTTCATCCTGCGCGTGGCCTACGGCGCCAGCGAGGAACAGCTGACGCGGATTCCCGAGCTGGTGCGCGCCGTCGTCAGCGCGCGCCAGGACGTGGACTACGAGCGCGCCCACTTCTTCCGCTATGGCGAATGGTCGCTCGACTTCGAGATCGTTTACCACTTCAAGAGCCCCGACTACATCCTGCACATGGACGCCCAGCAGGCCATCCTGCTCGGGATCTACCGCGCCTTCGAGCGCGAGCGCATCCAGTTCGCGCACCCGCTCTCGGTGATCCGGGTGGCCGCGCCGACCGATCCGGCGGGCGGCTGGCTGCCGCATGCGCTGCGCACGCCTGTTGATGAGTTAAGGCATTGATTTATATGGCTAATGGCGATGGGAAATTAGCCGGACTCTTCCTACATGGCTGGGATGCCCGGTCCTATTCCAGCCTCCTTGTCCATGTCCTAACATGAACTTACGCCTCACCGGCGGCGCTGCCCTCACACCGCCGCCCGGCCAGGCATTCCACTTACCGTGTCATCGATAAAGGAGACGATCATGGCATCGAACAAACAAGGCAGCAGCAAGCGCGGTTTCGGCGCAATGGACAAGCAGCAGCAGCGCGAGATCGCCTCGCAGGGCGGCCGCTCTTCCAGCGGCAGCAGCCAGAGCGGCAGCCAGGGCAACAGCCAGAGCGGCTCGGGCAGCAACCGCGGCTTCGCCTCGATGGACCCGCAACGCCAGCGCGAAATCGCCTCGCAGGGCGGCCGCGCCGCCCACGCCTCGGGCAACGCCCACGAGTTCAACTCGCAGGAGGCACGCGAAGCCGGCCGCATGAGCCACAAGAATGACGGCAACCGCCAGAGTGGCAGCGGCGGCAGCCGGGGCGGCGGCAATGGCGGCGGTAACCGCTAAGTTCTTCCCGTAATCCCTCGCACGGGATGGCCGGGCCGGCGGCGGCGCTCTATCGGGGGCGTGGCTGCCGGCCTCTTTTTTGTGGCGGCGCTGCGGAAGGTCAACTTGGATCTCCGCGAAGGCGGGGACCCAAGTCCGCCCCTCAGCCACCGGCATGCGCAGCAACGTCAACGAAAAAGCCGCAGGTCTCGCCTGCGGCTTTCCGATTCAAGGTGAAGCGATTAATCCGCCTTCGCCCCCACCGCCTTCGCCGACGCCGCGGTCTGGTGCACCCCGCCCCCGATCGCCTCCGCTGCCTTCTTGCCGGCCAGCAGGGCGTGATCCGAGTTGTAGTACTCCCACTCGCTGTAACGCCCCGCCAGCGTGATGTCGTGCTGCTTCAGCCATTGCTTGCAGATCTCGACGTTCCGCGCCCGGTTGTGGTCATACAGCACGTAGGCGATCGGCATGTCGACCTGGTTGGCGCACAGGACGGTGTCGCCTTCCTGGATCATGCCCACCTTGCGGCAATCCTCGATCGCGCGCGCGATCAGGGCCTCGCCATCGAGCGGCAGCGGCTTGTGCGGCGAGTACGAGATCTCGCAGGTGAAGCCGAAACCGCCCGGCGGGTTGCATTCCGGGCTGGCGTTGCCCTGCACGAAGATGCGGTGGAAAATGCTGTCTTCCGGATAGTAGATCCAGTGCTTGTCGGTCGCGTTGGGACGGTCGATGCCGATGTTCACGCAGCGGATCGACACGTGGCGCAGGCCCTTGGCGGCCGCGCGCACCTCTTCCGGCGCCTGGTCGCCGATCACGCGGATCAGTTCCGGCAGCGGCATGGTCGACACCAGCTGGTCGTAGCGGAAGCGGCGGCCGTCGGCCAGCGCCACCACGTGCTCGCGCGGCAGCACCTGCACCACGTCCGCATTGGTCTCGATCCTGCCCTGGATGTGGGGCAGGAAGCCGTTCATCAGGGCCTGGAAGCCGCCCTTGAGCGGGTAGCCGAAGCGGGCGTTCGGCCCCATCGGCTTGGCGACCGGCTCCAGCGCGCCCTGGATGATCTCTTCCAGGTTAGGCAGCGGCACGCGCCCGCCCAGCCACGAGGTTTCCATCTCGTTCAGCGGCACGGTCCAGATCTTCTTGTTGTAGGGGATGGCGAAATGCCTGGCGATGCCCTTGCCCCATACCTTGTAGATGAACTGCTCGAAGTTCTTCACCTCGCCCTTGACCGACTTGTCGGTGTTGCAGGCGTCCAGGGTGCCGTCGGCGCAGCAGTCGTCGATCTGCCGGCCATCGAGTTCGTCCGCCGCGGTGTCGCCGTAGCGCGCCTCGATGGCGCCCATCACGCATTCGGTGATGACCTTGGGCGGCAGGCCGTAGAGCGCGCCCTGGAAGGGATAGCGGGTGTATGTGTTCTTGCTGTAGACCCAGGCTTCGCGGTTCTGCCAGTGCACGTTATCGCCCAGCAGCACGTCGTACATCTTCAGCACGTAGGGGTCGTTCGAGAACATGATGTGGCCGGCGTAGTCGAAGGTGAAACCCTTGTCCTGGATCGAGCGGCACCAGCCGCCGATGGTGGCGTTACGCTCCAGCACCAGCGTATCGGCGTCCAGGTGGTAGGCCGCCGACAGGCCGGTCGGGCCGCTGCCGATCACGATGTTGCGGTACGAGGACTTGGCGCTCTTGGCCACCGGCAGCGGGTTGACCTTGGCCGGCAGGGCTTCCGGGTTGGCCACCGACAGGCGCTGCGCCTTGTTGCCAGGTACGACGTTCTGGATCAGCTCATGCATGCGGCCCGCGGTGCGGTCCCAGGAGGTGCCGGCCACCACTTCGCGCATGCGCTTGGCCATCTTGAGCTTGTCGCCCTCGGTCATGGCCAGCATGCGCTCGCAGGCGGCGATATAGTCCTGGGCGCCTTCGGCGATCGCCACCACGTCGCCGTAGGGCACCTTGACGTCGGTGATCGGGGTCGAGACCGAGGGCAGCTCGGCCGCCATGTATTCCAGCACCTTGGTCGGGCTGATGAACTTGGTCGACTCGTTCAGCGCGAAAGGCAGCAGGCAGACGTCCCAGCCGGCCAGGAACTTCGGCAGGTCCGGGTAGTTGCGCTGGCCCATGTAGTGGATGTTCGGACCCTTCGGCAGGTTGGCCGGGTCGATCTTGACCACCGGGCCGACCAGCACGATGTGCCATTCCGGGTGGGCGGCGGCCATGGCGCGCACCAGCTCGGTGTCGAAGCGCTCGTCGATGACGCCGTAGAAGCCCAGGCGCGGATGCGGGATGTGGGCCTGGTCCGGATGCGAGATGTCGCGGTCCTGGGCCTGGCGGAAGTGTTTCGCGTCCACGCTGCTCGAGAAGCAGTGGGCGTTGGCATGGCGGTCGCGCTTGGACTGGTACAGGCTCGGGCCGCCGGTGAAGACCAGGTCGGCGATGTTCAGCAAGGCGCTCTCGCGTTGCAGCAGCTGTTTGGGCGCATTCTTGAACGCCGCCAGTTCGTCCATGCAGTCATAGATGACCCTGGACGGGTGCAGGCCTTGCAGCAGCGGCAGGGCCATCGGGGTGTAGAACCAGACGATCGGCTGTTCGCCGTCCGGGACCAGGTCCGCCAGCAGGGTCTGCAGGGTCGGGATCTGGTCGTCGTGGAAGCCCGGTGCGTGGATGGCGGTATGCGGGCGGCACACCGTGATGTTCGGCGCGACGGCCGTTTTCTGCAGGTGTGCCTGTCCCTCGCTGTACACCGGCTCTTCGACGAAGAGAACGTTATAGTGTTCCGCCAGGCGAGTCATCAGGTGCTGGGGGCGCTGGAAAACGAAATCCCAGCGCAGATGGCAAAACACGATCAGGGTCGGCATGTTGATTTCCTTTCGCCTTGCTGGCGCTATAGTTGTTGGCAAAAATCTCCGGGCCGGATTTCTCTCTCTCTTGCCGTTTGACACAGTGGTTGAACCTGGCCGGACCCCGAAATCGTAACATGTAAATTTTTTAATGTTTTCATTTATGCATTGCAACATTTCTAACGAGAACCAAGCGTAAGCCAGCCGTTCGGCCTCTCTCCTAGGAGAGGGCTTCCTGAGCGATATCTCATGTAGGGGGCGTCCTACATCGATACAGGAAAATCCACTACGAACCGGTGAAAACTTTTGATGGTGCGCCGCAGCGTGAACCGGCGAAAACGCGGCCGGTGCGGGGGTGAGGAAGGAGTTTCAGGAGGGAGAGCGAGGCGCGCGCCGACTTTCCGGCGCACGCTCGCAGGAACGCGGAAGGCTCCTTGGCGGATCCCTGCCGCAGTGCGGCATTCAGGCGCGGTGGTAAGGCTCGGCGCCTTCGGCGTGGCCGTCTTCACTGAAGCCGGCGGCCACCGACACCCCTTCCAGGCCGGCCGAGAGCAGCGCGTCGCACAGCTCGTCCACTTCGGCGCCCAGGTCGGCCGCCAGGTCGACCGGCTTCTCCACGCTGCCCCAGGGCTGGCCGCCGTCCAGCGCATACAGGTTGGCGCGCAGGACGATGTGCTCGCCCATGTCCAGCGGCGCCACCGTGGCGTGCACCTGGTCCGGCTCGAGGTCCTTGGCCGCCAGGGTGCGGCGCACCTCGGACAGCAGCGACAGCATGCCCAGCTCGCCCACCGCCTGCTCCTTGGCGCCGAAGAACAGGTCCTGGTACAGGAAGTCCAGCTCCAGGCGCTCCGGGTCGGCGGCCAGGCTGCGCTTGAGGAGCGGCGCCATCCCGATGGTCCAGTCGCGGTAGCGCTCCATGCGGCGCGCGAAGTAGGCGTCGCTGCCCTCCTCGTCCTTCGGCACGCGGTAGAACGGGTCGTCGGCGCGCTTGAGCGAAAAGCCGAGCAGGAAGCGCAGTTCCATCGCGGTTTCGTCGGGGGCGACCGGCTCGCCGGTCCAGCCGCGGATGCTGGCTTCGATGGTCGGCGCCGGCTGCAGCTTCTTTTCCAGCAGCGAAGCGGCGGCCTCGCGCAGCATCTCGTGCAGGCTGCCGTAGCTGACGTGGTCGATCTCGGCCAGGTCGTAGGCATGGCGGATCAGCACCACCTTCGCCGACGGGCTGTCCAGGCCGGCCGCCTGGAAGCTGCCGGACAGGAGCTCGAAGGCTTCCTGGTCCTGGAAGGCTTCCTGCGCCACCAGGCCGCCGGTGCTGCGCACGAACAGCGGCACCAGGAAGGCGTCGATCTCGTACTCCGGCCCGTCCTCGCGGCGCAGGCGCAAGGTCGCGGCTTCCTCTTCGATCCGGCCGCGCAGGATGCGGCAAGCCAGCGGATCGGTGTAGCGCGCCAGCTCGATGGCCTCGTACAGCACCTCGTCGCGCTTCTTCCGCACCGCCTTGCGCACAGCGGCCGTCAGCTCCTCCTCGCGCTCCTCATCGGCACCGAAGCCAGGCGTCTCCTCGCGCTCGGCGATCTCGAGGGCCAGGTCGGCCAGTTCCTGCGCCTGGGCGGAAGTGTCGGGTTCGCGCACATTGTTCGATTTGCGGGGCGCGGGGCGCTTGTTCTTGGGCATGGTCTGGTGCAAAGAGTGATCAAGGTCCCCATGGTAACGCATCGTCCCGGAGGACGGCGAGCGCGCGGCGGCCCGCGGCGGACGGGCCGCCCGCGACGGATGGGCTGCCGCAATGTTATGCTTCGGGCAAACCAACAACAAGGGCGGCCGCGCCGTCTGTCACCGGGAACCTTCCACATGCTCGAGAAACTCTTCAAACTCAGGGAAAGCGGCACCGACGTGCGCACCGAAGTGCTGGCCGGCCTGACCACCTTCCTCACGATGGTCTACATCATCTTCGTCAATCCGGCCATCCTGGGCGATGCCGGCCTGCCGAAGGAGTCGGTGTTCGTGGCCACCTGCATCGTGGCGGCGCTCGGCACCGCCGTCATGGGCCTGTACGCCAACTACCCGATCGCCATGGCGCCGGGCATGGGCCTGAACGCCTACTTCGCCTACGCCGTGGTGCTGGGCATGGGCATCGCCTGGCCGGCCGCGCTGGGCGCCGTGTTCATCTCGGGCTGCCTGTTCATCCTGGTCTCGCTGCTGGGCCTGCGCGGCATGATCGTGGACGGCATCCCGCGCTCGATGCGGGTCGCCATCACGGTCGGCCTGGGCATGTTCCTGGCCCTGATCGCGCTCAAGAACGCCGGCATCGTGGTGCCGAACGAACCGACCCTGGTGAAGGCCGGCGACCTGCACAAGCCCGAGGCCCTGATGGCGATCGCCGGTTTCCTGGCCATCGTCGCCCTCGACCGCCTCAAGGTGCGCGGCGCGATCCTGATCGGCATCGTGCTGGTGACGGTGCTGAGCTTCTTCTTCGGCGGGAACACCTATAAAGGCATCTTCTCGCTGCCGCCTTCGATCGAGCCGACCCTGTTCAAGCTCGACATCGCCGGCGCGCTGTCGGTCGGCATCCTGAACGTGGTGCTGGTGTTCTTCCTGGTCGAGCTGTTCGACGCCACCGGTACCCTGATGGGCGTGGCGCGCCGCGCCGGCCTGCTGGTCGAGGGCAAGATGGACCGCCTCAACAAGGCCCTGCTGGCCGACAGCGGCGCCATCGTGGCGGGCAGCATCCTGGGCACCTCCAGCACCACCGCCTACCTCGAAAGCGCTTCCGGCGTGCAGGCGGGCGGGCGCACCGGCCTGACCGCGCTCACGGTCGCGGTGCTGTTCCTGGCCTGCCTGTTCATCGCGCCCCTGGCCGGCGTGGTGCCGGCCTACGCGACCGCGCCGGCGCTGCTGTTCGTGGCCTGCCTGATGCTGGCCGACCTGGGCGATGTGGAATGGGGCGACAGTACCGAGAGCATCCCGGCGGCGGTGACCGCGCTGGTGATGCCGTTCACCTTCTCGATCGCGGAAGGCATCGCCTTTGGCTTCATCACCTACGCGGCGCTCAAGCTGCTGACCGGGCGGGCGCGCGAAGTGCGGCCGGTGGTGTGGATCATTGCGGCGCTGTTTACCTTCAAGATCGCCTATATCGGCACCTGAGTCCGCACCCGAGACGCCAGCTTCGCGCTACCGCGTCATCCCCGGACTCGGCGTCCACCTCGGCGGGGAAGACGGTCTTGAGGATAGCGGTGTAGCGAAACAACGCGGTTAATCGAGGATGATCGACCCGTCGGGATTGCGCCGCACGCGGGTGATCCCCGGCTCTTCCCTTTCCAGCCTGCGCGCCTCATGCTCTTGCGGCGTGAGCTCTTCCGAAATCTCCGGCTCGGCCAGCCGCCGCGCCGCCAGCGCCTCGTCGCGGCGGGCGAAGGCCTGGTGGAAGATCTTTTCCAGCTCGGCCGCCTGCCAGGGCTTGGCCACGTAGCGGAACACCTCGGCGCGGTTGATCGACTCCATCACCTCGCCGATGTCGTTCGAGGCGGACAGCACCAGCCTCACGGCGTCCGGCTGCAGGCCCTTCACCACCTGCAGGAAGTCGGCCCCGGTCAGCCCGGGCATGCGGAAGTCCGACATCACCACGTCGAAACTGGCCTCGGCGCAGCGCAGCAGTGCCTGTTCCGGGTCCTGGCAGGTCACGATCTCGGCCTCGCCCGACGGCAGGAAGCCGCGCAGGGCGCGCTGCAGGGCGCTCAGCACGTTCGCCTCGTCGTCCACCAGCAGAATTTTCCTCATCCACCCTCTCCTTCCATGCGTACGTGCACCGTGAACTGCTCGGCCGCGCTTTTTTCGTAATCGGCGATCTGGGCAATCATGCGGTCGGTCAACACGTGGTCGGCCGACAGCAGCAGCTGGCCGCCGCGCGTGATCAGGTCGCGCGAGGTGCGCATCCCCGGCCTCAGGCCCGCCACCTTCAGTGCCCGGTCCGGCGGTGCCTCGGGCGGGGGCACGCGGCCGGTCGCCACTTCCATGAAGGCCGCCACCACCGCCGGGTCGTAGCGTGCGCCGCGCCGGTCATGGACCAGGCTTGCCGCCTGTTCGCGCGTCATCGGGTTGCGCGCCAGCACGCCGATCTGCAGGTTGTCGTAGTCGCTCGCCACCGCAAGGATACGCGCCCCGAGCGGAATGTCCAAACCGGCCAGGCGGTCCGGGAAGCCCTCGCCGTCGAAGCGCTCCTGGTGCGCGCGCACCAGCGCCGCCGCTTCCGCCAGGTCTTCGAGCGGCATCAGGATCTCCTGGCCGCGCGCCGGGTACAGCTTGTACTGGTTGAGCTGGTCGCCGGTCATCATGGCCACCGGCGTGTCGAGCAGCAGGTCGGGCATGCCGATCTTGCCGATGTCGTGCAGCAGGCCGGCGACAAACACCTGCTGGGTCTCCTGGGCGCTCATGCCCATGCGCCCGGCGATGCGGCGCGCCAGGTCGGCCACCCGGCGCGAATGGCCGGCCAGCTTGGGGCCGCGCAGCTCGATCATGCCGGAAAACACCCGGATCGAGGTCAGGAAGCTGCGCTTGAGCTTTTCGTGCGAGGCCACCAGGCTCTCGTGGGTGGCTTTGAGCTGGGCGGTGCGCTTGGCCACCTGAGCTTCCAGGCCCTGGTTCAGCTCCCGCAGCTGCTCGTTCTGCTGCCGCGTCAGCTCTTCGAGCCGGCGCTTTTCCTGCTCCAGCTCGCGCCGCTCCAGCGCGTGCCGCACCAGCAGCAGCATTTCCGTGTCGTCCCAGGGCTTGGTGATGTAGCGGTAGATCTCGCCGCGGTTGACGGCGCCGATGATCTGGGCCACGTCGGCGTAGCCGGTCAGCAGGATACGCAAGGCGTGCGGATGGTCCTGGCGGGCGCGCTCGAGGAACTGGGCGCCGTCCATCTCGGGCATGCGCATGTCAGAGATGATCAGGTCGACCTCGCGCCCTGCCAGCAGGGCCAGGCCCTCGCGCCCACCGTTCGCGGTCAGGATCTCGTAGCCCTGGGCGCGGAACAGGCGCCGCAGCGCCGACAGGATGTGCGGCTCGTCGTCGACGCACAGGATGACGCCTGTCGGCTTCCCGTTCGCGTTCATGGCGCCGCCTCCTCGCCGCCGTTGGCGACGTGGTGCACCGGCAGCACGATGCGGAAGGTGGTCCCCTTTCCAGGCTCGCTCTGCACCTCGATCCGCCCGTTGTGCTTCTGGATGATCCCGTAGGACAGCGAGAGGCCGAGCCCGGTACCGCTGCCGATCGGCTTGGTGGTGAAGAAAGGATCGAAGATGCGCGCCATGTGTTCCTTCGCGATGCCGCCCCCGTTGTCGGAGATCTCGACCCACACATGGCTGCGGTCCGCCAGGACGCCGGTGCGGATCGTGATGCGCCCGCCCGCCCCCGTGATGGCATGGGCGCCGTTGACCACGATGTTCATGAACACCTGGTTGAGCTGCGAAGGCAGGCATTCGATGTCCGGGATGTCGCCGTACTCGCGCACCACCTCGGCCTTGTACTTGACCTCGTTGCTGACGATGTTCAGGGTCGAATCCAGGCCGGCGTGCAGGTTGGCCCACTGCCATTCCTGGTTCGCGTCCACGCGCGAGAAATCCTTCAGGTCCTGGACGATCTTGCGCACCCGGGTGATGCCCTCGCGCGATTCCGACATCAGTACCGGGATGTCCTCGATCAGGTAGTCGAGGTCGATTCCGGCGCGCATCGCACGCAGGCGTTCCAGCACCGCCGGCTCCGCGATGCTGGCCTCGGCCTCCTCATAGGCCTTGAACATCTCGAGCATGCGCCCGATGTAGCTGCCGAGCGTCTCGAAGTTCGAGAACACGTAGCCGATCGGGTTGTTGATCTCGTGCGCCACGCCGGCCGCGAGCTGGCCGATCGAGGCCAGCTTCTCGGACTGGACCAGCTGTTCCTGGGCCATCGACAGGCGCGCGTTGACCTCCGTGAGCTCGGCGTTGCGCCGCATCAGCTCGGCCTCGGCCGCCTCGCGCCTGCGGATGTCGTCTTCCAGGCGCCGCATCGCCTCCTCCAGCTGGGCGCCGGCATTCCCCGACAAGGCCAGGGCCTCGTCGCCGCCGGCGGCAAGCCCGCCGCGCCCCTGGTTTGCTTCCATGTTCATCAAGCCTTCACTCCTTGCCTGGCCGCGCGGCCAGGACCTGGCAGGTTTCTTCGAATTGGGCCTCGGTCTCGGCGAACACCGCACGCAGGGCCGCGTCGTCCAGGCCCAGGCTGTCCCAGGCGCCCTGCGCCATCGTCGGCACCTGGTCGTCCTCCTGGTCGGACAGGTCGAGGCCGTGGGCGATCACATTGGCCACGTGGACCACCGCCGGCAGGTCGCCCTCGTCCTGGCGCATCGGCTGGTGGTGATTGGCGATCGCGCGGCAGATCGGCTCCGGAATCTTCCAGTGCTGGCCGAGGGCGCGCCCGACCTGGGCATGGTCGATGCCCAGCACCTCGCGCTCGGCCAGCAGCAGCTCGCAGTCGCGCAGCGCGCGCCGGGCCAGCACCTCGGCGTAATGCTCCGGGAAGCGCGTCACCAGCACCAGCCGCCCGAGGTCGTGCAGCAGGCCGGCGACGAAGGCGAGTTCCGGATTGGCGCCGGGCTGGGGTGCGTGACGGGCCAGGGCGCGCGCGCACAGCGCCGTGCCGATGGCGTGGCGCCAGAACCCGTCGAAGTCGAATCCCTTCTCGCGGCCCGCCTCGAAGCCCCCGATCACGCCCGCGCCCACCACCAGCGCGCGCACGCTGTCGAAGCCGAGCACCTGGATCGCCTGGCCGATGGTGCGCACCCGGGACTGCAACCCATAGAAGGATGAGTTGGCCAAGCGCAAGGTCTTGGCCGCCAGCGCCTGGTCGTGCGCGATCTTGCCGGCCAGCTGGCCCAGGTCGACATCCGGGTCGTCGAAGCTGGCCAGCAGTTCGCTGACCACCAGCGGGAGGGCCGGCAAGTCCTTCAGGCGGGCCACCGCCTGTTCCAGGCTCAGCTGATATTCGCCGCCGGGCTCGCTCATACGGCCTCCAGCCGGTAGGCCAGCAGGCGCGCGCGCAGCCGGCCCGCCAGTGCGCCGTCCTGGTGGCGGAACAGGTGCGCCAGGCGGGCGTCCAGCCGGGTCCGCTCGGCCTCGGAATCGACACCCTCGTCCTGTGCCTCCGCCAGCACGCGCAGGCGGCCGACCCCGCGCCGCGCCAGGGCCGCCAGCATGCTCGCGCTCAAGACGCTGCCCCGCTGCAACAATACGGTGCCGTGCCGGTCGACCAGGTCGCGGGCCAGCTCCATGCCCGGTTCCGCCTCGTCCAGGCCGACTTCCTTCGATGTCCTGCTCAACGTACTCCTCCTGCAGTTGCCGCTGTTGGTGTAAAGGTGATCAAGGTTCCGCGCGAACGGGTGCCCCGCCCCATGCTGTGGACCTCCACCTCATAGCTCCGCTCGCCCCGGGTGAATTCCAGCGCCGCGTTGCCGGCGCGGCCTTCCAGCCCCGCCAGCAGGTCCGGGATCACTTCCGCCGCGTCGCTTCCCAATAGGGTATCGCCGGCGCCGAGCATCTGGCGCGCGCTCGCGTTCGCGTAGGCGATCTGCTGCTCCTCGTCGAGCGCCAGGATCGCGAGCGGCACGCGTTGCAGGGCTTCGCGCACGATGTCCAGCGATATGCCGTCGCGCCGGATCTGCTCGCGCTGCTGCTGCAGCAAGTCCTCGAGCTGGCGGTTGGCCCCGGCCAGCTCCAGGTTCGCGGTGCGCAATTCCAGGCCCAGGCGGCGGTTTTCGTCCACCATTTCCTTGTGGCGGAAGGCTTCCTCGATATGCCCGCGCAGCTGGGTATCGTCCCAGGGCTTGGTCAGGAACTTGTAGATCGCGCCTTCGTTGACGGCGTCGGTCACCGATTGCAGCTCGGTAAAGCCGGACAGCACGATGCGCACCGTATCCGGGTGCGATTCCTTGACCACGCGCAGGAATTCCACCCCGGTCATGCCCGGCATGCGCTGGTCGGAGACGATCACGTCCACCGGCTCGCGTTCCAGCACGGCCAGGCCCTCCTGCCCGCTGGGCGCGGTCAGGATGCGGCAGCCGGTGCCGCGCATCTGGCGCTTGAGCGCGGTCAGGATGTTCGGCTCGTCGTCCACCAGCAGCAGGGTACGCTCGCGCTTGTGCAGGCGCAGCACCTTGCGCGGCAGCGCGGCGCCGGCCGCCAGCAGCGCGCCGGCGGCTTCCGGCTCCAGCGGCGCCGCCAGCAGCGCCCCGCACACCTCGTCGCACATATTGCGCGCCAGGACTTCGGCCTGGCTGTCGCTGTCCACGCCCTCGGCCAGCACCCGGATGCCCAGGCTGTGCGCCATCGAAATGATGGCATCGGGAATGGCCTCGGCGGCGAAGCTGACGTCCACGTCCTGCACCAGCGAACGGTCGATCTGGATCACGTCGATCGGGTAGCGGCGCAGGTCGGCCAGGGTGGTATGCCCGTTGCCGAAGCGGTCGACCGCCAGCCGCACGCCCATCCCACGCAGGCTGTCCAGCACCGGCAGGATCTGGGCGGGGTCGCCGGCCAGCACGCTTTCGGCCAGTTCCAGGCGCAGGCAGCGCGCCGGCAGCCCGCTGTCCGCCAGCGCTTCCTCCACCATGGACAGCAGGCCCGGGTCCTTCACCTGGCGCATGCCGACGCCCAGGGCCAGGCCCATTTCCTCATGTCCGCGCAACGGCTCCGCCTGCTGCCAGGCGCGCACCTGGGCCGCGGCCTGGCGCAGCGCCCAGGCCCCCAGCGCGATGCTGGCGCCGCTCTCCTCGGCGATCGGCATGAAGCGGTCCGGCGCGACCTCGCCCAGTTCCGGGTGACGCCAGCGCACCCTGGCCTGGACCCCGGTCACGCGGCCGCTGGCCAGGTCGGCCCAGGGCTGGTACAGGAGGTCGAACTCGCCGCGCTCGCGCGCGCCGCGCAGCGCGCGTTCCATTTCCAGGCGCTGGTGGGCGGCGTCGTTGATGGCGGCCTGGAAGAACTGGAAGTTTCCGGGGCCGCGCCGCTTGGCCGCACGGGTCGCGCGGTCGGCGTAGTCGAGCAGGAGGTCGGGATCATTGCCGTCGAGCGGGTAGTGGGCGATACCGATGCAGCACGACACTTCCAGTTCCTGGCCGTCCACCGTCACCGGCTGGGCCACCGTCCGCATGATGCGTTCCACCGCCGGGCCGCCCAGCGGCAGCCCGGTGCGCTCCGGCAGCACCAGCACGAATTCGTCGGCGCTGAGGCGCGCCACCGTGTCGCCTTCGCGCACCGTCTCGCGCAGGCGGTCGGCGACGGCGCACAGGTAGGCATTGGCGGTGTTGTGTCCGATGCTGTCGTTGAGCGGCTTGAAGCGGTCGAGGTCGATGTACAGCAGCGACACCGCCTGCCGCGCACGGGCCGCGACCGCGATCTCCTCTTCCAGGCGGCGGCGCAGCAGCTTGCGGTTGGCCAGGCCGGTCAGGGCGTCGTGGGTGGCCTGGTATTCGAGCTCGCCCTCGAAGCGGCGCTTTTCCGTGACGTCGTGCTGGACGATGACGAAATGCTCCACCTTGCCGTCGGCGCCGGCGCAGGGCGAGACATACATCTCGCACCACAGCTGGGTTCCGTCCTTGCGGTAGGTGCGGATCAGGACGTTGCCGCCGCGCCGCTCCTGCGCCATGGCCATGCCCTCGCGCACGCCGCGTTGCTTGGGATCCTGCTCCCACAGCAGCGCGCCGCTGCGCCCGATCACCTCGTCGGCGCGGTAGCCGTTGAGGCGCTCGAAGGCCGGGTTGACGTATTCGATCGGGAAATCCGGCTCCTCGGCGCGCGCGATGATGATGCTGTTGACGCAGGCGTCGATGGCCTGCTGGCGCAGCCGCAGGCTGGCGTTGGCCTCGGTCAGTTCGGCCGTGCGCTGCTCGACCATGGCGCGCACGCTGCCGGCCTGGCGCGCCAGCATATTGGCCCAGGCGGCCGCGCCCAGGCTGGCCAGCACGCCGCCGGCGAGGACCAGCAGCGAGCCGAGGTGGTCGCGCAACAGGTCGGGCGGCGGCGGGCTGATCACAATATGCCAGGGCTGGCCGGCCACGCTCAGGGTGCGCGCCACCGGCGGCGCCTGCCCGCCGTCCAGCAGCGAAGCCGGAACCGAGGGCGCCTGGCCTTCCTGCACGAACACCAGCTCGTTGGGATCGGGGCGGCTCGCCGCATACAGCCGGATCGCGCCGGCCGCGCGCGCTTGCCCGGCGGCCGCGGCGAGCACGCGCCGTTTCAGGGCCAGCGAGGTGAAGCCGACCGTGGTGTAGCCCAGCACCTGTTCGCACTGCGCGGCGCCGGGCAGCAGCGCCGTGCCTTCCTTGTAGACCGGCATCAGGAGCATGAAGCCGCTCTGGTGCGCCCCTCCCATCAGGAGCCGGAACTGGCGCGTCATGGCGGCCTCGCCGCTGGAACAGGCGCGCCGCGCCGCGTCGGCGATCTCCGGCCGGGTGGCGGCGTCCAGGCCCAGCGCCTGCTCGTTGCCCTGCTGGGGCGCCAGATAGTCGACCACCTGGTAGTAGGGCCGCTGCGCCGCCGGCGCCTGGCCGGCGGGCCCGATCTCACTGAAGCGGTAAGCGGGAAATTCCTTCCTGCGCGCCGCCTCGAAGGCGGCGCGTCCCGCATCCGGCACCACCTGCTGCCAGCCGATCAGCTCGATTTGCGGGTTGCGCTTGAGCATGGGCGAGGTGAAGGCGTCGAACTGCCGGCGCGTCACACCCTCCATGGTGGTGAACACCCGCGTGACCGTGCCCAGCACGTCCGCCGCGCTGTCGAGTTCCGCGCGCAGCGCGCCGATGCGTTCGAGGGCGCTGCGCTCGAAGGCGGCGCGCTGGTTGTCTTCCTCGTAGCCGTGGACCACGGCGTATAGCAGGCCGGTCAGGAGCAGACCGGCGAGAAGTGCGAGCGCCGGAGGCATGCGGCGCCTGATGCGACTGTTCATGTCTGTCCGGCGCCGCGCGCCGCCCGCTTACGTTCGTATTCGGCAAAGGCCTCGCGCAGGGCCTCGTCGAGTTCCTCGTCGACCCAGGGCTTGGTCAGGAACTTGAAGATCGCGCCATGGTTGACCGCGTCCGTTACCGACTGCAAATCGGTGTATCCGGACAATACCACGCGCGTCACTTCCGGGTACATGTGGCGCACGCGCGACAGGAAGGCGGAGCCCTCCATGCCGGCCATGCGCTGGTCGCACAGGATGACCCCGACCTCGGTGGTGGCCAGGATCTCGAAGGCATCCGCCGCGTTCGGCGCCGACAGCACCACGTAGCCTTTGTGGCGCAGCGCGCGTCGCACCGCCGCCTGCAGGTTGGCCTCGCTGTCCACGTACAGCACGGTGCGGGCATAGGGCGCGCGCTCCAGGAAGCCGAGTTCGAGCGCGGCCCCGTCGCGCAGCAGCGCCTCGCAGGCCTCGGCCGGCACCGGGCGGCTGAACAGGTAGCCCTGCATTTCGTCGCAGCCGTTGTCTGCGAGCAAAGACAGCTGGCCCTGGCTCTCCACGCCCTCGGCGATCACGGTCAGGCGCAGGCCGTGCCCCATGGCGATGACGGCGCGCGAGATCGACAGGTCGTCCGGGTCGGACACGATGTCGCGCACGAAGGACTGGTCCAGCTTCAGCTTGTCCACCGGGAAGCGCTTCAGGTAGTTCAGGTTCGAGTAGCCGGTACCGAAATCGTCGATCGCCAGGCGCACGCCCATGTCCTTCAGCTGGCGCAGGATGCCGAAGGACTTCTGCGGATCCTTCATCGAGGCGCTTTCGGTCAGCTCCAGCTCCAGCAGGCGCGGCTCCAGCCCGGTTTCCTCGAGGATGCGCTTGACCGTGCCGGGGATGTGCTCGGAGAACTGGCGCGCCGACAGGTTGACCGAGACCGGTACCACGTCCAGCCCTGCGTCTTGCCAGGCGCGGCACTGCTGGCAGGCGCGGCGCAGCACCCATTCGCCCAGCGGCAGGATCAGGCCGGTTTCCTCGGCCAGGTCGATGAACACGGCCGGCGAGACCATGCCGCGCTCGGGGTGGCGCCAGCGCACCAGGGCCTCGACCCCGATGATGGCGCCGCTCTTGAGGTCCACCTGCGGCTGGTAATGCAGGAGAAATTCCTCGCGCTCGATCGCGCGCCGCAGCGCGTTCTCGAGGCGGAAGCGGGCGTCGGCGCCTTCGTTGAACTCGGGCCGGAAGAAAGTGTAGCGCTCGCCGCCGGTGTCGACCCGGCCGAGCGCGTTCTCCGCGCCTTGCGCCAGGCTCTCGTAGCTGTCGCCGTCGTTCGGGAACACCGCGATGCCGATGCGCGGATCGAGGTGCAGCTCCTCGCCCTCCCACGAGAAGGGACGCCCCAGGCATTCGATGACCTGGCGCGCCAGCACCGCCAGCTCGTCGACCGAGGCGCGCCGCGCCGCCAGGGCGAAAGTGCCTTCGGCATAGCGCGCCACGGTGTCGCCCGCCGAGAGCGAGGACAGGCGGCGCGCGACGTCCGACAACAGCGCGCGCTCGACCCGGTCGCCCAGGGTCTGGCGCACCAGGGCCAGGCGGTCCAGGCCGACCACCAGGAAGCCCATCATCTCCTGGCTGGCCTGGGCCGCTTCCTGCAGTTGCGCCACGCGGTCGCGCAGCAGCGCACGGTTTGGCAGCCCCGTCAGTGCATCGTAGTTGCTCAGGTAGCGCAAGCGATCCTCGACGCCGCGCAGCTCGGTCACGTCCATGCCGGTGCAGAGCACCCCATCGACCCCGCCGGCGGCGTTGCGGATCAGGGCGTTCGACCAGATCACCGAGCGCAGCTCGCCGCCGCGGGTCAGCCAGTCGCCCTGGATCTGGCGCGGCATCTCCTCCAGCGGCAAGTCGTGCCAGAAACGCCGCAATGCCTTGCCATCGCTACGCAGGGTGAACACCTCCCAGACGGGCTGCCCGAGCGCCTCGCCGGTCTTCAGGCCGAAGGTCTCCTCGCAGGAACGGTTGATCAGGCTGATCCTGCCGTCCGGCGCGCACAGCACCACCAGGGCGCCGGTGGTGTCCATCACCGTGGACAGCAGGTTGCGCTCGCTCTGCAGGGCCTCGGTGCGCTCGCGCACCAGGGCCTCCGAGTTGCTATACAGGTGGGCGCGCTCCATCGCGATCGCGATCTGGTTGCCCACCGTGCCCAGCACCTGCATGTCCTCGGTGCTGAGCGCTTCCGGCGTGGTCGCCAGGTGCAGCAGGCCGATCTGGCGGCCGCCCGCGTTGAGCGGCACGCAGGCGTGCATGCCGCCCATGGCCTCGCACTCGTGGCGCAATTCCGGTCCGCGCAGTTCGCCCGACAGCAGCATGCGCGCGCAGCCGCATTCGAGCAGCGCCCCGACCTCCATCGGGCCGTCCGCGTCGCTGACGGCGGCGATGTGCAGGGTGCCGCCGTCCACGAGCGCCAGGCAGCCGCCGGCCACGCCGGGGAAGTCGAGCGCCCGCTCGAGCGCGCTGTCGGCCACGGCGCGCTCGGTGAGGGCCGGGTTGAGCGCCTCGGCGATCTTGTACAGCCCTTCCAGCGACTGGTAGGAACGGGCGATGCGCTGCTGTTGCTGCTTGAGCTCCTCCGTCATCTGGATCGCCTCTTCGTAGGTCGAGATCAGGAGGTCGAAGATCTGCTGGCGTTCGGCGGTGATGAAATGGGTCTGGCCGCCCAGGTTGACCTGCATCCCGAGCTGGACCCGCTCTTCGCTGCGCAGGGCGCGGTTGGCCAGGATGAAGCGGATCCGGCTCAGCAGGTAGCGGGCGTCGAAGGGCTTGCGGATGAAGTTGTCGGCGCCGCTGTCGAGGCCGCGGATCACGTCGTACAGGCTGGTCAGCGAGGTCAGCAAAATCACGGGAATGTCGCGCAGGCGCGGGTCCTGCTTGATCTCGCGGCACAGGGTGAAGCCGTCCATCTCCGGCATCTGGATATCGCTCACGATCATGGTCGGTGCGCGCAGGCGCGCCGCGGCCAGGCCTTCGGCGCCGTTGCCGGCAACCCGCACCTGGTAGCCGCCCTCGCCCGCCAGCAGGTGGGCCAGCTGCTCGGCCTGGGTCGTGCTGTCCTCGACGATCAGTATTTCCACCAGCCGCGCCGGGACCGGCTTGTAGTCGCTATTGTTCATGGCTCGCTCTTGCTCTTCATTTTTCAATCAGAATCCCAGGACGGACAGGCCGCTCCCCGGGTTGTGGGCGATCGCATGGATCGCCTTGCCGATCCGGACCGGATCGAGGACCAGGGTGGCGGCGTCCAGCCGCACCGCTTCGCCCGGCATCCCGTACACCGCGGAGCTGGCGCGGTCCTGGACGATGGTGACCGCGCCGGCATCGCGTAGCTGCTTCAGCTCCAGCGCCCCGTCCTTGCCCATGCCGGTCAGGAGCACGGCGATGCTGGCCGGGGCCAGCTCGGGGCCGAGGGAGCGGAACAGGCAGGACACGGCCGGACGCATGCCGTGCTCCGGCGCCGCCAGCGACAGCTGGGCGCGCAGGCTGGCCGCGACCCGCAGGTGGTAGCCATCCGGGGCCAGGTAGGCCGTGCCTGCCGCCAGCACTTCGTCGTGCAGCGGTATACGCACCCGAAAACCGCTGGCCGCGCCCAGCCATTCGGCCAGGCCGGCCGTGAAACCGGCCGCCATGTGCTGCACGATCACCACCGGCAGCGGAAAGCGCTCACCCAGTTCGGCCAGGATGTCGCGCAGCACCGCCGGTCCGCCGGTCGAGGCACCGATGACCGCCAGCCGGTAGGGCGGCTGGCCGGGCGACCTGGCGGGCTGGCGCGCCGGACGGGATCCGTTCCAGCGCCGCACCACCCTGACCTCGGCCATCGACTTCACGGTGCGCAGCAGTGCCGCCGCGCTGGCCGCATGCTCCGGATGGGCCAGGCCGTAGGGCCGCCGCACCAGCACCAGGGCGCCCGCCTCGATCGCACGGAAGCTCGCCCCGACCTCCTCCGGGTTCTCGCTGCCGCTGACCACCACCACCGGCACCGGGCAGGACTCCATGATGCGGCGCGTGGCCTCGTAGCCGTCCACGTTCGGCATGTGCAGGTCCATGGTGATCACGTCGGGGCGCAGCTGCATCGCCATCGCCACGCCCTCCTCCCCGTCCGCCGCGCAGCCGACCACCTTGAGCCCGGGATCCCCGCTCAGGATGAAGTTCAGCAGCTCCCGCACGGAAGGCGAATCATCGACCACCAGCACCCGGATCATCCGAATCTCCTCCTCATTTCCTCACACCATCCTCGCCAGCAGGGCGAGCAGCTGGTCCTGGTCGAAGCTGCCCTTGGTCAGGTAGGCGTCGGCGCCGGCGTGGAGGCCGCGCTCGCGCTCGGCCGGGGTCTGGAGCGAGGTCACCAGGATCACCGGCAGCTCCGCGGTGCGCGGATCCTGGCGGATGCTGGTGGTCAGGCCGATACCGTCCAGGTGCGGCATCTCGACGTCCGACACCACCGCGTCGTAGCGCCGCTGGCGCAGGCGCGACAGCGCTTCCATGCCGTCGGCGGCGTCGTCCACCTGGTAGCCGGCGTCTTCCAGGATGTGCTTGAGCAGCAGGCGCGAAGTGATCGAATCCTCGGCCACCAGCACGCGCCGCGCGCCGCCCTCCTGCCCCGGGTCCGCGTCCGCGTCCGCCCGTCCTCCGGCCGGGCCGGACACCGGCGCTCCCTGGGCCAGCGCCGCGACGTCGTCCAGCGCGAGCACCGGCACCAGGCTGCCGTCGCCCAGCTGGGTGGCGCCGCTGAAGCAGCGCACCCGTTGCAGGAGCGGACCCAGGGCGCGCGGCAGCACGTCCTGTTCCGACAGGATGGCGTCCACCAGCAGCGCGAAGCGGCCGTAACGCGCGCTCGCCAGCAGGGCCACGCCGGCCGCCTTGGCCGTCTCCGGTTGCGGCGCGCCGCACAGGCTGGCCAGCCGCACCAGCGGAAGCACCCTGCCGTCCACCGCCAGCATCTCGCGCCCCTCTACGGTTCCAACCGCCCCCGGTGGCACCGCGCGCACCGCGTCCAGCGCGTCCATCGGCGCGGCGAAGCGGCGACCGGCCACCTCCACCACCAGGGCGCGCAGGCTGGCCAGGCTGACCGGCAGCAGCAGCTCGAAGGCGCAGCCCTGGGCCGGACGGCTGGCGATCGTCACCGTCCCGCCCAGGGCCGCGACCTTGTCGGCCACCACCGCCAGGCCCATCCCGCGTCCCGATACCGGCGTCACCTCGACCCGGGTCGACACCCCCGCGCGCAGGGCCAGCGCCAGGCGTCCCGTGTCATCCAGGCGCTCGGCCTCCTCGCCCAGGCCGGCGCGGGCCGCCGCCCGCGACAGGGCGCCAGTATCCATGCCGGCGCCGTCGTCCTCGACCCGCACCAGCACATGGCGCGCGTCCGGCTGGCTGGCGGACACGCGCAGCAGTCCGGTCCCGCCCTTGCCGGCGGCGCGGCGCTGCTCCGGGGCCTCGATCCCGTGGTCGACCGCGTTGGTGACCAGGTGGATCAGCACCTCGCGCAGCACGGCCAGCACGCGGCGGTCCACCTGGATAGCGGCGCCGCCGGTCTCGAACGCCACCTCGAGCCCGCGGCTGCGCGCCAGCTTGCGCACCAGCGAAGGCAGCTCGTCCAGCGCGCTGCCGAAGGGCTCCAGGGCGGTCTCCAGGATCGCGCTCATCAGCCGCTTGCGGGTGATCGCCAGGCCCGCGCAGCCGGCGCTCAGGGCCTGGGCCAGGCGCTCGCAGCGCAGCTGGGCCTCCGGCGTCCCGCCCAGCTCGCGCGCGAGCTGGCGCAGTTCGCCGGCCTGGTGCATCAGGGCGAGCTCCGAAGCCAGCAAACCCTCTGCCTCGGTGCGGACGGCGTCGATCTGCGCCGCACGTACCCGTACCGTGGCCATGTCGGCGGCATTCACGGGAGCCGCACGCGCGTCCTCGGGCGCGCCCGCCACCTCGTGCGGATCGGAAGTATCGTCGACCTCTATCGCCTTGGGTCCAGGCGCAGAATCGGATCGAGAGTTGGATTGCGATTCGTGCTGCGGCCCGGCTGCGGATCCGGGCTGACCCTGCGGGGGTCCCGCATGCACGCGCCGCGCCGCCTCGTCGAGCGCCTGGCTCAGCACCGTTGCCTGGTTGCGTGCGCGTCCGCCGCCGCCGCCGGCCAACTCGCGCGCCAGGGCGAGCGCGCGGTGCAGGCGGTCCAGTTCCTCTGGCGCGGGCGCCTGCGGCGATGCGGCGAGCGCCGCGCACAGGCTTTCCTGCGCATGGCACAGGCGCTCCAGAGGATCGAGGTCGACTGCGCGCGCCGCGCCCTTGAGCGTGTGCAGGGTCTTGAGCAGGCCATCCAGGGCGGCGCGCCGCCCGGTCTGGTCGGCCCGTTCCAGCGCGACCAGCCCCGCCTCGATCCGCGCGAGGTGCTCGCGCGCCTCGTCGGCGAAAATGGCCAGCAAGCGCTGGCGGAAGGCGGCGGGATCGCTCATTGCCACGCTACACCTTGAAGCGTTCGCTCGCCTGGCGCAGCTTCTGGCCCAGCTCGTGGAGGTTCTGCGCCGCCTGCTCCGACTGGCGTGAAGACGCGGCGTTCTCGGCACTCACCTGGCGGATGTTTTCCATCGCCAGCGCAACCTGGTCCATGCCGGCCAGCTGTTGCTGGCTCGAGGCCGCGATCTGGGCCGCGGCCTCGGCCGCGCTGGACATGCTTGCGGCCAGCGCCTGGATCGCGGAGCCGGCCTCGGTGGTCAGGATCACGCCTTCGGCCACCCGCTTGGAGCCCTGCTCGGTGGTCAAGACCGCCGCGCCGATCGACTTCTGGATCTCGCCGAGGATCTCGCGCACCTGGCGCGTCGCCTGGCGCGACTGCTCGGCCAGGGCGCGCACCTCCTGCGCCACCACGCCGAAGCCCTTTCCCTGGTCGCCCGCCCTGGCGGCTTCGATGGCCGCATTCACGGCCAGCAAGTTGGACTGGTCGGCCAGGCCGGCCACGGTTACCACGATATCCGACACCGCTTGGCTGCGCTCGGACATGCGCACGATGGTGCCGGCGATCGACTCCATGGTGTCCTGCACGCTTTCCATGCCACGCATGCCCTGTTCGATCGCCTGGCGGCCGCGCTGGGCGGTGCCGGCGGCCTCGCGCGCGGCGTCCGAGACCGCGCGCGACTTCTGGCTGGCGAGCACCGCGGTCTGCTTGACCTCTTCCACGGTGGCGGTGGTTTCGCTGACCGCGGCTGCGGTCTGGGAAGCGCCGGCCGCACCTTGCATGGTGCTCGCCAGGATCTCGCTCGAGGCCGCGCCCAGAGTGGCGATGCCGCTGCTGGTCTCGCCCATCAGGTGGCGCCAGGACTGTACCATGCGGCCGAGAGCGCCCATCAGCTGCCCGACTTCGTCGCGCCCTTTCGGTTCCGGCACGTCAACGGTCAGGTCGCCGGTGGCCATGCGCTCGGCCAGGGCGGTTGCCTGGCGCAGCGGCGCCGCCAGCACCCGGTCGAGCCAGACCACCAGCACCCCGGCCACCAGCAGGGCCGCCAGGTTGCACAGGCCCAGCAGGGTGCGTGAGCGGCCGACCACGGCGTCTGCGTCGCGCATGCGGGCATTGGCTTGCTTGAACTGTTCGACATTGATCCGTTCGGCGACGTCGCGCAGGGGGTCGTAACGGTCCTGGAGCTGGCCGGTGATCACCGCGCCCGCCTCGGCGCGGCGCCCCTCCTGCAGGGCGGGCATGGCGCGGGCATCGCGCAAGCTGGCGTACTCGCGCAGCAGCGGGTCGAGCTCGGCCAGCGAGCGCCCCAGCGTGGTGTCGTGGACGGCGCGCTTCGCCAGCCGCGCCTGGATCGCGCTGATGCGCGGGCGCACCGCCGCGAGCCGCTCCAGCAACTCCGCGTGCCTGGCGCCGTCGGCCGCCACCACCAGCGACAGCATCGTCACCCGCTCACGATTGAGCTCGTTGCGCAGGCTGGTCACGTCCATCGCGGCCGCCAGGTCTTCCTCGAACAGGGCGCGCTGGGAGGTCTGCAGCACGCCAATGGCGTGCCAGGTCAGGCCGCTCACGCTCGCCAGCAGCGCGATCAGCACCCCAAAACCGAGCACCAGCTTGGCGCGGGTACTGAAATTCGACATCAACATTATGGATACTCCTTCTCGATCATGCGATTCGACGCGTGGGCGCCTACTACCAGCGTTGGGTCGCCCAGCAGACGTGCGCCGTCCAGCAGCGCGGTACGGTCCGGCGCTACGCCAAGCAGATAGCCGCGCTGCGTGGCCGGCCCGCCCGCGACGCCGGGCGACAGGGCCGCGCGCCGGTAGCGCTCGACGCCGAGCACCACGTCGGCCAGCACGCCGAACTCCATCGCCCCGCCCTGCAGCACGATGAGCGCGGCCGGCTCGGTCAGGCGCGCCAGCTGGACTTGCAACAGCGAGCGCAGGTCCAGCGCCGCGACCACCCGGCCGCGGAAGCCGGCGATCCCCGCCACATGGCCGGGCGCGCCCGGAAGTTGGGTCAGCGGCGGCAGCGCCACCGCCTGGACCACCCAGCGCGTCTCGACCGCGTAGCGCTCTCCCGCCACTTCGAAGGCGAGTGCTTCCAGCCCATCGGCGGGCGCGGCATCCTGCGGCTGCGCGGCCGGACGTGCCAGAGCGGCCCGCCGCTCGCGCAGCCTGGCGAGGCGCTGTTCAGCGCCGGCAGCATCCGAGTCGGCGGCGGCCGCGCTGCGCGCCAGCCTGGCCCTGACCTCGTCCCAATCGAAGACCTGCTTCGTGCTCATTGCATGCGCTCCATGAAGGCGCGCACGCTGGCGCGCAGGGTGGCGGCCTGCCACTCGGCCACGCCGGGCACGGCGGCGTCCTGCGCGACGCGCGCCAGCAGCGCCTCGCACGCGGCGAACTCGCGCCGCGCGGCCCCGTCGCTGCCCTCGCCCATGCGCGCCACGCCGGCCAGGTAGTGGCCCAGGATGGAATCCGGTTCCAGGTACAGGTGGCGCTGCAGGTGGCGCAAGGCGGCGCCGCGCTCGCCCTGCGCCAGCGCCAGTTCGCCTGCGGCCAGGTGCAGCGCGGACGCCAGCGGCCAGCGCTGGACCGCGCGCACCAGCAGCTTCAGCGCACGCGCGGCGTCGCCGCCGGCCGCCAGGACAGAGGCCTGGCGCAGCGCCTCCGCGGGTTCGCCAGGGCTGGCCGGCGGCGTTTCCGCTTCCGGGCCGGCGGGCCGCCGGCGCACGGAGACCGGCCAGCGCGCCGCCGGACGGGCCGGTGAGGCCGCGGGAAGCGCCGCCGCGCTTGGCGGCGTGCTCGCCGGGGCGCTGGCCGCCGCCGGCGGCGCCAGTGCTCGGCTGTCCTTGCGGTACAGCACGGCGTCCGGGTGGAAGCGCGGCGTGAAGCCGGCGAACAGCTCGGATGACGCTTCGCTCGGATTGACCACCAGCCAGCCACCCGCGGCCAGGCAGTCGCGCAGGCGTGCGATCACCTCGCGCATCTGGCTGCGCGAAAAATACATCAGGACATTGCGGCAGAAGATCACGTCCATGGCCGCGGTGTCGGGCGGATATGTGCCTTGCGCCAGGTTGAGCTGGGCGAAGCGCACCTGGCACCGCACGTCCTCGCGCAAGCGGTACTGGCCGGCCTCCGTGCGGCAGAACCATGCGCTGCGCAGCACCGGCGCGGTGCGGCGGAACGACCACTCGCGGTAGACGCCGGCCCGCGCCGTTTCCAGGCTGGCCGGGTTGAGGTCGGTGGCGAGGATGGCGGTGCGTTCGGGCGCCAGCTGGGGCACGTTGATGCGCAGCGCCAGGGCCATCGAGTATGGTTCCTCGCCGGTGGCGCAGCCCGCGCTCCATACGCGCAGTCCGGCCTGCGGGTCGGCCGCCAGCTTGGTCCTGGCCACTTCGCACAGCAGGTCCAGGCCGCGCGGCTCGCGGAAGAAATAGGTTTCGCCGATGGTGAGATGGCGTGCGCATAGCGCGGTACGGGCGGCGTCCCAGGGCCCGTCGACAAGCCAGCTTGCCAGCGACTCGCCGTCCACATGACCGGCTTCCCGCGCCATGCGCGCAAACGCGGCCGGCAAGTCGCGCCGGCGCGCGCCGCTGAAATGCAGGCCGGTTTCCCGCTCGATGCGGCGCGCGGCCCGTTCGATCGCGTCATGCGGGCTCATCGGCGCCTCCGGGAGTGACGGCGTCCAGGGCTACGCCCAGCGCGGCACGTTCATCGTCGAACAGGAAACGCGAGGGCTCGACCACGAGGCACAGGCCATCCTCGAGGCGCACCATGCCGCGCACATAAGGGGCCGCCCCCACTTCCGCGGGAAACAAGCGGGCCGCGTCGCGCTCGGTCACGCCCTGGATGCGGTCGACCACGATGCCGGCCAGGAAGCCGGACAATTGCGCGATCAGGATCTGCTGGGACGGATCGAGCGGCGCCGGCGCCAGGCCGAGGCGGCGGCGCACGTCGACCACGGCCACCATCTCGCCCGCGACATTGAGGACGCCCAGCACGATGGGACCGGCGCCCGGCAGGGGCACAGGTTCGGCGCTCGGCACGGCGCGCCGCACGCAGTCCAGCGGAAGCCCGAGCCGCTGGCCGCCGCATTCGAATTCGATCAGTCGCATCATGCTGCTTGGCTCTTCGTTGATACAAGCGCAAGGACAGCGGAAACAAACGGGAGTTACCCGCTGCGCATTGACGCAGGACAATTAATATTAAAATCCTACCCAAGTCCTGGCCGCCACAACACAGCACCGGGCTACAGTGTGTCGGACTCTGCCGCATACCGCACGCGCGTGCAAATTCGGGTGGAGCGCGCAAGTCACTGATAAGACACGGGATTTTCCCCATGATGAGGGCGTAAAGATGCATGCGGTTGTCATATATTTGACATTCCGTGTCGTAAATTTAACGACATGACCCGATGACTGATGTTGCCCTTCAGCAACAGGCATGACCGTTCGAGCAAGAGATTGACGTGAATTGCGGGGTCTCAGCCGACCAACCCGTGCTGGACCGCGTAGCGGATCAGGGCCGCGTTCGAATGCAGGTCCATTTTCTGGAAGATGCGCAAGCGGTAGGTATTCACCGAGCTCACGCTGATGCCCAGCTCGGCGGCCACCTGCTTGATCTGCAGGCCGGCCCCGATCAGGGTCAGGATCTCGTTCTCGCGCGCCGTCAGGCGCTCGTGCGGCGCCCCGGCCTCGGGGGCGCGCGCCTCTTCCGCCAGCAGCTCGGCCAGCCTGGGGCCGATATAGGTGCCGCCTTCCATCACCTTGCGGATCGCCTTGACCAGCTCCTCGGCCGCCATGGTCTTGGTGATGTAGCCCACTGCTCCCGCTCTCAGCGCCGGCACGGCGTAGCGCTCCTCGCCGTACATGCTGAGCATGACCACGCGCTGCTGAGGAAAATGCCGGCGCACCTCGGCCAGCCCTTCGAGCCCGTCGTGGCCCGGCAGGGAAATATCGAGCACCAGCACGTCCGGCTGGTGCAGCCCGAGCAGCCTCAGGGCCTGTTCCAGGTCGGCCGCCTCGCCCACCACGCGCAGGCCGGCGGCCGAGCGGATGATCTTCTTGACGCCTTCGCGCAGCAGTTCGTGGTCGTCGGCGATGACGAGGCTGGTCATGGTCGTGGTCCTTTTTCTCTTTTCGAATGCAGGGGAACGCGCACCGACACCAGGGTGCCGCGCGGCGCGAGCGGGCCGGCCAGCAGCTTGCCGTCGACCAGCTCGGCGCGCTCGCGCATGCCTTGCAGGCCGAGCGAGGCGCCGCGGCGCAGCAGGGCGCGCGGGATGCCGACGCCGTCGTCGCGCACGCGCAGCACCAGCGAGTGCCCGCGCCGTTCCAGGCTGACCCAGACCTTGCTGGCCTGGGCATGGCGCAGCACATTCGTCATGGCTTCCTGGAGGATGCGCAGCAGCGCCGCCGAGGCGGGGCGCGAGGGATGCGGGCGCGCCGGCTCGAAGGTCACGTGGCAGGCGATGCGGGTACGCCGCTCGAAGTCGTGCACATGCCAGGTGATCGCCGCGTACAGGCCGTGCTCGTCGAGCTCCGGCGCGCGCAGTTCGGTGGCGATCTCGCGCACCAGGCCGATCGCGCGCTCCAGGGTGGCGCTGGCCGAGCCCAGTTCCGCGATGATGGCGCCGCGCACCATCGACCGGGTATCGTCGCGCAGGTCGTCCTCGAGCAGCTTGATGTCGATCTTGGCGGCCGACAGGATCTGGCCGAGCTGGTCGTGCACCTCGCGCGCCAGGGCCTTGCGCTCGTTCTCGCGCACCGACTGCAGGCGCTCGTACAGGGTGCGCAGTTCCTGGCGCGCGATCTCGCTCTCGGCCTCGCCGCGCTTGCGCGCCGTGACGTCGCGCGCGATCGTCACGAAACAGCGGTCGCCCTGCCACAGCGGCGCGATCAGGGACACGAAGTGGGCCACCCACAGGCGCCGCCCGTCCGGGCAGCGGTAGCGCACCTCTTCCTCGAAGGAGTCGGCCTCGCCCGCCAGCAGGCGTTCGCGTCCTGCCGCCAGGCGCACCAGGCCGGCTGGTTCGACCCAGTCCTCCAGCGAGCGCTCGTGCACGCTGGCCACGTCCAGGCCGACCAGCGCCGCATAGGCGGCATTGGCGTGCACGATGCGCCCGTTGCGGTCGCTCAGCGCGATGCCGCCAGGCGCGCGGTCGAACACCGCCCCCAGCAGGCCGCTGGCGGCGCGCAGGGCCTCGGTGCGCTCCGCCACGCGCAGTTCCAGCTCGGCGTGCGCCTCGCGCTGGGCCTGTTCGGCCAGCTTGCGTCCCGTGATGTCGGTGCCGAACAGCAGCGCGCCATGTGGCGCCGGGTAGCAGCGCACTTCGAACCAGCGGCGCGCCTCGCGGTCGTAATACTCGACCGCGGAGCTGTCGCGCGCGCACACCGCATCGCGCAGCGCGCGCTCGAGCGGGCTGCCCGGGATGTCCGGAATCAGCTCGCTCAGCGGCAGGCCGACCGCGCCGGCCTTGGGCCGGCCGGCGGCGGCGGCGTCGTTCAGGGCCACCACGCGCAAGTCGCGGTCGAGGCTCAGGACGATGTCGCGGGTGCCGTCCAGGACGGTGGCCAGGTCATGGCGCAGGCCGGCGATTTCACGCCGCAGCGCGGTTTCCTGTTCGAAGGCGGCGCGCCGCACACGCGCCATCTGCACGTGCGAGCGCACCCGCGCGCTCAGTTCGCGGCCGCTGAAGGGCTTGGCGACGAAGTCGTCGGCGCCGGCGTCGAGGGCTTCCAGGCGCGCTTCCTCGTCGGCGCGCGCGGACAGCACCAGCAGCGGCACCGTGCCCGCCGCCGGGTCGCGCCGGATGCGGCGCACCAGGTCCAGGCCGCCGGCGCCGGGCAGCATGGCGTCCACCAGCACCAGGTCCGGCGCGGCGGCGCGGATCGCCGCCAGGGCGGCATTGGCGCTGGGGGCGGAAGCCACCGCGCAGCTGTCCTGCAGCAGGCGCGCCACATAGCGCACCACGTCCTCGTCGCGCTCGATCACCAGCACCCGGGCGCCCTGGGTAGCCTGGGCCTGGGCTGCGGGCGGCAGCGGCGGCGGTTCCGCATGCACGCCGTAGCGCGCCAGTTCGTCGCGGAACTGGGCGCGGCGCATCACCTGCGCCGTCGGCCGGGGCGGCTGGCGCATCGAGCCGCCCGGCGCCGGGCGGTGCAAGGGAACACGGACCGTGAAACGGCTGCCCACGCCGGGCCGGCTCTCGAGCGCCACGTCGCCGCCGTGCAGGCGGGCCAGCTCGCGCACCAGGGCCAGGCCCACGCCGCCGCTCTCCGCGCCTTGCCCTTCGGCGCCGCGGCTGCGGTAGAAGCGGCCGAACACGCGCGCGGTTTCCTCTTCCTCGATGCCGATGCCGGTGTCGGCCACCTCCAGCTCGATCCAGCCGCTGTCGCCGCCAAGGCGCACCGCGATTCCGCCTTGGAGCGTGAACTTCAAGGCGTTCGACAGCAGATTGAACACGATCTTTTCCCACATGTCGCGGTCCAGCATGGCCGGGCCCGGCGCGAGCGTGCTGGCCACCGTGAGTCTCAACCCGGCCGCCTCCACCGGAGCCCGGAACAGGGCCGCGATCTCGGCGGTCGCCACCGAGGGGTCGAGCGGTTCCAGCACCAGCGGCAAGGTGCCGGCCTCGATGCGCGCGAAATCGAGCAAGGAACTGACCAGCGTATTCAGCCTGCGCGCGTTACGGTGGGCCATCTCGAGCGGTTCGCGCAGCCCGGGCGCCAGCGGCGCCGCTTGTTCGTCCAGCAGCGCGCCGAGCGGGCCGAGCACCAGGGTCAGCGGGGTGCGCAGTTCGTGGCTGGCGCCGGCGAAGAAATGGGAACGGCTGCGCTCGAGCTCGGCCATGGCGGCGATGCGCTGGCGTTCGGCCACGTCGGCCTCGGCGACCGCCACCGCATGGGCGACGTGGCCCCCGACCTGGTCGAAGAAGGCGCGGCAGGCGGCGTCCAGCGGCCGGCGCGGGTTGACGCCGACCAGCAGCACCCCGCCGGGCGCATCCTGGCCGCCTGGCCGGAAGGGCATCGCCAGCATCTGGCGCGGCGCTTCCGGCCACGGACCACGGACGTCGAGCGCCTCGACCGCGCGCGCGGCGTCCAGCAGCAGCGGCTGGCCGCTCTCGATGGCCGGCGCGGCCAGGCCGGCCAGGATCGCGGCGGCGGCCTCCGGCAACTGCGCCGCCTCGTGGCCGGTGGCGAACAGGCAACCGAGGCGCCCGCCCGCGCCGGCGCGCAGCAGCGCCGTAAATGGCAGGTCGCGGCGGTTGTCGTCTAGCGCTTCGCGCACGCGCGTGAGCAGGTCGTCGCTGCGCCGTCCGCGCGCCACCGCCGTGGCCAGGTCGGACACGGTGCGCTGGCGGCGCTCGGCCAGGACGCGTTCGGTGGTTTCCATGAAGGCGATGAAGACGCCGCCGATCGTGCCGCGCGCGCTCACGATGGGACTATACGAGAAGGTCAGGTAGGCTTCGACCAGCTGCCCATGGGGGTCGATCATCAGCTCCAGGTCGTCGTTGCGCACGGCCTGGCCGGTGCGCAGCACCGACTCGAGCATCGGCCCCAGGGTCGGCCAGGCGTCCGGCCAGACGTCGATCACGCGCTGGCCCATGGCCCACGGGTGCTTGGTGCCGAACACGCTGATGGCGGCGTCGTTGTAGACGTAGACGAACTCCGGCCCCCAGACGATCGCCAAGGGGAACTGGGAGCTCAGGCAAATGCCGGCGGCGGCGCGCAGCTCGTCCGGCCAGGCCGATGGCAGGCCGAGCGCCGTGGCGCCCCAGTCCACGTCGCCGGCAGCGCCGGGCAGCCGGGAGAATCCGGGCAAGGGGTTCTCCACCGGCGCGGACCAGGGCGCGGGTGCTGCTCCATCCTGTAAGCTGTTCATGGCAATCGGACCATCCTCGGGCGCCGGCAGGCATCATGCCGCCGTTCCATGCAAGGGCTCGATTTTACCTATTGCAGCCGAGCAATTGCAAATTATTTGACGATTAGAACGCCACATTCCACCTTCTGGGGGGCGTCCGAAAGTGCTCTAAAGCATCGCATCGCGCTGTCTTTCGGATACAATGTCGTGCATTTGCCGCAGCCCCGCCGCGGCGCCTGTCCACCATTGAGGGCCGGAAGGCTCGCCGCGTCGCAGGACGACACCGGCGGGCTCCGTACAGATGCCGATGAAATCACTCCCGATCCTTGTGTCTCTCCTGGCCGTGCATGGCATGGCCGCCGCCGCTCCCGACCTGCCCGATGTCGGCAATGTGCACGCGCCGCTGACGATTGCCCGGCCGGCCGAGCTGCCCGACGGCGGCTGGTTCACGTCCGCCGAGCTGGGCGCGATCTCGACCTCGGGCAACACCACCGGCACCTCGGTGACCGGCAAGATCGACGCGCGCCACGAAACCGCCGACTGGCGCCACGAATTCGTGCTCAGCGGCTTCTTCAAGGAAGACGAATACGAGGACGAGGACGGCAACCGCCAGAGCAGCCGCACGGCCGAGCGCTACGCGGTGTCGGCCAAGGCCTCGCGCAAACTGGTCGGCGCCGGCCGCCGCGCCTTCGTGCTCGGTTCCCACGTCAACGACCGCTTCGGCGCCTACACCCGCTATTCGACCATCGGTATCGGCCATGGCTCGCGCTGGCTGGACGGCGAAGACAGGACCCTGGACGTGGAGATCGGCCCGGGCTACTTCGCCGGCGAGCGCGCCACCGGCGAGGACGAGAATGGCGTGACCGTGCGCGGCGCGGCCCAGTTCCGCTGGCGCGTCAGCCCCTCGGCCTTCTTCGCCCAGACCGTCAGCGTGGAAAAAGGCACCTCGAATACCCACTCGGTGTCCGAGACCTCGCTCAGTACCAAGATCAACGACACCATGCAGATGAAGGCCGGCTTCAGCGTGCGCAACGACACCAGCGTGCCGATCGACAAGAAGAACACCGACACCCAGACCTCGCTGACGATGGTCTATTCCTTCTGAATCCAATCCGCGTCCGGCCGCCAGCGCAGTTCGAGGCGGGCGCCCCCGCCGGGCAGGGTCTGGAAGCCCAGGCCCGCATACAGGCTGCGCGCCGCGGCATTGTCCGCGCGCACCCGCAAGGCCAGCGCGCGGCCCTCTTCCACCGCCTCGGCCTGCAGGGCCAGCAGCAGGGCGCGCGCATGGCCGCGCCGGCGCGCGCGCGGGGCGACCGACAGGTCGACCACGCGCAGTTCGCCCGGCCTGCGGTCGAGCACCAGGCGGCCCAGCGGGCCCGCCCCGTCTTCCACGATCCATTCTTCCGCCTGCGGACAGGCCTGGGCGTAGGCCTCGCGCTGCAGCGCCTGCTGGTGGCGCGCAATGCCCTCGACCACGGCGCGCGGCACCGGCAGCGCGTCCAGGTCGGTCCGGGTCGACAGGTAGAGCGCCGCCAGGAAGTCCGCGTCGTCCGCGCACGGGTTGCGCGCGGACAAGGACGCCAGGCGGGCGGCGAAGCCGCGCGCGCTCAACGCGGCGCCGGCTCGGCCTGGGCCGCCGGTGGCGCGCCCGCCAGCACCAGGGCCAGCAGGCTGAGCAGTGCTGCCGCGCTCAGGTAGTAGCCGACGTACTCGAGCCCGTAGTTGGTGGCCAGCCAGGTCGCCACGTAGGGCGCCAGCGAGGCGCCCAGGATGCCCGCGAAGTTGAAGGTGAGCGAGGCGCCGGTGTAGCGCACCTCGGCCGGGAACAGCTCGGCCAGCAGGGTCCCCAGCGGCCCGTAGGTGAAGCCCACCAGGCACATGCCGAGCACCATGAAGATGCCCGCCGACAGCAGGGTGCCGGCGCCGAACAGCGGCCCGTACAGCAGGCCGAAGCCAGCGATCGCGGCGCTGACCAGCATCATGGCGGCGCGCCGGCCGTGGCGGTCCGCCAGCAGGGCCGAAGGCGGGATGGTGAGCGCGAAGAACACCACCGCGAACAGCTGCAGCAGCAGGAACTGCTGGCGCGAGAAGCCCAGCTTGGCCGTGCCCCAGCTCAGCGCGAACACCGTCATCAGGTAGAACACGACGAAGGTCGCGAGCGCGATCAGCGTGCCCAGCACCAGGGCGCGGCCATGCTGCGCGAACACCGCCACCGCCGGCACCTTGACCCGCTCGTTACGCTCGAGCACCTTCTGGAAGTCCGGCGTTTCGGTGATCTTCAGGCGCACGTAGAGGCCGACGATGACCAGCAGCGCGCTGGCCAGGAAGGGCACGCGCCAGCCCCAGCTGAAGAATTCCTCGTCGCTCAGCACTTCACCCAGGAGCAGGAAGGTGCCGCCGGACAGGAAGAAGCCGATCGGCGCGCCGAGCTGGGGGAACATGCCGTACCAGGCGCGCTTGCCCGGCGGCGCGTTTTCGGTGGCGAGCAGCACCGCCCCGCCCCACTCGCCGCCCAGGCCCAGGCCCTGGCCGAAGCGGCACAGGGCCAGCAGCAGCGGCGCCAGGGTGCCGATCGCGGCATAGGTCGGCAGCAGGCCGATCAGGACCGTGGACAGGCCCATGGTCAGCAGCGCCGCCACCAGGGTGGCCTTGCGGCCGATGCGGTCGCCGAAATGGCCGAATACGGCCGAGCCCACCGGACGCGCGAAGAAGGCGATGGCGAAGGTGGCCAGCGACTGCAGAGTGGCGGCGGCCGGGTCGGCGGCCGGGAAGAACAGCCGCGGGAACGCCAGCACCGCGGCCGTGGCGTAGATGTAGAAGTCGTAGAACTCGATGGTGGTGCCGATCAGGCTGGCGAACAGGACGGTGCGCGGTTTGTTGGCGGGCGCGGGGGCCGTGCTTGCTGCCAGGCTCATGCGCTGCCCGCCTGGGCCAGGGCCATGCGCACTTCGTCGGCGCTTTCCGGGCGCACTACGCGCGCCACTTCCTGGCCGTCCTTCAGGACCACCACGGTCGGCCACAGTTTGATGCGGAAGGAGCGGCCCAGCGGGCGGCCCGGGCCGTCCTCGACGCGGATGTGGCGCGCGGACGGGTAGTCGGCCAGGGCCTGGTCGATGGCCGGCTCGGCGGCGCGGCAATAGCCGCACCAGTTGGCGCCGAAATCGAGGGCCACGAGCCCCGGCGTGGCGTCGATGGCGCTGCGCTCGGGCTGGGCGGTGTCATAGGGTGCTGCCATGGTGTCTTCCTCCTTGTTGCTCTATTGAAGCTTAGCGATAGTGTAAGCCTACCTCAAATCGGGCCATTCCGGCATGGCGCTTTGCCGTCCTTTCCCCACCGGGCGAAAGCACAAATCGGGCCGAGCGTGAAGCAGCGAACGGAACACCTCGGCCGCAGCTGGCACTCTGGGCCCAGACTCATGAAAAGGAGGCAATCATGTCTGACAATCTGAAAGACAATGGCCCGCAGGATCGAGCCCGCATCAATGTGCACGAAGAATGGGAAGTGCGTCACTGGACCGAAGCGCTGGGCGTGAGCCGCGAAGAGCTGGAACGCGCCGTGCAACAGGTCGGTACCAGCGCGGAGGCCGTGCGCCAGCACCTCGCCCGCCGTTGATTCGCCACGCGGGCCGCTGTCCGCGTTCGCCGCCCCGGCCGGCTGCATCCACGCGATAACTCGGCCGCTGCCGCCGGCGGCCCCAGGCGGCCGCGCGCCCATTGCGCAGCCGCAGGTGCGGCGCCGGCGCCGGCGCCTGACCTCCCCTTGCCTGCCTCCGGCGCCTGCACGGCTGGCGCCGGCGCCGCAGGCGTGCCGGAAAGGAGTCCAGTTTGCGCATATCCGCCTTCATCGCCAGCCTCGATATCTCACCCACCCATGCCCTGTTCGCGCTCGGCGCCGCCGTGCTCAGCTTCTTCGTGATGCATGGCGCGCTGCTGCTGATCCGCAGGCGCCTGTCGCGCCTGGGCGAGGAGCGCGCACACCGCCCGGTCGCCGAAGTCCTCAGCAGCACCCTGGCCCGCACCAGCACCCTCGCCATCCTGGCAACCTCGGTCCTGATCGGCCTGTCGGTGCTCGGCCTGCCGGAGCCCTGGAACACGCGCCTGGGCCACCTGTGGTTCTTCACCCTCGGCTTCCAGCTGGCCCTCTGCCTTCACCGGGCGATCAAGGTCGGCGCGCGCCGCTACTTCCGCGCCCACAGCCACGGCCGCGAAGACGAACAGGTCACGGTCGCCCATACCCTGGTGATCTGGGTGCTGCAGACCAGCGTGTGGGCGGTCCTCCTCCTGGCCCTGCTGTCCAACCTCGGCATCAACGTCACCACCTTCGTCGCCAGCCTGGGCATCGGCGGCATCGCGATCGCACTGGCGGTGCAGAACATCCTCGGCGACCTGTTCGCCTCGCTGTCGATCGCCGTCGACAAGCCCTTCGAGGTGGGCGACTCGATCTCGGTCAACAATTTTTCCGGGACGGTCGAGCACGTCGGCCTCAAGACCACGCGCATCCGCGCCCTGGGCGGCGAGCAGATCGTGATCGCCAACGCCGAGCTGCTGCGCAATACCGTGTTGAATTACCGGCGCATGAGCACGCGCCGCATCCAGTTCGCGCTACGCGCGAATCCGTCCACGCCGCCCGAGCTGGCCGCGCGCGTGCCGCAGGCGCTCGCCGAGCTGATCGGCAAGCGCGAGAAAGCGCGCTTCGACCGTGCGCACCTGAAGACGGTCGACCAGCAGTGGATCGAGTACGAGGTGGTCTACACCATGCTCGACCCCGACTACAACCTCTACATGGACACCCAGCAGGCGATCAACCTCGACGCCATGCGGATGTTCGCGGAGCTGGGCATTTCGACGGCTCCCAGGCCGCAGCACCTCTTGCTGCAGGAATTGCAGGACCAGCCCGCGCCTGCGCAGCACGCCGCCATGCGGCCGGCGGCGCAAGCGCGCGTGCGCACGTCCTGACCCTCGACCACGGAGCGCAGCATGAACCAGCCGAAACAGCAGCAGGACCCCCCGGGCGTCGAAAACGCCCTGAATCCGCCCGCCGACCACGGCGAGAACAGCTACCAGGGCAGCGGACGCCTGCGGGACAAGGCGGCCGTGATCACGGGCGGCGACAGCGGCATCGGACGCGCCGTCGCGCTGGCCTATGCGCGCGAAGGCGCGGACGTGCTGATCGCCTACCTGAACGAACACGGTGATGCGAAGGAGACGGCGCGGCTGGTCGAGGAAGCCGGGCGCAAGGCCGTCCTGATGGCGGGCGACCTGGCCGATCCCGTCCACTGCCGCGCCATCGTCGACAAGGCGGTGGCGGAGTTCGGCCGCATCGACGTCCTGGTGAACAACGCGGCCTTCCAGATGAGTCACGACACGCTGGAGGAGATACCGGACGAGGAATGGGACTACACCTTCAAGGTCAATATCACGGCGATGTTCCATCTGTGCAAAGCGGCGGTGAAGCACATGAAGCCGGGGGCGGCGATCATCAATACCACCTCCATCAATTCCGACAAGCCCAAGCCCACCCTGCTGGCCTACGCCACCACCAAGGGGGCGATCGCCAACTTCACGGCGGGCCTGGCCCAGCTGCTGGCGGCGAAAGGAATCCGGGTGAACTCGGTGGCCCCGGGTCCGATCTGGACGCCGCTGATTCCGTCCACCATGCCGCCCGACCAGGTCGCGTCCTTCGGCCAGCAGGTACCGATGAAGCGTCCCGGACAGCCGAAGGAAGTAGCGCCCGTCTACGTGATGCTGGCCTCGGATGAGGCCAGCTACATCTCGGGCGCACGGATCGCCGTCACCGGAGGGGAGCCGATCCTGTAACGCGGGCCGCTGCCTCAGTTGCGGCCAGCGCCGCCGGAGACCTGGCCGGAGGCGCTGCCATCCGCACCACGCTTGCCGGCGCTGCCGCTTGCGCTGCCGCCGACCGACACATCGGCGTTGACCGAGCGGGCGCCGTCGGCGGCGCCGCGCAGCGCGCCGCGGGCCGTGCCGGCGGCGGCACTGCCGGCGGCGGCCGCACGCTGGCGCGCCTCGCCCACGCGCTCGCGCGCCTCGCCCGCCGCGCCGCGTGCGGTCCCGGCCGCGCCAGCCAGCGCGCCGGCGGCGCCGCTGCCGTCG
>CAMPHU010000009.1 GCA_946886065.1 uncultured Massilia sp. | reverse complement strand
CCACGGCGTCGTAGCGTCCGAGGTTGCGGGCGGTGAAGGCGCCGGCGTCCTCCGCCCCCAAAACCGTGCGCCCCGGGCCGCCTGCCCCTGCCCTGCCGCCCCTGCCCCACTGGGCCAGGCTGCCCTTCGACCTGCGCGCCACGGCCCAGTCCTGGCCCTTCGGCCTGGCCGCGCGCGGGGTCGATTTCTACCGCGAGCGCGTCTACCTGGCCGAGCTGAACCGGCGCAGCGCCGCCTTCCGCTTCGGTGCGCACCAGCTGGGCGACACGCATGCGCCGCAAATCGTGGTCATGGTGCTGGGCGAATCCTCGCGCTTCGACCGCTGGAGCCTGAACGGCTACGCACGCGAGACCAACCCGCTGCTGTCGAAGGAGTCGAACCTGGTGACCCTGCCGGACGTGATCACGCCGGTCTCGGCCACCCGCCTGTCGGTGCCGGTGATCATTTCGCGCAAACCCGCCATGCAGAGCCTGAAGGACGGCTTCTACGAAAAATCCTTCCTCTCGGCCTTCAAGGAAGCGGGCTTCAAGACCTTCTGGCTGTCGAACCAGGTCTCGTTCGGCAAGTTCGACACGCCCGTGTCGGTGTTCGCCAAGGAGGCGGACCAGGTCGAGTTCCTGAACCTGGGCGGCTTCGGCGACAGCGCCAGCTACGACGCGGTGCTGCTCGACCCGCTGCGGCGCGCGGTGCGCGATCCGGCGCAGAAGGTCCTGGTCGTGCTGCACACCCTGGGCAGCCACTGGAACTACGCGCACCGCTATCCAAAGGAATTCGACCGCTGGCAGCCTTCGCTGGCCGGCATCGACAAGCCGGACGTCACCGACAAGTCGCTGCGCCCGAAGATGAGCAACAGCTACGACAGCGCGATCCTGTATACCGACTGGTTCCTGTCCAACGTGATCGGGGTGCTGAAGGAATCCGGCCTGCCGTCTTCGCTGCTCTACGTGGCCGACCATGGGCAGACCTTGTACGACAAGTCCTGCACCATCGCCTTCCACGGGCATAACACGCAATACGAATTCCACGTGCCGGCCTTCGTCTGGTATTCGGCATCCTACGAGGAGCGCTTCCCGTCCAAGATCGCGCAGCTGCGGCGCCACCGCAAGGCCAGGCTGTCGACCGAGAACATGTTCCACACGGTGCTCGACATGGCCGACATCCGCTATCCGGACGAGCATCTGGAGCGCAGCTTCGTGAATCCGGCGTTCAAGCGGCACAAGCGCTACGTGGACAGCTGGGGCTGGACCGACTACGACGACGCCACGATGAAAGGCGATTGCCGCGAAGTGATTGCGCGCGGCAAGCCGCTGCCGCGCAGCTGAGCGTCCTAAGCGCGCTTGACCGGTGGCGCGGTGAGCTTCATGCGCTCGGACGGGTGCTCGAAGTAGGGAAGAAAATGGCTGGCGATCAGCCAGGACACGCCGAACAGCGCCAGCCCGGCCGCCTCGCAGTAAAAGCTCAGGTTGGCCTCCGGCCAGAGATCGAACAGGCCGTTCACGGCGATCAGCGCCATCGAGGCGAGGATGCCGATGCCGCACAGCGCGTAGACGACCCGCCGCCGTTGCGCCTGGGTCTGATGCGGCTTGATCCTGGTGCGCTGGTAGAAGGACCAGCAGAACCACGCCAGGATGGCGAACATGAGGGCGGCGAAGGCGAAGTGCCAGGGCGATTCGGCGCCGGTGTCGCAGGCGGTCGGCACCAGGGCGATGCCGACCGCGGAGACACCCGCGATCTTGCTGGCGATTTTCTCCCGCCTGTTGGCGCCGTTATGCGCCGTCATGATGGCGGCGATCGCGAACAGGAAGCCGACGAAAATGTCGCGCGAGGTGCCGCCCGAGCAATACGCGTGGCTGATCGAAATCAGCGGTCCTTCGGCGAAAAACAGCGTCGCCCCGCTGAGGCTGAGCGCGATGAGCGCGACCATCAGTTTCATGGTCCTGAAGTCGATCTCGGGCATGGTCATGACGCGATCCTTTTGGCAATCCGGCATCAGTCGTGGCGGCGGCAGCGGGACGCCGATGAGCATATTAAATAAATGACAAGCCTGGATCAAGCGAGCACGGCAGGTGTACGGCGGATGACGCATGACACAGATTCCTGCAGCGATGTATAGAAGTTACATTCTAGAAACAATAGCTTCTTTTTCTCATGCTTCTCGTATAATCCGCCTTTTATTCGAGCAGCATGATGAGCGCGGTAAAGGTAATGAAAGCAGTCGAAGCGTCCAGGCATCCGGACCGGGAGCATGAGGCCGGGCGCAGTATCAATTGGTATCCTGTGCTGGGCGTGGCCCTGGTCATCCTGTCGGCGGCACTGAGCTACGGAGCGATCTACTTCCACCTGTTCGACGCCTAGCTGCCGGCACAAGAATGCCGCCTGGCGCCGCGTGCTACCATGCAAGCCCCTTACCCGCCTGGCAAGCGCCATGAAATACAAGCTGTTCCTGTTCGACCTGGACGATACCCTGCTCGACTTCCGGGCTTCCGAACAACTCTCCTTCACCCGCACCATGCGCGAACTCGGCCTGCACGAACCGGGCCAGGCGCTGTTCCCGGACTACCAGGCCATCAACCTGGATCTCTGGAAGCGCTTCGAGCAAGGCACGGTGACGAAAGACTTCCTCAAGGTGGAGCGCTTCCGCCAGGTCTTCGCCGCGCACAGGCTGGAGCTGGACGCGGAAGCGGCCAGCCGCCTGTACCTGGAATCGCTGTCGGAAACCGTGGTCCTGATCGACGGCGCCCTGCGCCTGTGCGCATCGCTGGCCGCCTGCGGCGAAGTCGGCATCATCACGAACGGGGTCGACCACATCCAGCGGCGCCGCATCGCCAGCGCCGGGCTGGGCAGCCACATTTCCTTCATCGCGACCTCGGAAGCCTGCGGCTACGCCAAGCCCGACAGCCGCTTCTTCGAGTACACGACCCGCATGGCGCGCCGCTTTTCCCACGGCGAGACGGTCATCGTCGGCGACCGGCTCGATGCGGACATCCTCGGGGCCAACCGCTACGGCATCGACAGCTGCTGGTTCAATCCGGGAAAGCTGGCCAATGCGTCGCAGGCGCTGCCCACCTACGAGGTCGGCCGGCTGGATGAAGTCCAGCCCTCACTGGCAGGGCTGAGGGCTGAGGCTACGGCTTCTTCGTTCCTTCGACCCGTTCCAGCAGGAGCTTGATCTCGTCGATGACGATCCACGGATCCTGCTCGTCGAACAGGTGCGCCGCATAGCGCATGGGCACGTGCCGCGCATTGCCCGAGATGTTCACCAGCTCGAACTGCGCTTTGTCCCAGGTGCTGTTGAAGGCGTCGACGTCGGCATAGCTCATCTTGGCCTGCCGGATGGAGGTATGCGGCAAACCGCGGCTGAGCACGGTCACCGGCATCTCGAGCTTGCCGGCATTGGCCGCCATGGTGGACGAGGCCTCGGCGAAGTCCTCGTGGGCGTGCTTGTTCTTTTCCCACTGGATGATCATGTCCATGATGCGCCAGCCATCCGGCGACAGCGAAGCCTTCAATGCCGGATACCAGGATTCGTGCACGCTATCCACGAACACGATGCCCTTGACCGCGTCCGGCTTGCCCTGCGCATAGGCACGCGCGACCAGGCCCCCGAACGAATGCGCCACCAGCACCACGTCGCGCCACTGGCGCTCCCGGATCAGGCCATCCAGCTCGTCCGCCAGCGCCTTCAGGGGCCGCGCGGCAGTGAGCGGCGTGCTCTCGCCCGAACCGGCCCGGTCGTACAGGCAGACCCGGTAACCGCTGGCCGAGAGATTGCGGAAGGTATTCTTGTAGGTGGCATGGGCATCGAGTCCCATGCCGGCGACCAGCAGGACGGTCTTGTCGCCGCTGCCGCGGCATTCCCATGCCAGCCGGTTGCCGCCCACCTGGGCGAACTGCACACCCGATGTCTCGCGGGCCGAGGCCTGGAGCGCGGACATCGCGAGTAAGCCGATCAACAAGCGCTTGATCATCATTGTTTTCCTGACATGGTTGCCATGACAGGATGAGTGTAAAGCCGGTCAGGATCCGATGTCGACTACTTCATCGCTTGGCTTGGGCGTGCAGGCGGCGTCCAGCGCTTCCCCGCCGCGGCGCACGACAATGCGCTGCGCGTCATGGCACACCTCGACCCGGCGCGCCTGCGGCGCCTGGCGGCGCACGAAGTCTTCGATCGAGGCCGGCACGCTCACGTGCAGCGCCAGCGCGTGGATGTCGTCCACCGGATGATCGTTCAGGTGCACCAGCGGCACGAACTGCCCGGCGAACATCATGGCGTGCGAGGGAATCTTCACGGGGCCGGCGGCGTAGCCCTGGGCACGCAGCCAGGCCTGGGCCTGCTCGCGCGGCGCCTCCAATCCATCCAGATGGCCCCAGGCGCTGGCGATCAGCTCCGCCACCCACTGGTTGCAGTTCTGGTAGCGCGTGCCGTAGGCATAGGCGTTGGCGCTGTACTTCCCGGCCAGCAGCGCCAGCGCCAGGGGCTTGTTCAGGGCCGCCTGCACCAGGAGGCGTTCTTGTTCGTCGGGCAGGAACAGCAGCGACATGTGTCCCCGCTGCGGCGCGTCGGCGCCGAGCGCGAAACCCGGCACGCCCTGGTCGAACAGGCGCGGGCGCGCTTCGTCGCAGGCGTAATACAGCTGGCGCACGGCCCAGGGGCTGCCGGGATTGTCTCTGAGGGCAATCCCGGCATGCGAGTACAGCAGGCCGAAGCGGCTCAGGTCCGTGCCCGCGCGCGCGATGACCGCGGCGCGCGCACCGGAGCGCTCCAGCTCCTGCTTCACCACGCCGGCGAAGCGCAGCACGCGGTCCTGCTCCTCGGCGCTGATGTCCTTCGCGCGTTCGCAAAAGGTGGGCAGGCCGGCCCAGGCGCCCGCGCTCGCGCACAGGCCGAGCGCAGCGAGAGCCAGTCTGGCGGACATCAGCCGGTGACTTTATGCGATTGCAGTTCGCGGTACCACTCGTCCTGCAGCGCCAGGAAGAACGGGCGTAGGGTGTCGCCGTAGGCGAATTCGAAGCCGTACACGCGCTCCTTCACTTCCACCAGCTCACCCGCGTTCACGCGGCGCTGCGCAAGGGCGCGGTCCGGCACGTCAAGGTGGAACTCGCGCGCGCCGGCGACCGCGCGCAGGGTCATGCGGGTGGTGTCCGCCTTGCCCGGCGCGGCGGCGACCTTGATCACGCGGTACTGGCCGGCGGCCACGCGGTCTTCGCCGCTCGAGCTGGTGCTGGAGCCGCTGATCGAGTCGGAGATGCTGGCCGAGGACGCCGATCCCGCGCTGGAGGCGGAGGAAGTGAAGCTGTCGGCATGGGCCGGCACGGCGCAGGCGGCGGCGAAAGTGGCGAGGCAAAGCGCGCGGGAAAGCATGGTGTACGTCATGAAGATCTTTCGTCGAACTAAATGGCTGACATGGTACAAGCCCGGCGCGCTACTGAGAAGGCAGGCGCACCCGCATAGTTTGTAACAATGTTTGGCGGCTCAGTGGCCAGAGCGCTCGAAACGCACCGGCTCGGCCGCGCCGCCCTTGCGCCGGACCACGACCGTTCCTGCCATCTTGTCATGCCAGCCCTGCTTGCGCGCATCGAAGCCGACCCAGATGAAACCCAGGAACAAAGGCAGCATCGAGACGTAGTAGCCGAGGTAGCGGATCACGCATTGCGCGGCCGTGGGCTTGCCGCCCGTGCGCGCATCGACGATGGTCGCGCCGATCGCCATCTTGCCCGGCGTGGTCGACATCCTTGCCCACAGCAGCACCACGATCACCGCCGGGAGCACGTAGGAAATCAGGAAATCGGCGGGACCGGCCAGGAAGGCCTCGCTGCCCAGGTAGCCGACGCCGTATACCCACAGCAGCAAGGGCACCGTGAGAATGCACAGCAGGATGGTATCGATCAGCGTCGCCCCGACGCGGGGCCAGAAGCCTGCGTATTCCAATTCGGATGACTGTTCCAACACGTTCCCCTTGAAGTGAATGTTCAACACAAGTCCAACCATAACAAGCTCAGGTCTGGCGCGCCAGCGCCACGAAGGCTTCCAGGTAGTCCAGCCCCACGTCTTCCTCGCGCGTGCCGAGGAAAATCTGCTTGGCGATGCCCTGCCGCCCCAGGCGCACCGGCGTCACCGGCATGCGCGCGGCGTATTCCTGCACCAGCCAGCCCGGCAGCGCCGCCACGCCGCGCCCGCCCGCCACCATCTGCACCATGATGTCGGTGGTCTCGATGGTCTTGCGCTCGCGCGGCGCGCAGCCGGCCGGCACGAAGAACTGGTTGTAGATGTCGAGCCGCTCGAGGTCGACCGGGTAGGTGATCAGTATCTCGTCCGACAAGTCGCAGGGTTCCACGAACCCGCGCCCGGCCAGCGGATGATTGCGCCCCACCACCAGCATCTGCTCGTAGTCGAACACCGGCACGAAGCGCAGGCCCGGCTTGAACAGCGGATCGGGCGTGACCAGCAGGTCGACCTCGTAGGTGGACAGCGCCTGCAGGCCGCCGAACTGGAATTTCTGCTTGACGTCGACATCCACCTCCGGCCAGCTGGCCAGGTAGGGGGCGACCACCCTGAGCAGCCACTGGTAGCAGGGGTGGCATTCCATCCCGATGCGCAGGGTGCCGCGCTGGCCCTGGGCGTACTGCTGCATCTGGCGCTCGGCGTGTTCGAGCTGGGGCAGCACGCGCCTGGCCAGTCCGAGAAGAGACTCGCCGGCCTGGGTCAGGCGCAGCGCGCGGCCTTCGCGCGTCCAGACTTCCGTACCCAGCTGCTGCTCCAGCTTGCGGATGGTGTGGCTCAGCGCCGACTGGGTCAGGAACAGTACTTCGGCGGCGGCGGTCAGGGAGCCGCGCCGGTCGACTTCGCGAATGATGGAGAGGTGGATGCGTTCCAGCATGGCTAACTCATGAAATAAATTAATGGATTCATGAAATCATACCAATTTTATTCATGAGTCGCCTCGCCTATGATGGGCTTATTCATCGACTAACGAATGAGCACCATGACCATCACGCACAATCTCGGCTTCCCGCGCATCGGCGCCCGGCGCGAACTCAAGTTCGCGCTCGAGCGCCACTGGAAGGGCGACGCCTCCGCCCAGGAGCTGGCGGCGCTGGCCGCCCAGCTGCGCGCGCGCCACTGGCAGCAGCAGGCCAGCCTCGACTTCGCTCCCGTAGGCGACTTCTCGCTCTACGACCAGGTCCTGGACATGAGCTTCACGCTCGGGAATGTTCCGCAGCGCGCCCATGCCCACGCCGCTCATGGCGGCGGCCAGCTGGAGGCCTACTTCCGCCTCGCGCGCGGCCGCGCGGACAGCCACGATTGCGGCTGCGTTCAGGCCGGCGAGATGACCAAGTGGTTCGACACCAACTACCACTACATCGTCCCCGAGTTCGGCGCCGCCACCCGCTTCGGGCTCGATACCAGCCGCCTGGCGGAACAGCTGACCCAGGCGCGGGCGCTGAAGGTGAAGGCCAAGCCGGTGATCATCGGTCCCCTCACCTATCTCTGGCTCGGCAAGGCGAAAGACGGCATCGAGCGCCTGTCCCTGCTGCCGCAGCTGCTGGCGGTGTACGCCGAGCTGCTGGCCTGGTTCGCCACCCAAGGTGTCGAATGGGTGCAGGTCGACGAGCCGGCCCTGGTCACGGAACTGGACCCCGCCTGGCGCGAGGCCTATGCGGGCGCCTACGACACGCTGCGCGGCAGCGGCGTCAAGCTGCTGCTGGCCACTTATTTCGGCCCGCTGGAAGACAACCTGCCGCTGGCCTGCGCGCTGCCGGTCGACGGCCTGCACCTGGACGCGATCCAGGCGCCGGACGAAGTCGACCTGGCGATTCAAATGCTGGGCGAGGACAAGGTGCTGTCCCTGGGCGTGGTCGACGGCCGCAACATCTGGAAGACCGACCTGCACGCCACCCTGGCCTGGCTGGAACCGGTGCAGCGCCGCATCGGCGAGCGCCTGTGGATCGCGCCCTCCTGCTCCCTGCTGCATGTGCCGGTCGACCTGCGCAGCGAAGAAGCCCTCGCTCCGGAGATCCGCTCCTGGCTGGCCTTCGCGGTGCAGAAGCTCGACGAGCTCACCATCCTGGCCACCGCCCTCGACCAGGGCCGCAGCCGGGTGCAGGAAGCCCTGGTGGAAAACGCCGCCGCCGTCGACCGCCGCCGCGCCTCGCCGCGCGTCGCCAGGCCTGGCGTGGCCGCCGCGCTGGCCGCCGTCACCCCGGACATGGGCCGCCGCGCCAGCGGCCACGCGGCGCGCAGCGCGCGCCAGGCGGCGCTGCTCCAGCTGCCGTCCTACCCGACCACCACCATCGGCTCCTTCCCGCAGACGGCCGACATCCGCCAGGCGCGCCGCCAGTTCCGGCGCGGGGAACTCGACGCCGCCGGCTACGAAGCCGCGATGCGCGCCGAGATCGCCCGCTGCGTGCGCGAGCAGGAAGCGCTGGGGCTGGACGTGCTGGTGCACGGCGAGGCCGAGCGCAACGACATGGTGGAATACTTCGGCGAGCAGCTCGACGGCTATGCCTTTACCGGGAACGGCTGGGTGCAGTCCTACGGCTCGCGCTGCGTCAAGCCGCCTATCCTGTACGGCGACATCCAGCGCCCGCGCCCGATGACGGTGGCCTGGACGGCCTATGCCCAGTCGCTCACCGGCAAGCCGATGAAGGGCATGCTGACCGGCCCGGTGACCATGCTGAACTGGTCCTTCGTGCGCGACGACCAGCCGCGCGCCCTCACCTGCCGCCAGCTGGCGCTGGCCATCCGCGCCGAAGTGCTGGACCTGGAGCGGGCCGGCGTGCGCGTGATCCAGATCGACGAAGCGGCCCTGCGCGAAGGCCTGCCGCTGCGCCGCGCGCAATGGGACGCCTACCTGGAGTGGGCGGTGGACGCCTTCCGCCTTGCCGCCAACGGCGTAGGCGACGAGACCCAGATCCATACCCACATGTGTTATTCGGAGTTCAACGACATCCTGGCCGCGATCGCGGCGATGGATGCGGACGTGATCACGATCGAGACCTCGCGCTCGAACATGGCACTGCTGGGAGCCTTCGACGACTTCCGCTACCCGAACGAGATCGGCCCAGGCGTATACGACATCCATTCGCCCAACATCCCGAGCCAGGAGCAGATCGTCGGGCTGATGCACCAGGCGGCGGCGCGCATCCCGGCCCAGCGGCTGTGGATCAACCCGGACTGCGGCCTAAAAACCCGCAGTTGGGAGGAAGTGCGCCCGGCGCTGGCCAACATGGTGGCGGCCGCCCGGACACTGCGCCAGACCAGCGACGTTTACTAGAGATATATCAAAAACTAATTTAGGACATCACAACATATCATTGGATTTATATTCTGCGGCGCAGCATACTGCACCTGTCTCCACTATTTCTCCTCCAAGAAAATAGTCTTCAAGCCCGCGCAATGCGGGCTTTTTTTTCGCCTGCGCCGCCCTGGGCGCCATTGAGGAACAATGGAAGCCCCGTCACGCAGGAGGAGACCGTGCCCCAGGAACTCATCTGCACCATCGGCCACTCGAACCGCTCGATCGAGGAATTCATCGATCTGCTGCAGGTCCATGGCGTCGAGTGCGTGCTCGACATCCGCACCGTGCCCAAGTCGCGCCGCAATCCGCAATTCGGCCAGGACAGCCTGCCGGAATCGCTGGCCCGGGCCGGCATCGCTTACCGCTACCTCGCCGGACTGGGCGGCCTGCGCCGTCCGCGCAAGGATTCGCCGAACGCCGCCTGGCGCAACGAATCCTTCCGCGGCTACGCGGACTACATGCAGAGCGAGGAATTCGCGGACAACGTGGAGGTGGTGGCCCAGCTGGCAAAAGCCGAGCGCTGCGCCCTCATGTGCGCCGAAGCGGTGCCCTGGCGCTGCCACCGCTCGATGGTGGCCGACGCGCTGACGGTGCGCCAGGTGCAGGTCGAGCACATCCTGGGCAAGCAGGCGCGCCGGCCGCACAAGCTCACGCCCTTCGCCCAGGTGGACGGTACGCGCATCACCTATCCGCCCGAAGTGGAAGGCGAGTCGGACTGACTCGGTTGAGCGGGCTGTCGGAACGCAGCCGCTCGACCACCATGTCGGCGAAGCAGCGCACCTCGGCGGCCGACTCTTTTTCTCCGCGGTGGATCACGTGGATGGACAGGGCCGGCGCCAAGGGCACGGACTATCTATATTGCCGCCGAATGGCTTCCGCCTCGCTCGCGCGGTGCTGCGCGCTCAGAAAACCTGCGTATCTGTCGACCACGACACGCAGTCGCCATGCTTCGCCATTCGCCGCGACCAGCTCCAGTGCTTGACGGTACGCAGGACCGGCCTGCTCGGTCAAACCCTGCCCCTCATAAGCGAACGCCCTGTTATACAAGACAATTCCGCGAGTAGCACGCAATGATTTGCTGTCAGGCAGACTGTCAAGCTGCGCCAGGGCGCGGTCCGAATAGCGCAATGCGACATCATGATTCTTCAATGCCGACTGCGCTACAGCGACATTGTCCAGGTCAATCGCATGCAACAAGCGCGACATGCGCGGATCCCTTTCGGAAATCTGCGCTGCTTCCACAAGCAGCGGCAGGGCTTTCGCGTTGTCATCCCGGCCGAGATAGAAGTTGCCGGCCTCGGTTGCAGCGTTGCGGCTCAGGGTGGCATCCCCCGCATGGTATTTGCGGACCGCTTCCAGCGCTTTCAGGTAATACGCTTCCGCGCGTCCCGCTTCCACCTTCTTCTGACTTGCCATGAAGCCAAGCGCCAAATATCCGGTCACAACGCGAGGATCGGCGGGGTTCGCGGATTCCATCGCCGGCACCGCCTCAAGCAAGCTTGGAGCCGCCTCTCCATACGCGCCGGCCTTGAAATGCCATAAGCCGCTGTCGTAGCGCGTAGCAGGCCCCGCACAAGCGGCCAGAGCAAGCGCAACCACCATCGCGCCCAGACGAATATTCATGCGCATGCGTTCCCTTCGGAGTTGTTCATCCCGGATGCGGCCGCGATTACACCGTCAGCCCGAGCTCGCCCAGGATCGCGTCCTTCATCTGCTGCAGCTCCGGACTGGACACCTTGCGCGGATGCGGCTGGGCGACGGCGAAGCTGGCCTGCACCCTGGTCGGCCGCGGCGCCAGCACCACGATGCGGTCGGCCAGGTACAGCGCCTCCTCGACGTCGTGGGTGATCAGGACCACGGTGTGGCGCTCTTCCTGCAGGATGCGCAGCAGTTCGTTGCGCATGCGCAGGTTCATCAGCGCGTCGAGCGCCGAGAAGGGCTCGTCCATGTACAGGATCTCGGGCTTGACCACCAGCGCGCGCGCGATCTCCACGCGCTTGAGCATGCCGCCCGACAGTTCGCGCGGATAGGCGTTCTCGAAGCCCTTCAAGCCCACCATCTCGGCATAGTGGTCGGCCAGCCGCGCCTTCTCCGCGCGCTCGCCTTCGTTCAGGCCGAACATCAGGTTCTCCTGCACCGTCAGCCAGGGGAACACGGAGCCGTGCTGCGAGATCACGATGCCTTTCGGCCCGGGGCGCAGCAGGCGCTCGCCGTCGATCCTCACTTCGCCGCTGTCCGGCTGCTCGAAGCCCGAGATCATCTTCATCAGGGTCGACTTGCCGCAGCCGGAAGGCCCGACGATGGCGACGAATTCGCCATCGGCGATCTCCAGCGAGATCCCACCCACCACCGGCAGGGTCGTGCCGCCCTTGTCGAAGCTCTTGCGGATATCGTCGATGACGATCTTAACGGCCATAGCGCCACCTTACCGAGTTGAGTCCTTCCAGCCTGCGCATGACGGCGTCGAGCAGCAGTCCGATGACGCCGATGATCACCATGCCCGCCACCACCAGGTCATAGCGGTTGCCGGCATTGCGGGCGTCGATGATCAGGTAGCCCAGCCCCGAGTTCCGCACGATCATCTCGGCCGCCACCACCACCAGCCAGGCCACGCCCAGGCCGATGCGCATGCCCACCACGATGTCCGGCAGCACCGCCGGCACGATCACCTGGTGGAACATCTTCTGGCGCGAGACGCCGAAGTTCATGGCCGCGTGCAGGTAGCGTTGCTCGATGGTGTGCACGCCGTTCGCGGTCTGCACGATCATCGGGAACACGGCGGCCAGGAAGATCAGGAACACCGGCGCCACGTCGCCCACGCCGAACCACAGGATCGCCAGCGGAATCCAGGCGATCGGCGAGATCGGCCGCAGGATCTGGAACAGCGGATTGAGCGTGTGGTACACGCGGTCCACGCGTCCCATCCACAGGCCCACGGGCACCGCCACCGCCACCGCCAGCAGGAAGCCGACCGTCACGCGCATCAAGGACGCGCCGATGTGCTGCCACAGGGTGCCGTCGCGCGCCAGTTCCGCGGTGCCGGCCAGCACCTGGCCGGGCGTCGGGAAGATCAGGCTCTGGCTCTGCACGACGGCCAGGTGCCACAGGAACACCAGGGCCACGATCAGCAGCAGCGCGGGCCAGCCGCGTTTGAGTTTATCCACGGGTGTCGCTTTCCTTGTTCAAGTGGCCGAGGCGCCAGCGCAGGCGCGGCAGGCCGGCTTCCGGGTACGGTTCGACGATCACCTTCATCGAACCGCTGGTGTGGGCGGTGCAGTTGAATTCGTTTTCCGACACCGTCTCGAAGGGCAGGCGGAAATCCTGGCCCGGCATGATCAGGACCGGGCCGAAGACCTGCGGCACCTTGTCCTTGTTGCGCAGCAGGAGCACGTCCTGCACGCCCAGTGTCAGGCGGATGGTCGAGGGCAGGATGTCGCGCTGGGTGCCACTCTTCTGTCCCGCCATGCGGCGCTCCCAGGTGCCGGCGGGGATCTCGAACAGCTTGTCGCGGCTGTCCAGGTGAATGGGCGCGAACATGGCCCAGCCCAGCGTCCCCAGGACACAGGCAAGCGTCAGCCACAGGGGCCACAAGCGGCGCAGGATTTTCATGCCCTACTTCTTCAACAGGATCGCGAGGTCATGCGCGATGTCGGTGGCCGGGCGGCCGAAAGGCATCAGCGCGCGCAGCATGCCGCGCCGGTCGACGAAATACAAATACGAGGAATGGCCCAGCTGGTAGTCCGCCTTGCCCTCGGCGACCTGTTTCGTCACGCTGATGCCGTAGTCGCGCAGCACGCCCTGGATCTGCCCGGGCGAGCCGCTGATGCCGATGAAGCTCGGATCGAACTTGGCCAGGTAGGTGCGCAGGTGGCCGGCGGTGTCGCGCTCCGGGTCGACCGTGACGAACACCACCTGGACGTCGGCGGCGGCCGCGCCGAGCTGGGCGCGCGCCTGGGCCAGCGATGCCAGCGACACCGGGCACACATAAGGGCAATGGGTATAGCCGAATTCCAGCACCACCACCTTGCCGCGCAGGCTGGAGAGCTTGAAAGGCTTGCCGGTCGACGCAGGCAGCGCGATCTCCGGCGCGGCGCGCGGCGGCTCGAACACGCCCGACTTCAGGGTCTGCGCTTGTGCCAGCCCGCAGCACAGCAGAAGGGACAGCAAGAATGTCTTCACAGCGGAATCGGCACCGGTTTGATGTTCCTGTAAAAGCTCTCGTCGACGTAGCGCTCATAGGCCACGGGCCGCTTGAGCGTCCCCGCCTCGACCGACAGCTGCATCAGTTCGTCGAACTCGGCGCGGATCAGGCGCAGGTCGCCGTAGGTCACGCGGTCTTCCGGATTGTCCATCACGAACTTGATGATCTTCGGGTCCTGGCCGAAATAGCTGCGGCTGGCGGCGATGTGGGCCGCCTTGTCGCGGTTGACCGGTCCCTGGTCCAGCCAGTCGCCGGCCGACTGGATATGGTTGACCAGGTCCTGCACCAGCGGCCGGTTCGACTGGATCAAGTCTTCGCGCACGGTGAGCACGCAGCAGATGTAGTTGCGCCATTCGTCGCGCGTCATCGCCAGCGGCCGCGCATAGCCGGCGCGCTGGGCCGCGGCGCCGAAGGGCTCGCCGGTGCAGTAGGCGTCCACGGCGCGCGCGTACAGCGCGGCCGGCATGTCCGGCGGCGCCATCTCGATCAGGGTGATGTCCTTGGGCGACATGCCGGCGCGCGCCAGCATCTTGCGCAGGAAGAGGAAATCGACCGCGAAGCGGCTGGGAATGGCGATGCTCTTGCCGCGCAGGTCGCGAAAAGACCGCGCCGGCGAATCGGTGCGCACCATGATCACCGCGCCGGACCGGTGGCCGAGCGAGACGATCTTGAGCGGAATGCGGCTGTCGACCAGGTCCATGACCAGCGGCGCCAGCATGTAGGCAGCCTGGATGCGGCCGGTCATCAGCGATTCCTTGACCTCCGGCCAGCCGCTGAACTTGGCGTAGGCAAAGGGCGACGGTCCGGCGCCGCGCTGCTGGTTGACGCGGGTGCGCGCCTGGCAGGCGATGGGGAGGGTCAGGTTGCAGGTCACCGGCAGGCCGCCGACAATCAGCGGCTTCGCCTCGGCTGCCTGCGCCGGCGCCGGCAGCACCAGGGGCGCGGCGGCCGCCAGGGCGCCTTTCAGCACCTGCCGGCGGCGCAGTGCGTGGAGTGTGGCGGGCTCGTCAGGCATCATGGCTAGGACCAAAGCGGGAGGAAAACGTTTCCAGATTGTACAACAGCTGTCCTGGCGTCAGTACATCCGCATAATCGGCGCCACCGGGGGCATGCATATCCGATTTATCGCCCCTCCCGCAAGGCTGTGTTGTACGCTTGCCGGCACATCACACCACAGGAGATTGCCTCATGCGGCTGCCACTCGCGCTGCTTCTCGCCATTGCGGTCAATGCCAGCGCCGCCGACTTCGCACCCGGCAAGCTGAAAGGCCCGAAGCACGGCCCGCAGAACGACGTCCTGGTCCTCGGCACGCCCCACCTGTCGCAACTGCCGGCCACCTTCCAGCCGGCCGGGCTGGCCGCGGTGAACGAGCGCCTCGCCGCATGGCGCCCGCAGGCGATCGCCATCGAAGCCCTGTCCGGCACGCAGTGCGCCTTCATGCGCCAGTTCCCGCACCGCTACCAGGATGCGATCGACACCTATTGCTGGGACCCGGCGCCCGCGCGCGCCGCGACCGGACTCGACGTGCCGGCCGCGACGCAGCAGGTCGAGTCCATGCTGGCGGCCTGGCCGTCCGCGCCAAGCGCCGCGCAACGGCGGCGCCTCGCGGCGCTGTTCCTGGCGGCGGGCGAGCCGGCATCGGCCGTGGTCCAGTGGCTGCGCCTGCCCGAGGCGGAGCGCAAGAGTGGGGACGGGCTGAGCGCCGCGCTGGTGGCGGCCCTGGACACGCTGCGCGTGAAGCGCAACGAGTTCTACCTGATCGCCGCCCCGCTGGCGGCGCGCCTGGGCCTCGAGCGCCTGCACGCCTTCGACGACCACACCGCGGACCAGCCGATGAAGGACGACGCGGACCGGAAGCGCTACGGCGCTGCGCTCATGAAAGCATGGGACAACCCCGCCGGCGCCAGGCGCAAGCAACAGGATGAGGAGATATTCGCGCGCATCGGCACGCAGGAAGGGGTGCTGGCCATGTACCGGGCGCTGAACGCGCCCGACCAGTGGCAGCTCGTCTTCGACAACGATTTCGGCGCGGCCCTGGAAGAACCCTCGCCCCAGCGCTACGGACGCGACTACGTCGGCTACTGGGAAACCCGCAACCTGCGCATGGCCGCCAATATCCGCGAACTCATGAACGCGCGCATCGGCGCCCGCACCCTGGTGCTGGTGGGCGCGTCGCACAAGGGCTACCTCGACGCCTACCTCGACCAGATGCACGACCTGCGCCTGGCCGACGCGCGGCGCGTACTCGACTAATCCGTCAGGGCCGGTCGATCCTGGCCCTGCTTGCGGCGGCGACGTTCTTCAGCCAGGGATTCGCCGCATGCCAGCGCTCCGCGAAGGCATGGATCGCCGGCAGGTGCTGGAGCGAGGAACCCAGCATGTCCAGCCCGTCCATGAACATCCGTCGATGGCGATCGCTCAGGATGAAGCGCGCCGTCCCCGTGGCGCTGCTCACCTCGAGCCGTTCGACGTCGATCCGCACCTGCATCGGCGCGCCGGACGCCGCCTCGGCGAACAGGCGCTGCGCATCTTCTTCCGACACGGTCGCCAGCATCAGGCCGTTGTTCATGGCGTTGGAGTAGAAGATCTCGCCGAAGCCCGAGGCGATCACCGCGCGCACGCCGAACTGCTGGAGTCCCCACACCGCGTGCTCCCGGCTCGAGCCGCAGCCGAAATTCGCGCCGCCCAGCAGGATGGGCGCACCGGCATAGGCCGGCTGGTTCAGGACGAAGTCCGGGCGCGCCTGTCCCTGGCCGTCGAAGCGCAGGTCGTACAGGACGCCGCGGTCCAGTCCCGCCTTGTCGATGCCGCGCAAGAACTGCTTCGGCATGATCTGGTCGGTGTCGAGGTTGGCGATGGGGAGCGGCGCCGCGCTGCCCTCGATGATGGTGTGCTTATTCATGGTGTGCCAGCAGCTTTCGTACGTCGGTGATCTTGCCGGTGACCGCCGCGGCGGCGGCCATGGCGGGGCTCATCAGGTGGGTAATGGCGCCCCGCCCCTGGCGGCCCTCGAAATTCCGGTTGGTGGTGGAGGCGCAGCGCGTACCCGGCGCCAGCACGTCGTCGTTCATGGCCAGGCACATCGAGCAGCCCGGCTTGCGCCATTCGAAGCCGGCCGCGACCAGTTTGGCGGCGATCCCTTCGCGCTCCGCCTGGTCTCTCACCGCGCCCGATCCGGGCACCACCATGGCGCGCACGCCGGGCGCCACCTTGCGCTCGCCGATCACGTCGACCACCGCGCGCAAGTCCTCGATGCGGCCATTGGTGCAGGAGCCGATGAACACGTGCTGGATCGCGAGGCCTTCCAGCGCCATGCCGCTGCTGAGGCCCGTGTACTGCAGCGCCCTTGCATCGGATGCGTTCGCCGGCGCCGGAATGGCGCTGGTCACCGGCAAGGCCTGGTCCGGGCTGGTACCCCAGGTGACGGTCGGCGCCAGCCCGGCGGTACTGAAACGGTGCTCGGCGTCGAAGCGCGCGTCGGGGTCGCTGGCCAGCAGGCGCCATTGTTCCAGCGCGCGCTGTTGCATGTCGGCGTCGCCGGCCAGGTCCGGGCAGTGGGCCAGCACGTAGTCGATGGCTGTCTCGTCGGGCGCGATCAGCGCCCCGCGCGCGCCGGCTTCGACCGCCATGTTGCAGAGGGTGAAGCGCGCTTCGGTACTGAGGGCGTCGATCGCGGTGCCGCAGAACTCGACGACATAGCCCCGGGCTCCTTGAGCGCCGATGCGCGCGATGACCATCAGGATCATGTCCTTGGCCGTGGTGCCTGGCGGGAGCGTGCCGTCGATCCGGATGCGCATGTCCTTCGCCAGGCGGTAGACCAGGGTCTGCGTGGCCAGCAGGTGCTCGACCTCGGTGGTGCCGATGCCGAAGCCCAGGGCGCCGAGGGCGCCGTAGGTGGTGGTATGGCTGTCGCCGCAGATGACGACCATCCCCGGCCGGATCATGCCATGCTCGGGCGCGATCACGTGCTCGATGCCCTGCCAGCGGTCGTTGGTGTCGAACAGCGGGATGCCCTGGCGCTCGCAGTTGCGCTTGAGGTTAGTGGCCTGCAGCGCGGAATCCGCATCCTCGATGATGCGGAACTTGTCCGCATGCGTGGGAATGATATGGCTGACCGTGGCCACGTTCTGGCCCGGGTAGAGGGTGCGCAGTCCGCGCGCGTCCAGGCCGGCGAAGGCCTGGGGACTGGTGTACTCGTTCATCAGGTGCAGGTCGGCGTACAGCAGGACGTTGTCCTCGTCCAGCTGCGCGACCGTGTGCGAGTCCACCAGTTTTCGGTAAAGAGTCTTGCTCATGTGTCGATTCGTTGTTGATTCAGCGGGTTTATTCCGTAGTGATGCCGCGTTCCTTGATCAGCTTGGCCCACAGCGGCAGTTCCTGCGCCAGCCGCGCCTGGGCCTGGGCCGGCGTCGACGGCGACGGATCGAAGCCGTCCTTGACCAGCTTGTCCTTCAGCTCGGGCGAATTGAGCGCCTTGTTGAGCGACGCGTTGAGCTTGTCGATGACGGGCTTGGGCGTATTCGCCGGCGCGAAGACCATGAACCAGGTTTCGAAGTTGTAGCCGGTGGCGCCCGATTCCTGCAGGGTCGGCACGTCGGGCAGCAGCGGGGAGCGTTTAGGCCCGGTGACGCCGATCGCGCGCAGCTTGCCGGCGCGGAGGTGCGGCACGGCCGCGGACAGGACCGGGAAGCTCATGTCGACCATGCCGGCCATCGTATCGAGCAGCGCCGGGCCGCCGCCTTTATACGGCACGTGGGTGATCTCGGTGCGGGTGACGTCCTTGAACAGTTCGGCCGCCATGTGGAAGGTGCTGCCCGGTCCCGCCGAGCCGTAGTTGAACTTGCCGGGCTTGGACTGGGCGGCGGCCAGCAGCGCCCTGGTGTCCTTGCCCGGGAAGGCCGGATTGACGACCAGGACGTGCTGGGACGAGGCGACCATGCCGATCGGCGCCAGGTCCTTCAGGGTGTTGTAGGGAAGCTTGGGGAAGAGCGCAGGGTTGATGGCCAGCGAGACCGTCTGCAGGCCGATGGTGTAGCCATCCGGATCGGCCTTGGCCACCGCGTCGACGCCGATGTTGCCGCCCGCGCCAGCCTTGTTCTCCACATAGATGCTGCCGCCGGCCGCCTTGGCCCACTCGTCGACGATGCGGCGCGCCACGATGTCGGCGCTGCCGCCGGGCGCATAGGGCACGACCAGGCGGATCGGGCGGGTCGGATAATGTTGGGCGGATGCAGCGGTCGATGCAAAAGCCGCTGCGGCGAGCAGCGCGAGTTTCAGCTTCATGGGGTCTCCTCCGTTCGTCAGATTTTTTTAACTGCAGGATCATCATATTCAAAAAACTCACCGATATAATTCACCTTTTGGCATTTCATTAGGTCGCACAGGTTACGAATGGACGGGATATCGGATTTGTCGTTCTTTTCGCTGCTGGTCCGCCAGGGCAGCCTGGCCGCAGCGGCCCAGGAGCTGGGCATCACGCCCCCTGCGGTGAGCAAGCGGCTGGCGGCCATCGAGGGGCGCCTGCGGGTCAGGCTGCTCAACCGGACCACGCGCAGGATGAGCCTGACGCCGGAGGGCGAAACCTATCTGGCGGAGGGCGAGCGCCTGGTGCTCGAGCTGGAGGCGCTGGAGCGCAAGATCTCGGGCGGCAGTGTCGTCCCGCAGGGCTTGCTGCGGGTCAGCGCCACCCTGGGCTTCGGGCGCAGGCATGTGACGCCGCAGCTGTCGCGCTTCGCGGTCGAGTATCCCGAGGTCGAGGTGCAGCTGCACCTCACCGACCGTCCGGTGAACCTGGTGGAACAGGGTTACGACCTGGCCTTCCGTTTCGGGGAACAGCCGGACGCCCGGCTCACGGCGCGCAAGCTGGCCGACAACCGCCGCTTCCTGTGCGCCGCTCCCTCGTATATCGCGGCGCGCGGCATGCCGGCCGCGCCGCGCGACCTGCACAACCACAGCTGCATCGTGCTGCGCGAGAGCGACGAAATCTTCGGGCAGTGGCACTTCCGCTCCGGGGCGCGGCAGGAAACCGTCAAGGTCAGGGGCCAGCTGAGCACCAACGACGGCGAGGCGGCGCTCGCGTGGGCGCTCGACGGCCACGGCATCGTGCTGCGCTCGGAGTGGGATGTCGCGCCCTACCTGCGCTCCGGCCGCCTGCGCCCGGTGCTGGCGGACTGGATCCTGCCGCCGGCCGACATCTACATGCTGTTCCCGACCAGGAGCCATTTGCAGGCCAAGACCCGGGCGATGGTCGACTTCATGCTCGACGCTTTCGCGGACAAGCGCAGCACGGGGCGGTCCGGCATGAGCGACGGAGAACTGCTCTGGTAAGGTCCCGGGCCGGACCTGGGCGAACGTGGGCTGTTTTCAGCAAACGAGCTAAACAGCATCTCCGTTCGCCCGTTTGGAGAACATGGGCAGCGGAATGTGATTAACTCTGCAAGCTCGCGTTTTTCAGGACGATCACCATGAACACCCTCTTTTCGCCTTTGCTCCGCATCTTCGCGTACGCCATCCTGACCGGCATGGCATGGACTCCTGCGGCGTCGGCCGCGCCCTCTTCTACGGAGCCGATCAATGTCGCCAGCTATAACCTGCGCTACAACAATGCCGCGGATGGCCCCAACGCCTGGCCCGCGCGCAAGGACATGGTCAAGGCGCTGATCCGCTATCACGAGTTCGACATCATCGGCACGCAGGAAGGGCTCGCCGGCCAGATCGCCGACCTGGCCCAGATGGAGGAATTCGACCATGTCGGCGTCGGCCGCGACGACGGCAAGCAGGCGGGCGAACATTCCGCCATTTTCTTCCGCAAGAGCCGTTTCGCGCTGCTGGGCAAGGGCGACTTCTGGCTTAGCGAAACGCCCGACCGCCCCTCGCTCGGCTGGGATGCCACATGCTGCCACCGCCTCGTGTCCTGGGCGCGCCTGCGCGACCGCGGCAGCGCGCGCGTGTTCTTCGTATTTTCAGTGCATTTCGACCATGAAGGCGAACTGGCGCGCCGCGCCTCGGCCGATCTGGTGCTGCGCAAGATCGCCGAGATCACCCGCGGCGAGCCGGCCATTTGCGTGGGCGACTTCAACTCCACACCCGAAACCGCACAGATGCAGACCATGGCGAAGGCGATGCGCGATGCCGCCCGGGTCAGCAAGGCGCCTCCGTATGGGCCGACAGGGACCTTCAACAACTTCCGCCTGGATGCGGCAATGAACGACCGCATCGACTATATTTTCGTCGACCGGCATGCCGAGGTCCTCAAGTATGCGGTGCTGAGCGATTCGCTCGACCGGCGCTATCCATCCGACCATCACCCAGTGGTCGCGCGCATCATATTGAAGTAGATTGCGGACCGTCCGGACTGCGCTTTCGCGGCGATCCACGGTCCTTCCCGCCCTTGAAGTGCTCCGCCAGGAAATCGATGAAGGCACGCGCGCGGACAGTCTGGTTGCGCTGGCTCGGGTAGTACACGAACAGGTCCGCCGACGGCAGCGTGAACCCGGGCAGCACGATGCGCAGCCTGCCACTGTCGAGATACCTGGCCAGGTCCCATTCCGAGCGGATCAGGATGCCGTGGCCGTCCAGCGCCCAGCCGAGGACGATGTCGCCATCATTGCTCGACAAGTTGCCGTGCACCTTGACGACCTCGGTATGCTCCTGGTGCTGGAAGCGCCAGATGCCGTAGGCGTCGTCGTTCTGCCGGTGGATAATGCAGCGGTGATCGGCCAGGTCCGCCAGGCTCGCCGGCGTGCCGTGGCGCTCGAGGTAGCCCGGCGACGCGCACAGGAAGCGCCGGTTCGACATGATGCGGCGCGCATTCAGGCGCTTGTCCGGCAGCGCCCCGAAGCGGATCGCCAGGTCGAACCCGCTCTCGACCAGGTCGACCGGCTTGTCGGTCACCTCCATCTGCACTTCCACGTCGGGATAGCGCGCCGAAAAACGCGAGACCAGCGGCGCGATGGTCGTGCGGCCGAAACCGAGGGTGGCGTTCACCCGCAGCAGTCCCTTGGGCGTGGCGCGGCCCTGCGAGACCGCGTCTTCCATGTCCTTGACGTCGGCCAGGATGCGCGTCGCATGCTGGAGATAGGTTTCGCCTTCGCTCGTCAGGCTGAGACTGCGGGTGCTGCGGTTCAGCAGGCGCACGCCCAGCCGGGCTTCGAGCGCCGCCAGGCGCTTGGTGGCCGCCGGCGGCGTCAGGTCCAGCGCCCGCGCGGCGGCGGCCAGGCTGCCGTGCCGGGCCACCAGGACGAAAAACTGCATGTCGGAAGTCGGCTCAGTCTTCACTTTGAGTTAATTCATAATTGAATCCAAGGGAATTATAGACCCCTGCCCGGCGCGTAAGCTAGGGACTTTCAGACACGTCTTTCCCTTGGAGCCCACCGTGAACATCGTAGAAATCCGCGAAAAAACCGTCCCGATCAGCTCGCCCATCCGCAACGCCTACATCGACTTCAGCAAGATGACGCTGAGCCTGGTCGCGGTGGTCACCGACGTGATCCGCGACGGCAAGCCGGTGGTGGGCTACGGCTTCAACTCGAACGGCCGCTACGGCCAGGGCACCCTGATGCGCGAGCGCTTCATCCCGCGCATCCTGGAGGCCGCCCCAGGCTCGCTGCTCGACGGCAGCGGCGCCAACCTGGACCCGCACAAGGTCTGGGACTGCATGTTCACCAACGAGAAACCCGGCGGCCACGGCGAGCGCTCGGTGGCGATCGGCACCATCGACATGGCGATCTGGGACGCGGCGGCGAAGATCGAAGGCAAGCCGCTGTTCCAGCTGCTGGCCGACCGCTACGGCAACGGCAATCCGGACCGCAAGATCTTCGTCTACGCGGCCGGCGGCTACTACTACCCGGGCCAGGACCATGAAAAGCTGAAGGACGAGATGCGCAGCTACATCGACCGCGGCTACACGGTGGTCAAGAAGAAGATCGGCGGCGCCTCGCTCGACGAAGACCTGCGCCGCATCGATTCCATCCTGGGCGTGCTGGGTGACGGCCAGAAGCTGGCGGTGGACGCCAACGGCCGCTTCGACCTCGACACCGCGATCAAGTATGCGAAAGCGCTGTCGCAGTACGATCTGTTCTGGTACGAGGAAGCGGGCGACCCGCTCGACTTCGAGCTGCAGGCCACGCTGCGCAACTACTACAGGAACCCGATGGCCACCGGCGAGAACCTGTTCTCGATGCAGGACGCGCGCAACCTGATCCGCTATGGCGGCATGCGCCCCGACCGCGACTGGCTGCAGTTCGACTGCGCGCTGTCCTATGGCCTGGTCGAATACCTGCGCACCCTCGACATGCTGCGCGAGCACGGCTGGTCGCCGAGCCGCTGCATCCCGCACGGCGGCCACCAGATGTCGCTCAACATCGCGGCCGGCCTGGGCCTGGGCGGCAACGAGTCCTATCCGGACCTGTTCCAGCCCTATGGCGGCTTCCCGGACGGCGTCCGGGTCGACAACGGCTATATCACCATGCCGGACCTGCCGGGCATCGGTTTCGAAGGCAAGGCCGACCTCTACGCCGAGATGCGCAAATTGTCCGACTGAATGTCCGACCGAATCTCCGACTGCGTTCCCACCAGATGGCCGCTCAGCCAGCGCGCCACCTCCGCGGCCCGGGCTTCGATGCGGGCGCCGAAGCCCTGGGTGGCCAGCAGCGCGATGCCGTTCGGATTGCGCAGCACGCCCGCGGCCAGCGCCGGCCTGCCGCCCGAGGTATCGATGAAGAAGGGCTCCAGCTGCTCGCGCAGCAGCGGCGCCAGCACCAGGTTGTGCGAGGACACCAGCACCAGGTCGCGCGCGCTCAGCTGCTCCAGCACGGCCGCGGCGGCCGACACCGACTCCAGGTGGTTGGTGCCGCGGAATACCTCGTCGATCAGGCAGACCCCGGGCGTCGTAGCGTCGAGCAGTTCGCGCGCGCGGCGCAGCTCCGCCATGTACAGGCTCTCGCCGCCCAGCAGCGAATCCTCGTTCTGCATGCTGACGCGCACCGGCAGCGCCGGCACCCTGGCCCGGCGCGCATAACAGAAGCCGAAGGCGCGCGCCGCCACCAGGTTCAGGCCCACCATGCGCAGGAAGGTGCTCTTGCCGGACGCGTTCTGGCCGGAGACGAAGGCGCCGCGCCCATCCAGTTCCAGCGACAGCGCGGCAGGACGGTGCATCAGCGGATGCACGCCCTGCTCCAGTTCCAGTGTGCGCGCATCTGAACGCTCGGCCCAGCACCAGCGCTCGCTGGCCAGCAGGTGGCGCGCCAGCGCCACGTCCGCCTCCAGGTTCGCGCACGCCACGAAGCACTCGCGCAGCAGCTTGCGTTCGGCGGCGACGATGCGCGCCGTCTTGAAGTAGTGGCCGACATTGGCGGCGCCGAACCATTCGGCATACTGCCTCCCGCCCGGGATCATGCGGACCAGCAGCGAAGGCGCCAGCCGCACATGCAGGCGCGCGGCCGGACGGCGCAGGTCGACGAAGGGCGCGGTGAGCGCGCTGTCCTCCTGCCCCAGCTTGCCGACCGCCGCCAGCAGCGCATTCAGTGCGCGCACCTTGCCCTCCCAGGATTCGACCCGGCGGTGGTAACGGATCTGCAAGGCCATCAGCGGCGCCAGCGCAGCCAGGACGGCGATCCAGCCCAGCGGCAGGGTGATGGTGGCCGCGACCGCCAGCAGCAGCGCCACCGGCAGGGTCCACAGCCAGCGCGCCCACCACGGCGTGGACGGCATGTCTGCGCCGAACAGCAGCCCGGCCACTTCGCTGTCCGCATGGCGCAGCACGCGCAGGCCGGTGTGCAGGCGCGCCAGGCGCGCCGGGTCCGCCATCAATGCGCGGATGCGCTCGCGTTTGTCCGCGCTGGCGGCGTCGTCCAGCCCCGCGCGCAGTCGCCGGTGCAGCACCTGGCGCCCGAAGATGCTCACCTCCTGCGCCAGCTGCTCTTCATAGGACGCCAGCAGCAGGTCGTTCCAGGTTTGTTCGTCGAGGTCGGACGCGCTGTCCGCGCCTGTCCGGTGCAGGCGTCCGATCTCGTCCGGGGTGAAGAAATGGCGGGGCGCTTCCTGGCGGGCGGCGGGCAGCATGCTGCGCCAGAGGTCCTTGAGTTGGTCGAACAGCGGCAAGGCAGGTGACAAGTGAGGTCTTTCGCGGTGCCGGCCCATGCCGGCGCGTGATGGGAAATGCGGACGATCCTGGCAGCTTGCAAGATTGAAAAGACTGTCGACGCGCAATTACCCGTGGCGGGTATGCTGTCCGTCCGCTGTCCGGCAGCGTCTTTACGGACAGTGCGGACACCGGACTCCGCACTACCAATCCCTTTCAAATCAAGCACTTAATTGATTGGCATGATTCCTGCACTAGTGGGAAACAACCTGTCCTTACCAGAACAACATCATGATCCGCGATACCTCACACCAAGACGCCGTCATCGCTCCGCCGCCGGCGCAGAAACTCAAGCGCCGCGCCCTGATCGGCGGCGTGGCAGCGGCCATCGTCGCTGTCAGCGCCCTCCTCCTGTCCGCCTGGAACAGCAGCGAACATTCGGTGTCCGCCGACCGCCTGCGCATCGCCGAAGTCGGCCGCGGCACCCTGGTGCGCGACGCCTCGGTCAATGGCCGCGTGGTGGCCGCCGTCAGCCCCACCCTGTACTCGACCTCGCCGGCCACGGTCAACCTGAAGGTCGCCGCCGGCGACACCGTCAAGAAGGGCGACGTGCTGGCCGTGCTGGAATCGCCCGACCTGACCGATGAACTCAAGCGCGAAGTGTCGAGCTACGAGCAGCTCAAGGCCGAGGTGGCGCGCCAGCAGATCCTGGCGCGCAAGCAGAAGCTCCTGGCCCAGCGCGAAGCCGACACCGCCGAGATCGACCGCCTGTCGGCCCAGCGCACCCTGGAGCGCTACGAAAGCGTGGCCCAGGTGGGCGTCATCGCCAAGATCGACTACCAGAAGGCCAAGGACGCGCTGAACTCGGCCCAGATCCGCGCGCGCCACGCTTCGCAGGCGGCCGCCCTCGAAGGCGACGACGTGCAGCTGGCCCTCAAGACCAAGATCAACGAACTGGAACGCCAGCGCCTGTCGCTCGCCAACGCCCAGCGCCGCGTGGACGAGCTGACCGTGCGCGCGCCGGTCGACGGCTTCATCGGCACCCTCAACGTCCAGAACCGCATGGTGGTGGCCGCCAACGCGCCGCTCATGACCCTGGTCGACCTGTCCAAGCTCGAAGTCGAGATCGAAGTGCCGGAAACCTATGTGGCCGACCTGGGCCTGGGCATGAACGCCGAGATCACCCTGCCGAGCGGGAAAGCCACCGGCAAGCTGTCCGCCCTGTCGCCGGAAGTGGTCAAGAACCAGGTACTGGCGCGGGTGCGCTTCGACGGCGAGCAGCCCAAGGGCCTGCGCCAGAGCCAGCGCGTCACCGCGCGCTTGCTGATCGAGGAAAAGCCGAACGTCATCATGCTGCCGCGCGGCCCCTTCGTCGAAAGCGAAGGCGGGCGCCACGCCTATGTGGTGCAGGACGGCGTGGCCGTGCGCACCCCGGTGCAACTGGGCGCCACCAGCATCTCGGCCGTCGAAGTCATCTCCGGCCTGAAGCCGGGCGACAAGGTCGTCATCTCGGGCACCGATACCTTCAACAACGCGAACCGCGTTTCGATCAACCGCTAAAAAGCAAACGAACAACAAGGAGAAAACCATGCTGCGCATGACCAACCTGAGCAAGGTGTACCGCACCCACATGATCGAAACCCACGCGCTGCGCGGCTTCGAGATCGAAGTCAAGCAGGGCGAGTTCGTGACCGTCACCGGCCCGTCCGGTTCCGGCAAGACCAGCTTCCTGAACATCGCCGGCCTGCTGGAGGAATTCACCTCGGGCGAGTACATCCTCGACGGCGTCAACGTGAAAGGGCTGGACGATACCGCCCGCTCGCGCCTGCGCAACGAGAAGCTCGGCTTCATCTTCCAGGGCTTCAACCTGATCCCCGACCTGAACCTGTTCGACAACGTCGACGTGCCGCTGCGCTACCGCGGCTTCAACGCCAAGGAGCGCAAGGAGCGCATCGAGGACGCCCTGTCCAAGGTCGGCCTGGCTTCGCGCATGAAGCACTACCCGGCCGAGCTGTCGGGCGGCCAGCAGCAGCGCGTGGCGATCGCGCGCGCCCTGGCCGGCTCGCCCAAGCTGCTGCTGGCCGACGAACCGACCGGCAACCTGGACACCCAGATGGCGCGCGGCGTGATGGAGCTGCTGGAAGAGATCAACGCGGCCGGCACCACCATCCTGATGGTGACCCACGATCCGGAACTGGCCGTGCGCACCACCCGCAACGTGCACATCATCGACGGCCAGGTCTCGGACCTGGTGCGCAAGGGCCCGACCCTGGTCGACACCAAGGCCGCCAGCGCAGCCAACGCATAAGGAACGGCCATGTTCGCTTACTACTTCAAGCTCGGCCTGCGCAGCCTGCGCCGCAACCCTGCCCTGACGGCGCTGATGGTGCTGACCCTGGCGGTCGGCGTGGCCGCCAGCGTCTCCACGCTCACCGTCCTGCACATGATGTCGGGCGACCCGATTCCCGAAAAGAGCGGCCGCCTGTTCGTGCCGCACGTGGACAACGGCCCGGTCGAAGGCTGGGTGCCGAGCGACGGCCCCAACGACGACCAGCTCAGCTACCCGGACACCATGAACCTGCTCAAGAGCGGCCAGGGCGAGCGCCGCACCGCCATGTACGGCGTCGAGGTGCCGATCGAGCCGCCGCGCAGCGACATCCCGGCCTTCACCGCCAACGGCATGGCGCCGACGCGCGATTTCTTCGCCATGTTCAACGTGCCCTTCCTGCACGGCCAGGCCTGGACCGAGGGCGACGACACGCGCGGCGCCGACGTCGTGGTGCTGGGCCGCGCCACCGCCGAGAAGCTGTTCGGCGAGGCCAGCCCGGTGGGCAAGCAGCTGCGCATGCTGGGCCACCCGTTCACCGTGGTCGGCGTGATCGACAAGTGGGCGCCGGTGCCGCGCTACTACAAGCTGATCGGCGGCAGCCGCTTCGGCACCGGCGAAGATTTCTTCATTCCCTTCTCCACCGCGATCCGCCATGAAATCGGCCACAGCGGCAGCATGAACTGCAGCGCCAACCGCGACCCGGGCTGGGCCAACCTGCTGCTCTCGGAATGCACCTGGATCCAGTTCTGGTTCGAGACCCGCGCCGCCAGCGACCGCGCCGACCTGCAGAACTGGCTGGACGGCTACGCCAACGAGCAGCGCAAGCTGGGCCGCCTGAAGCGCAATGCGCCGAACAAGCTGTACAACGTGATGGAATGGATGGAGCAGCTCAAGGTGGTCGGCAAGGACAACAAGCTGTCGGCCTGGCTGGCCTTCGGCTTCCTGATCCTGTGTTTGGTGAACACCATCGGCCTGCTGCTGGCGAAGTTCTCGGTGCGCGCTGCCGAAGTCGGCATCCGGCGCGCCCTGGGCGCCTCGCGCGGCGACATCTTCCGCCAGTTCCTGGTCGAGTCCAGCGTGATCGGCCTGGTCGGCGGCGTATTGGGCCTGGTGCTGGCCTTCGGCGCCCTCGGCCTGATCGGCATGCAGAGCAGGGGCATGGCGATGATCGCCCGCCTCGACTGGCAGATGCTGATCCTGACCTTCATCATGTCGGTCACCGCCGCCATCCTCGCAGGCCTGCTGCCGACCTGGCGCGCCTGCCAGGTGACGCCGGCGATCCAGCTCAAATCGCAATAAGCCCCAGAAAGAGACCATCATGGAAATCCGTCCCATCCTGTCCGCCATGCTGCGGAACAAAACCGGCCCGATCCTGGTCGCGCTGCAGGTGGCGCTGAGCCTGGGCATCCTGGCCAACTCCCTGCACATCGTGAACGAGCGGCGCGAGACGGCCGCGCGCCCGTCCGGCCTGTCCGACGAAGCCTCGACCTTCTACTTCACGGTCCGCAACCTCAACAGCGACGGTCCCGAGCAGCAGCTGGCCACCATGAAGCGCGAGGCCGACGTGCTGCGCGCCGTGCCCGGCGTGGCAGCGGTCGCCAACGTGACCCAGATGCCGCTGTCGCGCAGCGGCAGCAACAGCAGCGTGGCCCTGGACCAGCGCCAGGAGCGCGAAAGCGCGATCGCCTCGCAATACGTGTCCGGCGATTCGCTGGTCAAGGCCTTCGGCCTGAAGATCGTCGACGGCCGCGACTTCCTGCCCAGCGAGTACGTCGAGATCAACGAAAACCAGCAGCGCGAAGTGCCCAAGCACCTGATCATCTCCAAGGCCCTGGCCGACAAGCTGTGGCCGGGCCAGTCGGCGGTCGGCAAGACCATGTTCTTCGGCACCGGCGAAGGTTCGCAGGGAACGCAGATCGTCGGCGTGGTCGAGCGCCTGCAGTCGGCCCACGCCGAGGTGGGCGAGCGCGGCGACTTCGCGGTGCACATCCCGGCCCGCCTGTACGGCAACCCGGGCGCACTGTACGCGGTGCGCACCGAGCCGGGCCAGCGCGACCGCGTGATCAAGTACGCCGAGGAAGCGCTGCGCAAATCCTCGGCCACGCCGATGATCCTGGAGACCAAGACGGTCGAGGAAGACCGCAAGAACCGCTACCGCGCCGACAAGGCGCTGTCGTGGATGCTGATCACGGTGAGCGTGCTGCTGCTCCTGATCACCTGCTCGGGCATCGTCGGCATGGCCAGCCTGTGGGTCACCCAGCGCCGCAAGCAGATCGGCGTGCGCCGCGCCCTGGGTGCGCGCAAGATCGACATCCTGCGCTACTTCATCATGGAGAACTTCATGATCACCAGCACCGGCGTGTTCGGCGGCGTGCTGTTCGGGATCGGCCTGAACCACCTCCTGGTGAGCAAGCTGGAGATGGCGCGCCTGCCGATTCCCTACCTGGTGGGCGGCGCGATCGTGTTCTGGGCGCTCGGCATCCTGGCGGCGTATGGCCCGGCCTGGCGCGCGGCCAGCATCTCGCCGGCGATGGCGACTCGTAGTGCTTAACTCCCGTGCCTGATCCGCGGTCGTCAATGCTATGCTAGCGGACATGCCTACAGTTCTCATCATTGACGACAACGCCGCCGTCGCGATCGCGCTCGAAGTGCTGTTCTCGCTGCACGACATCGCGGCGCTGCGCGCGGCTTCGCCCGAGGAAGGGCTGGCGGTCCTGGCCCGCCAGCCGGTAGACCTGGTGATCCAGGACATGAACTTCACCGCCGACACCACCTCGGGCGAGGAAGGCGTGGCCCTGTTCCGCGAAATCCGCCAGCGCCACCCGGACCTGCCGGTGATCCTGCTCACCGCATGGACCCATCTGGATGCCGCGGTGGAGCTGGTCAAGGCCGGGGCGGCCGACTACCTGTCCAAGCCCTGGAACGACGAGCGCCTGCTGGCCACCGTCACCAACCTGATCGAGCTGGGCCAGGCCAACCGCGCCCTCACCACGCGCCTGCAGCGCGAGCGCCGTGCCAAGCGCGAACTGGAACAGAACTTCGACCTGCGCGGCCTGGTGTGGCAAGACCCGGCGACCGAGCGCGTGCTGCACCTGGCCTGCCAGGTGGCGCGCGCCGACGTGCCGGTGTTGATCACCGGCCCGAACGGCACCGGCAAGGAGCGCATTGCCGAGATCATCCAGGCCAATTCGCAGGTGGCCGGCGGTCCCTTCGTGGTGCTCAACTGCGGCGCCCTGCCCTCCGAGCTGATCGAGGCCGAGCTGTTCGGCGCCGACGCCGGTGCCTATACCGGCGCTTCGAAGGCGCGCGAAGGCAAGTTCGAGGCGGCCGACGGCGGCACCCTGTTCCTCGACGAGATCGGCAACCTGCCGCTGGCCGGCCAGATGAAACTGCTGCGCGTGCTGGAGACCGGCCGCTTCGAGCGCCTGGGTTCCAACCGCGAGCGCCAGGTGAAGGTGCGCGTGATCAGCGCCACCAACGCAGACCTGGGCGCCATGATCCGCGCCGGGAGCTTCCGCGAAGACCTGTTCTACCGCCTGAACGTGATCGAGCTGCGCCTGCCGCCGCTGGCCGCGCGCCCGGGCGACATCCTGCCGCTGGCGATGTCCTTCCTCCCGCGCGGCAAGCGCCTGCATCCGAGCGCCGAGGCGGCGCTGCTGGCCCACACCTGGCCCGGCAACGTGCGCGAGCTCAAGAATGTGATGGCGCGCGCCAGCTTGCTGGCGCAGGGCGAGGTCATCATGGTGGCCGACCTCGGCCTGCCGCCCGCGCCGGCGGCGGCCAACGATACGGAACCCGACCGCGAGGCCATCGCCCAGGCGCTGGCGCGCGCGGGCGGCGTGGTGGCCCAGGCGGCCGCCGAACTGGGCCTGTCGCGCCAGGCGCTGTACCGCCGCATGGAGCGGCTGGGCATCGCCAGGTCGGCATGAGTTCGGGACAGGGCCGCAAGGGCTTCCGGCTCTCGCTGGTCACGCGCTGGTCGGCCCTGGTCGGCACCCTGCTGGCGCTGGGCATCCTGATCGCCATCGGCCTCGATACCCTGTTTCCCGACAGCCCACTGCTGGTGTTCTCGGCCTGCCTGCTGGCGGTGGTGCCGATCGCGATCATCACCATCCGCTCGCAGATCCAGCCCATCCTGTCGCTGTTCCGCGCGCTGGAGGGCACGGTGACCAGCTACCGCGACGGCGATTTCTCCTTCAGCCTGCACTGGCAGCACAACGACGAGCTGGCCGACCTGATCGCCGCCCACAACGCGCTGGGCGAGGTGCTGCGCGAGCAGCGCCTCGGCCTGGTGCAGCGCGAGCTGCTGCTCGACACCATGGTCCAGAACACGCCGGTGGCGATGCTGCTGGTGGCCGATTCGGCGGGCAGCCGCGGCACCATCGTCTACGCCAACGTCGCGGCGCGCCAGCTGCTCTCCAGCGGGCGCAAGCTGGAAGGCCACCAGCTCAAGGACATCCTGGACGGCGCCACGCCGGCGCTGCGCGAGGCCGTGGCGCGCGGCGGCGACGGCCTGTTCACCGCCGGCGAAGGCGAGGACGAAGAGGTCTACCACCTGGCGCGCAGCGCCTTCACCCTGAACGGCCGCAGGCACGAGCTCCTGCTGCTGCGCCACCTGACCACGGAACTGCGGCGCCAGGAAGTGCAGACCTGGAAGAAGGTGATCCGCGTGATCAGCCATGAGCTGAACAATTCGCTGGCGCCGCTGGCCTCGCTCGCCCATTCGGGTGCGGAACTGGTGCGGCGCGGGCAGCCCGAGCGCCTGCCGCAGATCCTGGAAACCATTGGCGAGCGCACCCGGCACCTGGAGAGTTTCATCCTGGGCTACGCGCGCTTCGCCAAACTGCCCACGCCGCGCCTGGAAGCCATTCCCTGGCCGGCCCTGGTGGCGCGCCTGAGCGACCAGGTGGCGTTCCGCCTCGGCGGCGAGCTGCCGCCGGAGCCGGCCTGGATCGACGCCGCCCAGATGGAGCAGGCCCTGCTCAATCTGCTGAAGAACGCCCATGAATCGGGTTCCGCGCCGGAAGACGTGGAGCTGCAGGTGCGCCGCGTGCAGGATCTGCTGCGCATCGACGTGCTCGACCGCGGCAGCGGCATGAGCGACGCCGTGCTGACCAACGCCCTGGTGCCCTTCTATTCGACCAAGCGCAGCGGCACCGGCCTGGGGCTGGCGCTGGCGCGCGAAATCGCCGAGGCGCACGGCGGACGCGTCACCCTGGCCAACCGCGAGGGCGGCGGGCTGGCCGTGACCTTGATCCTTCCCGCCCTGCCGGCGCCTGTGGAGAACAAGCCATGCTGACCGTCATCGGTAAAGCGACATCGATCAACGTGCGCAAGGTGCTGTGGACTTGCGCCGCCCTTGGACTGGAAGTCCGGCGCGAGGAATGGCGAGAAGAGCATGCGGCGCTCAATCCCAACCGGATGGTGCCGGTGCTGGTCGACGGCGAGTTCGTGCTGTGGGAATCGAATGCGATCTGCCGCTACCTGGCGAACCGCTACGGCGGCGAAGCCCTGCTGCCGCTCGAGGCGCAGGCGCGCGCCGGCGTCGAGCAGTGGATGGACTGGCAGGCGACCGAGCTGAACACGGCCTGGCGCTATGCCTTCATGGCGCTGGTGCGCGGCAGTGCGGCACACCAGGACCCGGCCCAGGTGGCGGCCAGCGTCGCGGGCTGGAACCGGCTGGTCGGCTTGCTCGATGCGCGGCTCGGGGAGACCGGGGCGTATGTGGCGGGAGCGCGCTTCACGCTGGCCGACATCGTGCTGGGCGTGTCGGTGAACCGCTGGTTGATGACGCCGATGGAAAGGCCGGGCTATCCGCAGGTGGATGCCTGGTATGCCCGCCTTGCAGCGCATGCGGGGTTTGCGGAGCATTGCGCCAACGGCACGCCGTGAATCGCTTCGCGGCGGCTCGACTGCTGCTTGAATGTTGGTCTGGTAAGATCCCCTAACCATGCCCAAGTACCTGCAACCCGTCGATCCCCGCTTCTCCCAGCCCGGCCACCCACCCGCCACCATCGACGAATTCGAGGGCGTGCGCTTCCTGCACCTCGGCAGTTCCTGGGTCCAGGGCGCGATGCGCCTGTCCAAGCCGGATGCGATCGAGCTCGAATACGTGCAGATGATGATGATGTGGACGCTGTTCCTGCAGGCCCCGCGCCATATCGTCCAGCTGGGCCTGGGCAGCGCGGCCCTGACCAAGTTCTGCTACCAGCGCTTTCCCGGCGCCCGCGTCACGGCGGTGGAACTGAACCCGAATGTGATCGCGATCTGCCGCGCCCTGTTCGGCCTGCCGGAGGACGACGCGCGCCTGGACGTGCGCGAGATGAACGCGCTCGACTTCGTGCTGGACCGCGCCAACCACGGCACGGCGGACGTGCTGCAGGTCGACCTGTACGACCAGGATGCGCGCGGGCCGGTGCTGGATACGCCGGAGTTCTACCGGGGCTGCCACGACTGCCTGAAGGACGGCGGCATCATGACCGCCAATGTGTTCGGCGACCTCGGCAACTACGACAAGAACCTGCTGGCGATGCAGGATGTGTTCGACGCGGTGGTGTGGCTGCCCGAGGTGCACGACGCGAACATCGTGGTACTCGCGTTCAAGAACGCGCCCCAGCTCGACTTCTCGGTGCTCTACGAGCGCGCCGCCGACATCAAGCGGCGCTGGAACCTGCCGGCCAAGAACTGGGTCAATGGGCTGAAGGAGTGGATGCGCGACCACCAGGGCTAGCGGCAGGACGGGCGCCGCCCGCGCCCGGTGTCATGCCCGCGCGGGCTGCCGCGCTCAAGGAGGGACGGCCGCGGCGCGACAGCGAGGGCGCGCCCAGCTCCGACGCCGGTACCGGCAGGCCGAGCACGGCGAAGATGTCGCCGTTCGGTTCGCGTTCCAGCGCCAGCACCGGGAACACGCGCTCCAGGTTGGCGTACTTGGCCCAGGCGCCCGCACCGCGCTGCCTGGACGGCGCCACCGACATCGCCGCATATCCCCTGGCGCCGTTCTCGACGGCGGCGATGCTCCAGGCCCGGCCCGGGTAGGCCTGCGCGCCGGCCGCCTCGTGGTGTGCCTTGTCGAAGCACAGCACGCGCAGGTGGGCGCCGGGCAGCGGATGGTCCTGCAGGCGCTGATTGGGCCCATGCCATAACTGCATCAGCACGATGCCGGAGGGACCGAAGGCGTCCCACGCATCTTCCAGGTTGCCGTAGTGCTCAAGACCATAGCGTTTGCAGAGCTGAGTGATATTCATGTGCTAGTCGTTTCTCCGCTGTTGGCGCCGCTCCTTGCTGCGACGGGATCCCGGATCCCGCAAGGCGCGCAGGAGAATCTCCCGGGAGACGTTGCAGCTTTCGAGGTACAGCATGCCCGCGCCGACGCCGCGTGTCTCGGCCAGAAACAACGCATATTCGGTGACAAGCGCGCTGCGCTCGTCTGTTCGTCGCTGGGTCATGGTGTGGCTGCAAAAACAATACTGCCGTGTCGTCCGTCTTCGCGGCCCGACGGCAAATCCAGGGCGGCGGAGCAATGCCCCGCCTGGCCGGATACCCCCCGATTTCGGCACCGGCTTGTTGTTCATCGTATATCGTTCTTTTCGCGCACTATTGAGAGAGTTGTTAGCGAACGTAACAAGCTGGCGGATGTTTTCTACCTTTCCGATTTGACATTTTTGTTGCGCGATTTCTATCCACATCACATAGCTAAGCGCTACCACGCGAAATACGTGGCTTTTGCGCTACATCCAGGCAAGGAAGATACATTTGTAATTACCACTTTCGATGACAAATGCTTTCCTCGTTATAACTCGTTGTTAATATTAAGTTGCGTCTGAGTAATCTGGACGAGAACACAAAACACAACGTAAAAGGATTGAGGATGACGAAGAAGAAACTGCCACAACGCGCCCTGCTGGCATCCGCCCTCATGGCGGCACTGGCGCCTGCAGCCGCGCAGCAAACTGAAGAAAACGTGGCCCAGGTCGTGGTGCTGGGTTCGCGCACCCAGGCCAAGACCGCCCTCGACACGGCGGTGCCGGTCGGCCTGATCGGTTCCAAGGATCTGCAGTCGGCGGGCTCGCTGGAACTCGGCAAGATCCTGCAAGATCTCGACCCTTCGTTCAACTTCACCTCCACCTTCATCAGCGACGGCACCGACATCATCCGCCCGGCCACCCTGCGCGGCCTGGGCCCGGACCAGCTGCTGGTGCTCGTCAACGGCAAGCGCCGCCACCAGCAGGCGCTGGTGAACGTGCAGCAGACCATCGGCCGCGGCTCGGCCGGCACCGACATCAATGCCATCCCGCTGTCGGCAATCCAGTCGATCGAAGTGCTGCGCGACGGCGCGGCCGCGCAGTACGGCTCGGACGCGATCTCGGGCGTGATCAACATCATCCTCAAGAAGGGCAACCAGGGCGCCATCAGCGCCAGCGCCGGCACCACCGACGAAGGCGACGGCGACACCATCTCGCTGAGCGCGCACAAGGGCTTCGCCCTCGGCGCCGACGGCGGCTACCTGAACCTGTCGGCCGAAGCGCGCGACCGCGAAGAAACCAACCGCGCCGGCGTGGACACCCTGCGCGTGGACCCGCCGCGCGTGACCCAGCGCATCGGCGACTCGGACGCCAAGGACTACTACCTGTGGATGAACGCCTCGCTGCCGGTGGCCGGCGGCGAGTTCTACACCTTCGGCGGCGCCTCCAAGCGCAAGGGCGATTCATCGGGCTTCTTCCGCTCGGCGGGCGACGACCGCAACGTGCCGGCGGTGTATCCGAACGGCTTCCTGCCGAACATCATCACCACCGTCAAGGATGCCTCGATCTCGGCCGGCTACCGCCACGACCTGTCGGGCGACTGGAGCGCCGACATCAGCCTGACCCATGGCCGCAGCCAGCTCCAGTTCCACGAGCGGAACTCGATCAACGTCAGCTACTACTACGAAACCGGTTCCTCGCCGCTGGAAGCCGACACCGGCACCCTGAAGTTCGACCAGACCACCTTCAACCTCGACTTCAAGGGTTCGGTCGACTTCATGGGCGGTCCGCTGTACGTGGGCACCGGCTTCGAATGGCGCCAGGATAACTACGAGATCGAAGCGGGCGACCCGGTGTCCTACCAGTACGGCCGCACCAACAACCCGGCCATCGTCATCCTCAACCAGAACGGCGGCATCGCCGCCTCGGGCATCCAGGGCTTCCCGGGCTACACCCCGGGCACCGCCGTCGACGACGGCCGCCACAACACCGCGCTCTACCTCGACCTGGAGCGCAAGTGGGGCGACACCTTCTCGGCCGGCGCCGCCGTGCGCCACGAGCGCTACTCGGACTTCGGCAGCACCACCACCGGCAAGCTGAGCGCGCGCTGGGATCCGAGCCGCACCCTGGGCTTCCGCGGCTCCCTGTCGACCGGCTTCCGTGCGCCGGGCGTGCAGCAGAAGTTCTACAGCTCGGTCTCGACCAACCTGAACGCCGCCGGTGTGCTGACCGAGACCCTGACCGCGCGCGAGAACAGCGCCGTCACCCGCGCCTTCGGCATCGAGCCGCTGAAGGAAGAGACCTCGAAGAGCATGAGCTTCGGCGCGATCCTGCGCCCTAGCCAGGGCCTGTCGGTGACCGCCGACGTCTACCGCATCAAGATCGACGACCGCATCGTCTTCTCGAGCAACATCTCGCCGGAGTCGGGCGCCTGCCCGACCGCCGCCGCCTGCCCGATCAAGGCGATCCTGGATCCGCTGCGCGTGGGCCAGGCGCAGTTCTTCACCAACGCGATCGACACCACCACCACCGGCTTCGACCTGGTGGCCCAGCAGACCCTCAAGCTGCAGGGCTCGACCCTGGTGCTGTCCGGCCAGCTCGGCTTCAACAAGACCGAAGTCGACGACCGCCACTCGCAATCGCCGGTGCTGAGCGGCGCCCAGCTGTTCGACGACGCGCAGGTGACCCTGATCGAGCGCGGCCAGCCGCGCAAGCACCACGTGCTGGCGGCCGACTACACCACCGGTCCGTGGAACGTGACCGCGCGCGCCAACTATTTCGGCGAAGTGCAGGGCCAGGGCTTCACCCCGGGCTTCATCCAGACCTGGGAAGCGAAGTGGATCGTCGACCTGACCGGCCGCTACGCGTTCAACAAGAACCTGAGCCTGAGCGCCGGCGTGAACAACCTGTTCGACACCTACCCGACCAAGTGGGATCCGGTCAAGGCGGCGCCGTTCCCGCAGCTGGGCTTCACCCACTGCTGGGAGACCTGCCCGTTCGGCATCAACGGCCGTTCGTTCTACGTGAAGGCTGACTACACCTTCTGATCGAGGTGAGGGCCCGCGATGCCGGAAAACCGGCATCGCGGGCTTTCTTTATTCCCGCATCATCCCTGCTTCCAGGACGCCGGATCGGGACTCCATGCGGCGGACGGCTCCCGTTCCAGCAGGGCGCAGGCGAGCTCGCCCACACCCACGCCGAGCTGCTCCAGCGCCGCCGCGTTCCCCGCATCCGCCGCATCGGCGGCCAGCACGAAGCGCCTGAACGCGTCCCAATCCTTGGCCAGGTGTCCGACCAGGATGCGTGCCAGGTCGTAGGACAGGAGATTGCCGTCGTCCACCCGCTGGAACGATTTCCCCGACCAGAACTGCTGCAGTTCTTCCTCGCCCCAGAACGCCAGGTGCATCTGGCGCAGCTCCTGCGGCGTGTGCTTGGACGCCCCCACCCGTGTCAGGCGCTGTTCGGTGTTGACGGCGATGCCTTCGTTCAGCCACAGCGGCAGCGGAAGATGGCCAAGGAGTCCATGCGTCATCTCGTGCGCGATGACGGGTTCGATCGCATGCAGGTCGCCCTTGAGCGTCACGTAATGGCTGCAGCCGGCGTCGATGTGCATGCCGCCGCTGAAGGCGAATTCCCCCGCATCGGGATAGTAGGCCGCGACGTAGCGGTAGTAGCTGTCTTCGTCGTCGAAGACGATCAGGATGTCCTTGCCCATGGGCGGCATCGCGGCGATCCCGTCGAGGGTATGGGTGACGCGCTTGAGCGTCTTTTCCATGAACGCGAGCGTGGCGCGCACAACATTGTCTTCCAGTGAAGACAGCAGCAAGGCGTGCTCCGATTCATCGACCCTGAAATGCGGGCCGAGCGCATCCCGGAAGTGCAGCAGCCAGGCCTGCTCGGCCTGCAGCCAGGCTTGCGCCCGGCGCTCCGGCGGCAGTGCGTCCTTCCATTCCAGGAGGCGTGGCCAATCCATGTAGGGAAAGCCTCCGTGAAAGCGCATGTGCTGGACGAGGCCGAGCGCAGGCCCCGGGCCGGCGTCGATGTCCGGCGGCGGCGCCTGGTCCAGGCGCGACGATGTCGCCGCGTGGCGGGATGCAGGGGGAGTGGAGGAAAAGAGGCGGCGAAGCAGGGTCAGCATGGTGTCTCTCGATACTGCACAGATCATGAATCCGCATTGTCGCACTTAATTTCCGTGCGGAAACTATCTCTTATTCACAGCTTACCGCCTGACGGATGGTTGTTCATCCGATGATACGAGCACCTGGCGGATCGCGGATGGCGCCGTCTACCTGTCTTTGCTTGCCAGGCTAGCAACCTACCCTCTACACTTGGGCCAACCGACCGATGCCATCGGCCCGAAACAGACGGATGGCGAATCAACGCAGCAGGGGCAGGATGAATCAGCCAGTTTCACAGCTTCGCATGAGTCTTTATATGATCGCGGGCACGATCTTCCTTCACGGCGCAACGATGGTGCTGAACGAGGTGTTCTTCCGCCGTGCGGAGTTTTTGCAGGGCATAGGGTGGATTTATATTCCCGCCGGGACCCGTTTGCTTTGTACGCTGCTGTTCGGCTGGGCCGGCGCCGTGGGCCTCTTGATTACCGGCTGGTTTGCCTGCTACTGGTACTACTTCCCGGGCGATGTGGCGCGTGCCTTCGCCGGCACGATCGCAGGCGCTGCGGGGCCCTACCTGGTCTACCTCATCGCGCAGCGGGAATACGGTCTCCAGTCCTCGCTGAGAAACCTGACTCCGACGCGCTTGCTGGTCTGCGCCGTCGGCTGCGCAATCGCCAGCCCCGCGCTTCATCACCTCTGGTTCATCCTGCAGGATAACGAGGAGCTGTTGCTGGGATTTTTTGTCATGTGCGTGGGCGACCTGGCGGGGTCGCTGATCGTGCTGTACACCGCCAAGGGCCTGCTGACGCTCAGGGACAGGCGGCTGCGGGCAATATGAGGAACAGGGAGGCTATGTGAACACCCGGATTGCAGCATGCAGTTGCGGCCAGCTGTCGGCGCGCGTGACCGGCGAACCGGTTCGCAATTCGATCTGCCACTGCCTGGCTTGCCAGCGCCGTACCGGCAGCGTCTTCGGGCAGCAAGCGCGGTTCTTGCGCGAGAACGTGGCCATCAGCGGCCGGTCGACGGCGTACGCCCGCACGGGGGATGAAGGCTCGACCGCGATATTCCACTTCTGCCCGCAATGCGGCGCGACGGTCTACTATGAGCCCGGAGGGCTGGATGCCTATGTGGGCATTCCCGTCGGCGCGTTTGCGGATCCGGACTTCCCTGCCCCGACGGTTTCCGTCTACGAGGAGCGCATGCACCGGTGGGTGGTGCCGCCACCTGATGCCGAGCACATTCCCTAGTATCAGCCTACGATAATGTTGCATTACAGCACTAATCCAGCTATCCTGAACGCTACTAAAAGAGCCTCGGGGCTTGCGAATTTTCGTTATTACATAGTGGGACAGGTCCGGTCGAAGCAGCATCACGCCGCATGTGGCTGGTGACTCTCATCGCCGTCAAAGCACATGCCATGAGCCAGATTGAACTTGCTGTAAGCCTCTCGCGTCGCCTCGAATCTCTACTTGAGGAAAAGTACCAAGCGACCGGGAAGGGTCTCCACGAGAAAGTTTCCAGTATCGAGACAACACTCCCCTCACAACTGGTCAAGAGCCTCCGTTACATCGCTACGATACGAAACTCAGTCGTCCATGAGGAGGGGTTCGTGATCGAAGATCTTGCAGGATTTTCCGCACAAGGGGACGCTGCTCTTGCCCAGCTCGGGGGGGCGCCGATGAGTGAAACCAAGCCAACGAATGCGGGCAAGATGGCATGGAATTTCGAGCGGCTACAAGGGTTCCTGACGCTTGCGATCATCGTGGGATGTTCTATCGGTGGTGCCGTGATCACCTTCTTGTCTTTCGGCGGCGTCGGAAGTGTGGTGATGGGTCTCATCGGTGGTGCCGTTGTCGGAGTATGGGTGCCGTTTGCGGTGAAGAAGGTCCTTGAGTTCCTGTTGGGCCTTTTCATCATCATCTGCGTACTTGGCTTGGCAGGCGCGATCCTGAAACTGACTGGCGTTATGTAAGCCGCGGGGGTTCGATGGCGACTGCTGGCTATCCTTCCTGCGATTACTCGAACCTATCGATCTGAAGCAGACCGACAGGCAAATTGCCGCCAGTTCTTATTTGCCGTCTTCGTGCTCCCTGCGAGCGTACGAGCGCCCGCTGGCCCCAAGTGACTTCTTCTCTTTAGACGGCATCAGCGCGGCCGTTTCAAGGATCAGGCGCCGCAACGCTTCCGGATCGTCGAGCAGCTCGTCGGCGATCGGAAAGTCCTTTGCCTGCGGATAGGGCGGACCTTTGGGCAGGTTCGGCGCCAACGTCTGCACCGCCTGGGACGGCTTGATAAAGAGGCTGTTATCGCAGGCGAAGGCCACGACCTTCCCGTCCAGGTAGAGCGCGAACTCGCCGAACAGCTTCTTGCAGGTGAGCCGGCCACCCAAGCCGGCCTGTTCGATGACGTAATCGACGAAGTGACGTTCGGTTGCCATTCCGCTTGCTCCTCTTAACGCCGCTCGCGCCACCACAGCGCCAGCATGGCCAGGGTGAAGGCCAGCGCGAAAGGCCAGGCCGGCATCGCACGCGTCGGTCCTTCCGCCGCCGCAGCGGGCGTGCGCGCCGCATAGCGCGCCGTCGCGTCGCGCCGCTGCGATGCTTGCCATTGCGGCCAGTCCGTCGGCGCGTACACATAGATCGCATGCGCGCCGGCCTTCTTGTCTTGCACTTGCAGCCAGCCCGTCTTCCGCGGCCACACGGCCACGCAGGATGCATCCGCGCGGTCCGCGCGGCGCTGCCAGGCCAGCGTCTGCTTCAGTTCCGGAATCGCCACCTCGCCGCCGACGCCGCGTGCGCACACTTCCAGGCGCTGGCCGGGCAGCGGCATCTCGGCCGGGGCCAGCCATTCGGTCTGCTGCTTCAGTTCGATGCCGAGGCTGTCCAGCACACCCTGCCACCACAGCGCCAGCGCGCGCGGTTCGCCGATCGCATGGCGGTGCCACTCGGTCACGCCCAGCCAGGCGATGCGGCCTTTCTGCCAGCCACGGGTCCAGACCAGGCTGTCCGAGCCAGTCCACGGTCCGGCCGTACGCGCAGCGGGCACCAGCGGCGCCACCGGCAGTTCCAGCGGCGCCTCGATCTTGCGGCCGGCCGGCTGCGCCTGCAAGGGCAGCTGCAGGCTGCGCGACCACACGCCAGGATCGTTCGCGTTCCCGCCCAGGATCAGCAGCGGCATGCCCTGGCCCACTTTCGCCAGCAGCGCCGAACGCTCGCCCGCGCCGGCGCGCTCGAACCAGGCGGCGTCGGTCACCATCAGGTTCGGCGCCGCCATCTCCTCGCGCGGCGTTTCGGTACGGGTCACGGCGCGGCTGAGCATGACCTGCCAGTCCAGCAGCGCGCCGCTGCCCACCAGCAGCTCGTTCAGCACGCGCAGGTCGAACGAGGGCGCGCCGAAGCGGCCCTGCACCTGCAGGACCGCCGGGTCGCGCACGATGAAGGGCACCGGTCCCTCGGCGATCAGCTTGTCCCTGGCGTCCAGCAGGCGCGCCTTGAGCACCACCGGCTCGGCCACCGGCGGCAGCCAGTCGGCACTGAGGTCGCCATTGCCCTTGCCTTGCGCCAGCACCTGGCCATTTTCAGCCAGCAGTTCCAGGCGTGCTTCGCCCTTGTCCTCGCGTTCGACCTTCAGGGTGAACATGCGTCCCAGCGCGACTTCGCGCGGGAAGGCCAGGCGCAGGCCGCCGCCGCTTGGCATGTCCCAGGCGAGCGGACGCGCCGGCAGGTCGTTCCACTGCGCGGCGCGCAAGCCGTCGCCCTTGAGCGTGAGCGCGCGGATGCCGTCCAGCGAAGCCGGCACCGCCTTCGGGTCGAGCGCCAGGGTGCGGCCGCCTTCGCCGGGCACGCGCAGGTCCGCGGCGAACAGGCCCAGCGCGCCGGCGGCGATCGCCACCAGCACTGCATCCAGCCACTGGCGGCGCCACAGGTAGATGCCCAGGCTTGCCACGCCGGCAACGGCGATGGCCGCGATCAGGAGCGGGTTGTTCATGGCTTGCTCCCTTCGCGCCAGCTGCGCACGAACGGCGTCTCGACGCTCGGGCGCGCCTGCAGCAGCACCTGGCCCTGCCCCGCTCCCGCGCGCAGCCAGGCGCGCAGCACCGGACGGCAGCTGGTGCAGCCGTCCGCCACATCCTGGATCGCGCGCTGGGCCGACAGGCGCTGTTCATCCTCCGCGAGGCGTGCGCGCACCCAGTCGTGCGCGGTGCGCGTCCACAGGGCCGGCAGCGGACCGTCGCTCGACAGGGCCTGCACCAGCGCGCGGACCTCGTCCGGCACCGGCTGTTCCGGTCCGCCCTGCTCGCGGCGGTAGCTGGCCGTGCCATCCATGTCGCCGGTCATGCGCTTCTCTTCCTTGATCGGCGGCGGGGTGAAGGCGGTCTTGTGCAGGTAGACGCGCTCGGCCTGCTGCAGTTCCTTGATCGCCTCCAGCGCCTTGTGCTCGGGCGGCAGCGCGGTCCTGGGCGCGATCGCACGCAGGGCTTTCTCGGCGTCCCACATGGCCGACAAGGCGCGGCGCAAGACCTTCTTGGTTTCCTCGTCGTACAGGGTGGCGTTTTCCGATTCGTCGTGGGCGTGGCCGAACTGGTGCAGGATGTCCGGTTTCTCCTCGCCGCCGTGGTCGCCGTGCTCGTCGCCGCCCTCGTCGTCGGCGAACAGCGAGGATTCCTCGCCCAGGAACTGGCCGTAGCGGCGGCGCAGCATGCCCTGGTCGCCCGCGATCTTCTGGCTGCGGTCGCGCACGGCCTCTTCGCTCATCTTCGTGCTGCGCATGTCGGCCACCAGCTGCTCGGTGTCGATGATGATCTGGCGCTGGCTGCGCAGGCTCTGCGGCTTGACCAGCATCGGCATCGCCGCGCTTTCTTCCTCGGCTTCGTCCGGCGGCGCCGGCAGGCGCAAGGTGTAGGTCGGCGACTGCACGGCGTGCGGGCGCGATGCGTTATCAAGCGCGCGCACGAAGAAGTACAGTTCGTCGCCCGGCTCCATGCCCAGCTCGGCCAATGACCACTGCCTGGACCAGTTGCGCTGCTTCGGGTCGCTGGAGGCCGGCAGCGGCATCTCGCGGTCCGTGAAGCGGACGTTCTCGCCGCTGCCGCGCGCCAGCGTCATGTGCAGCGTCGCGCGCGTGATCACGTAATCGTCGCGGATCTTGACGCCCATCGCGGCCGTGGTGGCGTTCTCGGGCAGCTCGACCACCATCTGGCCCGGCGCCGTGATCGTGATCTCGGGCGGCTGGTCGGGAATCACGCGCAGCGTGTAGCGCTGGCCGCGCCAGCGCCACAGCACCGATTCGGTCGCCAGCCACTGCACGCACTCCTTGCCCGGCTTGAGCACCTGGCCGTTGCCCAGCTCGATATTGTCCGTATTCGAAGCGCCATCCCGATCCTTCAAGCACCACGAGACCCGCGTCTGTTCCGGCACCTGCAGGTCGCGCGGCGCGGATTCCGAGGCGGGCACGCCCGTGTAGGCGGGTGGCGCCAGGCGCACGGTGAGGGGCGACAGCGGCGCCGCCAGCGCGGCGGCGACCGGTGTGACCGGCCCGCCGACGGCCTGCTGCCTCCCCTGCCCGGCGAACCACAGCATCCCGGCCAGCACGGCGCCGGTCATGAGAATCGGGACGCCGGCCGCGATCCGGCCCTTGGCGATGCCGCGCAGCTGGGGTGCGCTGACGCTGGCGTCCAGGCGGTCCAGCAAGCGCTGGCGCTGCAGGCGCGCGACCGGCGTCTCCGCGTGCACCAGCAATGCCGAGCTGTCTTCCATCTCCGGCACGGCGCCGTCCAGCCAGGCGCTCCATTCGTGGTTGACGCGGCGGCGCAGCTTGGCCCAGTCCCAGGCGCACCAGCCGGCCCATGCGAGCAGGCCCGGCCCGGACGGCACGGCCAGCCAGGGCAGCGCCCCGCCCGCCCACAGCGGCAGGCGGCGCAGCTGGGCGGCGCGCCAGACGCGCCGGACGATCTCAGCGCCTTCTTGCATGCGTCAGTAACCTTTCAAGTACAAACAGGGCCACCAGGGCGGCCAGCAGCATGTCGCGCAGTGCGCCGCTCGGCGCCAGGGCGCGCGCATCCTTCGAGGCGGCGAAGACCCGCGACGGCGCCGTGTAGTGGCGTGGACCGATGTGCACCTGCTGCCAGTGTTCGATCAGGGCGCGCGCGGCGTCCGGGTCGCGCGGCGGCCAGGACTTCGACAGCCACAGGCGGCCGCGCGCGCTGTCCGCGTGCAGCACGCCGTCCGCTTCACGCGCCTTGCTCATTTCCGGGAAAGCGGCGGGGTCGAGCACCCACCACAGCGGCGCGCGCATGGTGGCCGGCGGCGCGCCGGTCCGGTCCCACACGATCAGCTCGGTCTGCGCACCGGGCGCCGCATCGACGATCACGCGCTCGGGGCCGTCGAGCGCCGCGAACAGGCGGCGCCACTCCTGCGGGCGCTCGCTCTCGATATAGACGTGGCGTTCGGTCTTTGCCGGCGGCCGGGCCAGCGTGCGCAGCTCGACGGTGCGGCCGAACGCCGGCAGCGTCGCCGGCATCGGGATGTCGCCCAGCACCAGCAGGCGCGCATCGGGCTTCCATTCGCGTTCGTGGGTGCGGACCCAGGCGATGGCCTGTCCCGCCGGCATGACGACACGCTCGGCCTCGGCCAGCCCCGCCTGCGCAGCCTGGCGCCCGGCCCATGCCGGGTCGGTGCCTTCGGCCACGATCACGGTATCGCCGCGCCACGGGAAGACCGGATCGGCCAGCCAGGCCACCAGGGTCGCCAGCAGCAGGCAGCGCACCAGCAGCAGGAGCGGATCGCTGAAGCGCCACACGCGCGTCTGGCGCGGCTCCGTGCGCGGCAGGAAGCGCGCGGTCGCCAGCGGCTCCGCCTTGTGCTGCTCGCGCTTCTTGCGGTGCCACCAGATCGGCAGCGCCAGCGTGGCGAGGCCCAGCCACCAGAGGCCGTTCATGGACGCCCTCCGGGCCGGCGCAGCCAGCGCCGCAATACCTCCGCCGGCGCCTGCTCGATGGCGGCCAGGGTCAGCGGCATGTCATTCTTGCGGCACGCGGCCGTGACCGCGGCGAAGTGCTGCTCGCGGTTGCGGCGGTAGCCGTCCTTGAGGTCGGCGCCGAAGCGGAACACGCCCGCGCCTTGCTCGGGGTCGCGGTAGGCCAATGCCGGCGAAAAGCTGGCGTCGACCTCGGCCTGGGTCTGCAGGCACAGCACGCGCACGTCGTGGCGCATCTGGCGCAGCCGGGTCAGCGCCTGCGACAGCGGCGAGGGCCAGTCGAGCAGGTCGCTGGCGGCGAAGACGGCGCTCGGCGCGCGGGCAAAATGCAAGCTCGCGCGCAGGGTGTCGGCGTCGGGCAATTCACCCTTGGGTTGGGCGCGCTGCAGCTGGGCCAGCACGCGCTGGAGCTGGCGCGGGCCGCGCGAAGCCGGGGTGAACTGCACCCTGCCCTCGCCCAGCACCACCAGTCCGAAGGCATCGCCCTGGCGCTGGGCGATGGCGGCCACGCAGCCGAGCAGCATGCGCGCATAGTGGAGCTTGTCGAGCTGCTCGACGCTGCGGCTGGGCTCCGCCATCGAGGCCGAAGCGTCGAGCACCAGCCAGACCGCGACGTGGCTGTCGCGCTCGGCCTCGCGCACGAAATAGCGGTCGGCGCGCGCCAGCAGCTTCCAGTCGACGCGGCGCCACTCGTCCCCTGGCGCATAGGCCCGGTATTCCGAGAACTCGACGCCCGCCCCGCGCTCGCGGCCGGCGTGGATGCCGTGCCCGAGCCCCGCCAGCACGTGCCGGATCACGAGGTCGAGGTTCTGCGTGTGCGCGATCAGCGCGGTGTTCGCCAGCGACAACTTAGCCGACCTTGATCTCGTTGCGCAGGGCCTGGAGGATGTCGGCGATGGCGATGCCGTCGGCCTCGGCTTCGAAATTGCGCAGCACGCGGTGCGCCAGCACCGGCAGCAGCATGGCCTGGATGTCGTCGCGCGTGACCGCCAGGCGGCCCTGCATCAGGGCGCGCGCCTTGGAGGCCAGCACCAGCGCCTGGCCGGCGCGCGGGCCCGCGCCCCAGCCGATGTGCTGCTTCACCGCGGCCACCGTGGTCTCGCCCGGGCGGGTCGCACGCACCAGACGGGTGGCGTAGCGCAGCAGGTGGTCGCCGATCTCGATGTCGCGCACCAGCTGCTGCAGGCGCAGCAGCGTGTTCACGTCCATCGCCGGCTCGGCGTCGTCCAGGCCCGCGTGGGTGGTGCGCGAGACCATCAGCACTTCTTCGTCCTCGGTCGGGTAGACCACGTCGATGCGCAGCAGGAAGCGGTCGAGCTGGGCTTCCGGCAGCGGATAGGTGCCGGCCTGCTCGATCGGGTTCTGCGTGGCCAGCACGAAGAAGGGGCGCGGCAGCTTGTGGGTCTGGCCGGCGAAGGTGACGGCGCGCTCCTGCATCGCTTCCAGCAGCGCCGACTGGGTCTTGGGCGGGGCGCGGTTGATCTCGTCCGCCAGCAGCACCTGGGTGAACACCGGTCCCTGCTGGAAGCGGAACACGCGCTGGCGCGTGCTGGTGTCTTCTTCCAGGATCTCGGTGCCCACGATATCCGAAGGCATCAGGTCCGGCGTGAACTGCACGCGGCGGAACTCCATGTCGGTGGCCTGCGCCAGGGATTTCACCAAGAGGGTCTTGCCCAGGCCCGGCACGCCTTCCACCAGCGCGTGGCCGCCGGCCAGCAGGCAGGTGAGCAGCAGCTCGACCACGTCGTTCTGGCCGATGATCACACGCGCCATGCTGGCGCGCAGCGCGTCCACCTTCGCCGTCAATTCGGCGATTTCCCGTTCATCCCACGCTACCGCATCACGTTCAGCCACCGCTCACGCTCCCAACGCATATTGAATAATATTCACCGCAAAACGGGTATTGTCGACCGCCAGGAAACGCTTGTTGCGGAAGTCGTAATCCCATTCGCAGCCATAGTCCTTGTTCGAGTACAGCACCCGGATCCGGCCGCCGAACTCGATGGCCTTCAGGTACTCGTGCACCAGGTCGTCGCCCCAGCCGTTCAGCTCGCCGCCCGTGGTCGGCGGGCCGTCGAACTTGAAGAAGCACGAATACAGCCGGTGCGTATTCGGGATCTTCTTCATGGCGCTGGCCCCGAAGATCTTGATCATCTCGGCCTCGAAGGATTTGGCGAACAGCCCGTCGATGTCGTGGTTGCAGTCATCGACGAAGACGAAGCCGCCGCCGCGCACGTAGCGCTCGAAATTGCGCCGTTCCGCCGGGGTGAACTGGACCAGCTTGTGGCCGGCCAGGTAGCAGAACGGCGCCTGCAGCATTTTCGGATCGGCGAGCGCCACCATGCGCTCGACCGGATCCACCCGCAAGGTGGTGTACTCGACGAGCGAGTTCAGCACGTTGCTGGGCATGCGGATATCCACGTCCCAGTCGCCCGACTCATACATCAGGCGCGTGAAGTAGAAATCGTATGAGGCCATTTTTTTAGACGGCGTCGGACAGCGAGGTGAAGTTGAAGTCGCGGACCTTCATCGGCGGCAGCACCATCTGGAACGGCACTTCGTCGCCGCCGATGATCTGCGGCTTGCCCAGTTCCTCGATGTTGTTGAGGATGGTGACCGGGCTCTCGTTGAAGCGGAAGTTCTTCACCGGATGCTTGATCTTGCCGTTCTCGACGTAGAAGGTGCCGTCGCGGGTCAGGCCGGTGATGAGCAGCGACTGCGGGTCCACCATGCGGATGTACCAGGTGCGGGTGACCACGATGCCCTTCTTGGTGCCTTCGATCAGCTCTTCCAGCGACTTGGTGCCGCCGGCCATGATCATGTTGCCGTGGCTGGCGGTCGCCTGCTTGCCGGTCTTCTTGGCCCAGTAGGGCGAATAGCCGAGCGAGGCCACGCGGCCATCCTTGATCAGGTCCGTGCGCTGGCGCGCGATCATGGTCTGGTTGTCCCACGGCGCCACCGGCACGTCCGGGTTCCACGGGTCGGCCCAGATGTTCACCTGCTGGTCGAACAGCTTCTCGCCCAGGCGGTTGCCGCCGCCCTTCTTGGCCAGGAAGCTGCGGCCTTCGTCGGCCGAGCGCGCGCTGAAGGAGCTGAACATGTTGCCCAGGATTTCGGAGGTCGCGGCCGGCTCCAGGATCACGGTGTAGCGGCCCGGCTCCAGCGCCTTGGCGTCGACCGAGCGCAGCGCCTTCTCGATCGCCACGTTCGCCGCTTCGCTGGCGTTGAAGCGGCGCGCATCCACGGCCGAGCGGGTCACCCAGCCCGAGCCGCGGCCGTCTTCGGTGCGCGCGGTGCAAGTGAAGGACAGGTCGGTGAATTCCTGGAAGCCGAACACACCGTTCGAGTTGGCGATGCAGGCGAAGCGGGTGCTGTCGGTGAAGAAGCCGGCGGTGACCAGCTTCTTGGCGCGCGCCTGGCCGATGCTGGCGGCGGCGACTTCGGCGCGGTAGTCCGGGTCGATGGCGGCGGTGCCTGGCACAAAGGTCTGGGTCCCGCGGTATTCCTGCTTGCCGACGGCCGGCACGAACTCCGGATTCTCCGGCGCCAGGCGCGCCAGTTCCTCGGCGCGGCGCACCGCCTTTTCCAGCGACTTGTCGTCGAATTCATTAATCACGGCGGTGCCGGTGCGCTTGCCGAAGGCGACGCGCACGGACAGCTGCATGTCCTCGGTCAGGCCCGCGGTCGACACGCTGTTGCGCGCAAAGCGGATGTTGCCGGTACGGTTGCCTTCGATCGACACGCTGCATTCGTCGGCTTTCGAGAAGCCGATCACGCGGTCGGCGATGCGTTTTGCTTGTTCTTGATTCAGGGATTTCATCCTGGTCTCCTCATCCGATCTTGCGTGCGGTATTGATCACATTGATGCCGTTGAAACGCGTGGTGCTCGAGCCGTGCGACACGGCGCTGACCTGGCTGGGCTGGCCCTTGCCGTCGAAGAACGAGCCGCCCATGCGCCAGTCGCGCTCGTCGCAGATGGCGCTGCAGGCGTTCCAGAACTCCTGGGTGTTCGACTGGTAGGCCACGTCTTCCAGCGGGCCGGTGATCTTGCCGTTCCTGATTTCGTAGAACAGCGTGCCGCCGAACTGGAAGTTGTAGCGCTGCTGGTCGATCGAGTAGGAGCCGCGGCCGAGGATGTAGACGCCCTTCTTGACGTCCTTGATCATCTCGTCCGGGGTCAGGCGCGCCTTGCCCGGCTCCAGCGACACGTTGGGCATGCGCTGGAACTGGATGGTGCTCCAGCTGTCCGCGTAGGAACAGCCGTGCGATTCCTTCTCGCCGATGATGTGGGCCTGGTCGCGCGTGGCCTGGTAGTTCACCAGCATGCCGTTGCGGATGATGTCCCACTTCTTGGTCTTGACGCCTTCGTCGTCGTAGGCCACGTAGCCGAGCGAGCCCGGTGTGGTCTTGTCGGCGACGAAGTTGACGCGCTCGTGGCCGTACTTGAATTTCTTCGTCTGCCACTTGTCGAGGGTGGCGAAGCTGGTGCCGGCGTAGTTGGCTTCGTAGCCGAGCACACGGTCCAGTTCCGTCGGGTGGCCGACGTTCTCGTGGATGGTCAG
>CAMPHU010000008.1 GCA_946886065.1 uncultured Massilia sp. | reverse complement strand
TCATGGAAGTGCTCCCGGTCCTGCCGCCGGAGCTGCGTCCGCTCGTCCCGCTGGATGGCGGCCGTTTCGCCACCTCCGACCTGAACGACCTGTACCGCCGCGTCATCAACCGTAACAACCGCCTGAAGCGTTTGATGGAACTGCGCGCTCCGGAAATCATTACGCGTAACGAAAAGCGCATGCTGCAGGAAGCGGTCGACTCGCTGCTGGACAACGGCCGTCGCGGCAAGGCGATGACCGGCGCCAACAAGCGTCCGCTGAAGTCGCTGGCTGAAATGATCAAGGGTAAGGGCGGCCGTTTCCGTCAGAACCTGCTGGGCAAGCGCGTCGACTACTCGGGCCGTTCGGTCATCGTGGTGGGTCCGCAGCTGAAACTGCACCAGTGCGGCCTGCCGAAGCTGATGGCCCTGGAACTGTTCAAGCCCTTCATCTTCAACAAGCTGGAACTGATGGGTCTCGCGACCACCATCAAGGCAGCCAAGAAGCTGGTCGAAATCCAGGAACCGGTGGTCTGGGACATCCTGGAAGAGGTCATCAAAGAGCACCCGGTCATGCTGAACCGTGCGCCGACCCTGCACCGTCTCGGTATCCAGGCGTTCGAGCCGGTCCTGATCGAAGGTAAAGCAATCCAGCTGCACCCGCTGGTCTGCGCGGCGTTCAACGCCGACTTCGACGGTGACCAGATGGCAGTCCACGTCCCGCTGTCGATCGAAGCGCAGATGGAAGCCCGCACCCTGATGCTGGCCTCGAACAACATCCTGTTCCCGTCGAACGGGGAACCGTCGATCGTCCCGTCGCAGGATATCGTGCTGGGTCTGTACTACGCGTCGCGCGAGGCGATCAACGCCAAGGGCGAAGGCATGATGTTCCCGGACGTGTCGGAAGTCATCCGCGCGTACGACAACAAGGAAGTCGAACTGGCGACCCGCATCACCGTGCGTATCGTCGAGTTCCCGAAGAACGCCAATGGCGAATTCGAGCAGACCCTGACCCGCTACGAGACCACCGTCGGCCGTGCGATCCTGTCGGAGATCCTGCCGAAGGGCCTGCCGTTCTCGGTGCTGAACCGTCCGCTGAAGAAGAAAGAGATCTCGAAGCTGATCAACACGTCGTTCCGCAAGTGCGGCCTGCGTGCGACCGTCGTCTTCGCCGACAAGCTGATGCAGTCGGGCTTCCGCCTGGCGACCCGCGCCGGCATCTCGATCGCCGTGGACGATATGCTGATCCCGGACGTCAAGAAGGGCATGATCGCGACCGCCGAAGCGGAAGTGAAGCAGATCGAGCAGCAGTACGCTTCGGGTCTGGTCACCGCCGGCGAGCGTTACAACAAGGTCGTCGACATCTGGGGCAAGACCTCGGACGAAGTCGGCAAGGCGATGATGGACCAGCTGAAAGTGGAACCGGTCACCAAGCGCGACGGCACCGAAGGCACCCAGGAATCGTTCAACGCGATTTACATGATGGCCGACTCGGGCGCCCGTGGTTCGGCAGCCCAGATCCGCCAGCTGGCCGGTATGCGAGGCCTGATGGCCAAGCCGGACGGCTCGATTATCGAGACGCCGATTACCGCGAACTTCCGCGAAGGCCTGAACGTTCTGCAGTACTTCATCTCGACGCACGGCGCCCGTAAGGGTCTGGCCGACACCGCGCTGAAGACCGCGAACTCGGGTTACCTGACCCGCCGTCTGGTCGACGTGACCCAGGACCTGGTGGTGATCGAGGACGATTGCGGCACCACCAACGGCACGCACATGAAGGCGATGGTCGAAGGCGGTGAAGTCATCGAAGCCCTGCGCGACCGTATCCTCGGCCGCGTGACCGGCACCGATGTCGTGAATCCGGAAACCCAGGAAACCGTGTACGAAGCCGGCACCCTGCTGGACGAAGACATGGTCGAAGAGATCGAACGCCTCGGCATCGACGAAGTGAAGGTCCGCACCCCGCTGAACTGCGACACCCGCTACGGCCTGTGCGCCAAGTGCTACGGCCGCGACCTGGGCCGCGGCATGCTGGTCAACGCCGGCGAAGCAGTCGGTGTGGTCGCTGCGCAGTCGATCGGTGAGCCGGGTACCCAGCTGACCATGCGTACCTTCCACATCGGTGGTGCGGCATCGCGTGCGGCAGTGGCCTCGTCGGTCGAAGCCAAGTCGAACGGCACGGTCCGCTTCACCGCGACCATGCGTTACGTCACCAACGGCAAGGGCGCGCAGATCGTCATCTCGCGTTCGGGCGAAGTCCTGATCACCGACGACCACGGCCGTGAGCGCGAGCGCCACAAGGTGCCGTACGGCGCGACCCTGATCGTCAAGGATGGCATGGCGGTGAAAGCCGGCGTGGCCCTGGCAACCTGGGACCCGCTGACCCGTCCGATCATTACCGAGTACGCAGGTACCATCAAGTTCGAAAACGTGGAAGAGGGCGTCACCGTCGCTCGCCAGGTCGACGAAGTGACCGGCCTGTCGACCCTGGTCGCGATCGATCCGAAGCGCCGCGGTTCGGGCAAGGTCCTGCGTCCGCAGGTCAAGCTGCTGAACGAAGAAGGCCAGGAAGTGAAGATCGCCGGCACCGAACACGCCGTGACGATCGGCTTCCAGGTCGGCGCGCTGATCATGGTGAAGGACGGCCAGCAAGTGTCGGTGGGTGAAGTGCTTGCACGTATCCCGACCGAATCGCAGAAGACCCGTGACATTACCGGTGGTCTGCCGCGCGTTGCCGAGCTGTTCGAAGCACGTTCGCCGAAGGATGCGGGCATGCTGGCGGAAGTCACCGGTACCGTGGCCTTCGGTAAGGAAACCAAGGGCAAGCAGCGTCTGGAAATCACCGACATGGACGGCAACAAGCACGAGTTCCTGATTACCAAGGACAAGCAAGTGCTGGTGCACGACGGCCAGGTGGTGAACAAGGGCGAGATGATCGTGGACGGCCCGGCTGATCCGCAAGACATCCTGCGCCTGCTGGGTATCGAAGCGCTGGCCCGCTACATCGTGGACGAAGTGCAGGACGTGTACCGTCTGCAGGGCGTGAAGATCAACGACAAGCACATCGAGGTGATCGTTCGCCAGATGCTGCGCCGTGTTCAGATCACCGAGGCAGGCGACACCGACTACATCGTCGGCGAGCAGGTCGAGCGTTCGGAGCTGCTGGAAGAGAACGACAAGGTCACGGCTGCGGGCAAACTGCCGGCAACGTACGAAAACGTGCTGCTGGGTATTACCAAGGCATCGCTGTCGACCGACTCGTTCATCTCGGCCGCTTCGTTCCAGGAAACCACCCGCGTGCTGACCGAAGCCGCGATCATGGGCAAGCGCGACGGTCTGCGCGGCCTGAAGGAAAACGTGATCGTCGGCCGCCTGATCCCGGGCGGTACCGGTCTGGCATTCCACCGCGCCCGCAAAGAGAAGGAAGTGTGGGAAGCGGAAGAGCGCCAGGCGCTGCTGCAGCAGGAGAAGGCCAACATGGCTGCCGAACTGCAGGCGATGGAAGACCAGCAGGCTGCTCAGGCTCAGGCCGAGCACCATGGCGATGGCGAGTAATCGTCTTAGCTGCTAATGAAAACGGCGCCTTCGGGCGCCGTTTTTTTATCCCTACTGTCCTAGCACACGATCCCGCCGATGCTTTTTCCGCTCACGAGATCGAAGCCAAAGTTGCAGCTGTATTCGCCTTTTGCCGACCGCATGCAGGAGAGTTTTTCCTCATCCCTGTGGCGGACTCGCACCGAACTGCCTTCCGTACAAATGTCTTTCTTGTCCGGCCCGATTGCCTCGAATATCTCTTTTGCCGCGGTTCCGCTGATTGCAAACATGACCTTTTTATCCCGCGGAGTCGGGGCGGCGGGGTCCCCAAGGCCGCCGCTATAAACGCGGTAGACGCCGGCCAGCTTTTTATGCGGCCCTAATTCGTCTGCATGGCCAGGCAAGGCTGCTACGTACGCAAACAAGAGCATCGTCCAGGTCATCTTCATCATTGTTCCTCAGCGCACTTCTACATGGAAGTGATTGTCGTGACCCCTGACCGGCCGTACTCGATGGATCTGCCTGTCGTTAAAGGCAACCAGCGCTACCATCGGGTGCTGGTAAAACAAACCGATGAGCTTCGCCGTCCCCTCACGATCATACTCGGCGTCGAAGCGCGTACAGCCGATTTCCTTCCCATCTTTGCGCAAAGGCCTGATGTCCACTTCAAGTCCACTCTCATGGGATTTGTGGTCGGGGTGATCAACGCCTTCTGCGAGGCTGATATTTCCGATCCCGAATTTCCGCGAGTCTGTTTGACACCATCTGGTTGCAACAAACTGGATCACCGTCAGCATGCGTGGATGCGCGTATTGGCTGCGTCCATGATTCGGCGTGCCGTAGGTGTAGTAGCCCCCACCCTCAAAACCCTGCGGCAAGACAAAAAAACCTCGTTTGTCCTGGATAGGGATCGTCGCCATCGGCCTCTCCTGTGAAGAATTCGAGAATGATTCTTCGTCATGAAAGGATTTCGAACGCTGATTTAGCACAACAATTGCCGCGCAAGACCGCCAGAACTCAAGATTAGTAATCTAGCGCTCGTCTAGTTTACAAGATGAATTTATCCAGTATAGTGGACGAATGGATATCAATTCTGTCATTGCCAGTCGACTTCGCCAGCTGCGCGATTCTCAAGGCTTGTCCTTGGCCGCGCTGGCAGAGCGCAGCGGCGTCAGCCGCTCTAATATTTCGCTCATCGAACGTGGCGAAAGCAGCGCCACAGCGACAGTACTGGATAAGCTGAGCGCTGCGCTGGGGGTGACCGTCGCTTCACTGTTCGAACAGCCAACCGGCACGGCAATCCCGGTTTCGCGTGCACCGGACCAGCTGGTGTGGACCGATCCCGGCTCCGGCTACGTGCGACGCAATCTTTCTCCACCCATCGACTCGTCCATCCAACTGGTCGAAGTCAGTTTCCCACCCGGTCAGCGGGTCGCCTACGAGACCGCTGCGCGCGACGTCGACGTCCAACAGCAGGTCTGGCTGATCGAGGGCACGATGAACGTCACGGTCGGCGAATCGCATTGGACGCTCTCCGCTGGTGATTGTTTGGCCATGCGGCTCGACCAGCCGATCACCTACCATAACCCCACTACTAAACCGGCACGCTATCTGGTCGCGCTGGTCAGCCAGTCGCACAAACTGCCCAGGAGGAATGCATGACGACCACTCTCGCCGTACGCCGTGTCGAAGCACGCGAAGCCAGCGGCTGCATCGACGGCCTCACCGATCTTCTGCTGGATTGCGTTGAAGGCGGCGCCTCGGTCAGTTTCATGCTGCCGCTCGAGCGCGAAAAGGCGCGCAACTTCTGGCAGAACGTAATTGATGGTGTCGGACGCGGCGAGCGCACACTGGTCGTCGCGGAGGATGAGGAAGGCCGCATCGTCGGCACCGTCCAGATGATCACCTCCATGCCCGACAACCAGCCCCACCGCGCCGACATCGCCAAGCTGCTCGTCCACCGCCAGGCGCGCTGCGGCGGAGTAGGGCAGCAGCTGATGCTGGCGATCGAGGGAGAAGCCCGCAAGCAGCAGCGCACCGTGCTCGTGCTGGACACCGCCAGCCCCGAAGCCGAGCGCCTGTACGAACGCCTGGGCTGGCAACGTGTCGGCGTCATCCCGAACTATGCGCTGATGCCGGATGGCGCCATGGCCGCGACCACGTATTATTACAAGCATCTTTGACTCCACCACCCGAGAACCAGATGCTCAGTGAACGGTTCGATGCCGACGGCTTCGCCGGCATCCCGCAAGTCCTGCCACCGGAAGAATGCGAGCCGCTGGTCGAGAAGCTGACAGCGCTCGGCAGCGATTCGGCCGGCACCCGCTGCCTGCTTGCCGAGGACTGGTGCCGCTCCCTTGCGCAACGCCTGCGCGCCCATCCCGCCATCGCGCAGCTCGTTCCCGAGCATTACGCAGCCGTGCAATGCACCTATTTCGAGAAGTCGGCCGAGCGCAACTGGCTGGTGCCCATCCACCAGGACCTGAGCATTCCGGTCGCCTCCCGCGTCGAGCATCCCGCGCTGCGCGGCTGGTCGGAAAAGGAGGGCGGCACCTTCGTGCAGCCGCCGGCCGACGTCCTCGCCCAGCTGGTGGCGGTGCGCCTCCACCTCGACCGCTGCGATGAGAGCGATGGCCCGCTCCAGTTCGTGCCCGGCACGCACCGGTACGGCAGGATCGGCGCCGAGGACGCAAGCCGCTACCGTCAGGCGGGACCGCTCGTCGCCTGCACGGCGGAACGCGGCGATGCGCTCGCCATGCGGCCGCTGGTCCTGCACGCCTCCTCGAAAGCCGATGGCGGCAGCCGCCGCCGCGTCCTGCATGTCGTCTTCGGCCCACGCGCGCTGCCGTTCGGGCTCGCGTGGCAACGGACCGTTTAACTGCTCATCACCATGACCGCATTCCCGACCCTGATCATCATCGACATGCAGGACTGCATGGCCAGCCTTGACGCCGGCCCGCGCAACAACCCGCAAGCCGAATCCAACATCGCCAGCCTGCTCGCCGCCTGGCGCGCCGCCGGGGCGCCGGTCGTCCACGTCCGCCACATCTCGCGCAACCCACGCTCCGGCTTCGCCCCGGGCCAGCCCGGCGCCGCCTTCCAGCCCGAGTTCGCGCCCTTCCCGCACGAACACGTGGTCGAGAAAAACGTCCCCGACGCCTTCGTCCACAGCGGGCTGGAACGCTGGCTGCGCACCCGCGGCATCGAGAAACTGGTCATCGCCGGCGTCAGCACCAACATCTCGGTCGAAGACAGCGCCCGCTCCGCCGGCAACCTGGGTTTCGCCACCACGGTCGTCTCCGACGCCACCTTTACCTTCGCCAGACGCGACCACGAAGGCAGGCAGCGCAGCCCCGACGAGGTCCACGCCATGTCCCTGTCCAACCTCGACGGCGAATACGCCACCATCACCGACACCCGCACCCTGCTGGCCGGCCTGGAGCGCCAACACGCGGCGTAAAGAGGGCAAAAAACCGGGCTGTTGTGTGCATCCCTCATTTTGCCCAGCAGTACACCCCCTCGTATGCAGGACTGTTATGATGCGCAGATTAGAGACACACAGTCTGGTCTTTCTGTCCATACGAGCACGATGCCCTGGCCCTACGATACTGCAGCGAGCCTTGCCGCCATGTCCGACATGGAAGCGCAGATGCGTGCCCACGCCTGGGAGACGACCCCGCTGGGCCCCACCGGCGCCTGGCCGCAAAGCCTGAAGAACGCCGTCCGCACCCTGCTCGACATGCGCCTGCCGGCCTACCTGGCCTGGGGCGAGCACTTCACCCAGTTCTTCAACGACGCCTACGTCCCCATCCTCGGCGACAAGCATGCCGGCGCCCTGGGCAACGACGCGCGCCTCACCTGGTCCGAGATCTGGCCTACCATCGGGCCGATGTGGCGCAAGGTGCTGGAGGGCGAATCGACCGGCTCCGAAGGCTTCTCGCTGACGATCAAGCGCTTCGGCTACGACGAAACCTGCTACTTCAACTACTCGTACAGCCCGGTCTACGGCGACACCGGCCGCCCGGAAGGCGTGCTGGTCACCTTCGTCGAGACCACCCGCGCGGTGCTGGGCGAGCGCCGCCACGCCTTCCAGCTCAAGCTGGCCGATACCCTGCGCCGCGAAACCGAGTTCGACCCGATGCTGAAGGCGACCATCCGCCTCACCAGCGAATACTTCCTCGGCTCCAAGGTCTCCTACGTCGAGATCGACGAGCAAAGCCGCAGCTTCCGCGTCAAGGAAGAATGGAAGGACGGCGTCGAAACCGGCGGCGCCCAGGCCAGCCTGCCGCTCGAGGTGCTGTCCGAGGCCCAGCTCGGCCAGCTGCGCGCAGGCACCACGCTGTGCGTGACCGATGTCGCCACCGATCCCGCCTGCGCCGCCGTGGCGCCGCAATGCCTGGCGCTCGGCATCCACTCGGTGGTCGTCATTCCGCTCAAGGACGGGAACAAACTGGTCGGCTGCGGCTTCTTGTACAAGGACCACGCCTACAACTGGACCGACGACGAGCGCACCCTGGCCGAAGACCTGGCGCGCCGCACCTGGGAAGCGCTGCGCCGCATCCGCGCCGAGGAAGCGTTGCGCGAAGAGACCCGCCTGCTCGAACTGCTCAACCGCGCCGGCAGCGTCCTCGCCTCCACGCTCGACCTGGATACCTTGCTGCAGTCCGTCACCGACGCCGCCACCGAACTGACCGGCGCCGAATTCGGCTCCTTCTTCTACAACGGCCGCAGCGAGCAGGGCGAAGCGTATTTGCTGTACACGCTGTCCGGCGCCCCGCGCGAAGCCTTCGAAAAGCTCGGCCATCCGCGCCCGACCGCCGTGTTCGGCCCCACCTTCCGTGGCGGCCCGCCGGTCCGCAGCGGCGACATCACGAAAGACCCGCGCTACGGCAAGATGGGCCCGCACCACGGCATGCCGAAAGGCCACCTGCCGGTGGCCAGCTACCTGGCCGCGTCGGTGATCTCGCGCTCGGGCGAAGTGCTGGGCGGGCTGTTCTTCGGCCACTCGCAGCCGAACATGTTCGACGAGCGCACCGAGCAGATGATCAGCGGCTTCGTGTCCCAGGCTTCGGTGGCGATCGACAACGCGCGCCTGTACGACCTGGCCCAGCGCTCGGCGCGCGAGCGCGAAGGCCTGCTGGCCAGCGAGCGCGCGGCGCGCGCCGAGGCCGAGCGCCACAACAAGATGAAGGACGAGTTCCTGGCCATGCTGGCGCACGAGCTGCGCAATCCGCTGGCGCCGATCACCAACGCGGCCCAGCTGCTGCGCATGCCGGGCGTGGACGAGAAGCTGCGCGACAAGGCGACCAATATCATCTCGCGCCAGGTGCGCCACATGACGGAACTGGTGGACGACCTGCTGGACGTCTCGCGCGTCACGCGCGGCCTGGTCAAGCTGGAACTCGAATCGCTCGACCTCAACGCCGTGGTGCGCGCCGCCGTCGAACAGGCGCGCCCGCACATCGAGGCCAAGGCCCATGTCCTGAGCGTGGAGACGCCTCCCAAGCCGGTGGCGGTGGCGGGCGACCGCACGCGCCTGGTGCAGGTGCTGGTCAACCTGCTCAACAACGCCGCCAAGTACACGCCGGCCGGCGGCAGCATCCAGCTGCGCCTGGAGGCCGGGCTGGAAGAAGCGCGCGTCACCGTCATGGACAACGGCAGCGGCATCGACCCGCAGCTGCTGCCCCACGTGTTCGACCTGTTCACCCAGGGCGAGCGCGCCCCCGACCGCTCGCAGGGCGGCCTGGGCATCGGCCTGGCGCTGGTCAAGAGCATCGTCCAGATGCACGCGGGACAGGTGGAGGCGCACAGCGACGGCCCCAACGCAGGCGCCTCGGTCTCGGTGCTGCTGCCGCTGGCCGACGCCGCCCAGCTGCAAGGCCCGGGACGCATCCGCCACGCGCCGGGCAGCGGAGTGGCGCGCGTGCTGACCATCGTCGACGACAACGCCGACGCGGTGCAGTCGCTGGCGGTGCTGCTGCGCGCCCAGGGCCATACGGTGACGGTGTTCGAGGACGCGGTGCGCACCCTCGCATCCACCGAGCTGGCCGGCACCGAAGCCTTCATCCTCGACATCGGCCTGCCCGACATCACCGGCTACGAGCTGGCGCGCCGCCTGCGCCGCGACCACCCAAGCGCCACCTTCATCGCCCTCACCGGCTACGGCCAGGCGCGCGACCGCGACCTGTCCAAGCAGGCCGGCTTCGACCACCACCTGGTGAAACCGGTGGAGATGCGCGCGCTGTCCGACATCCTGGCCCAGTTGCCGGTGCGCGGTCCGGCGCCGAGCAAGGATGAGACAGGTTTGATGATGCCAGTTGACAATGTTGCGGTAACTCCGCAATATTGAAATCCTGACATCACTTTAGCCTGATTCGTGTCCCGAAAGAAGAACAGCCGCCAGTGGGCGCGGCTCCGGATCCTATGCTCCGGCGGCCTGCACCTGATGACGATCATTCCCGACGCCCTGGAGCTGGTGCGCGAGCTGATACCCAACAGCGCGTCCCAGCTGTTCCTGCACGCCCCGCGCGCGCCGGAAGAGGTGCAGGAGGCAAACGTGTTGGGCGTGCTGCCGCCGCCGAACGGCTATTTCTACGGCGATTCGGCCAACTTCAGCAACGTGGCGCCAGGCGAGGCGAGGGTGCGCGCGGCCCATGTGCTGGAGGTCCAGCTGGGCAGCAACGCGGCGCCCCTCGGCACCGTCACCCTGCTGCGCGACGAAGGCCCGGCCTTCGACCAGGACGACGACGAAGACCTGGGCCGCGTCGCCAACTACTTTGAATTCGCCCTGCGCAATGCCGACAGCGTCGGCACCGGCCTGTCCGGCGTGATCGAGGACGAGGCCATGCTGCTGTCCACCATCGGCGGCGACATCCTGTTCCTGAGCGACTCGGCGGGCGCCCTGCTCGACCTGCTGGCCTCGCAGGAGCAGCAGGTCTTCGACCGCCGCAGCCTGCCGCCGTTCTGCCTGCGGCTGGTGGAATCGGTGGTGCATGGCGAGCGCTATCCCTGGCGCCTGCCGGCCGGCACCCTCGACCTGGCCGGCGGCGTGCTGGAGGCGCGCGCGCAGTGGATGAGTTCCGGCAGCCACGACGCCATCCACGGCCGCACGGTCGGCATCTTCCTCAAGTACGTGGTCCCGATGCCGCTGCGGATCTGGCGCGCGCTCGGCAGCGTCGAGCTGTCGCCGCAGCAGATGGAAGTGGCGTTCTGGATGGGCCTGGGCGGCGGGCGCGATGCCGCGCGTTCGCGCATGGACGTCAGCGACGCCGTGCTGCGCGACTGCGTCAAGGCCGTCTACGAAAAGTTCGGCTGCACCTCCGAAGCGGGCCTGCTGGCCATCCTTCGTCCCGCCATCTCGCGCATGTAGCACTCCCAACTGACGGACAGATAAACAACTGATCCGCTTGAATTGGGAAGGTTCCGCTAAAGCGGGTTTCTGACGCACACATTGGTTTTGTCAACGTGGCTGGCTTTAGCGTTTTCTGCTCTAAAGCCAAGTCTTATTTTTCTTTACCCGCAATGTCACTTTCTATATTGATATCCATCATTTCTTTAGTTTTTTCTGGCGTCGCGTTGTACTTCACGTTTAAACGGGATGCTCATCGAGTCAAGATCTCTCATGAATATTTCAGCAAGCGGTGGTTTGAAGGAGTGAAGATTAAAAACGGAAGCGCATTTGGCGTGAAGCTCATTGCGCTCGGTCACATTGATCCCAAGGGCCACATCACATGGCTGAGCCAGGTGGGAGATGTGGTTTCGAAGCAGTTCATTAAGTTTCCACTGACTGTAGAGAGTCGATCGACGCTTTTCTGCACCGTAGCACACAATATTCATACGTTTCCTCAAGAGGAAACATATGGCTTCTGCATACAGCTTTCGTGCGGTCGAACCTTCGTATCGACGGGAAACCTGCCAATGAAATTGAGTATTAAGCTCCGTTTGCTTCAGCTGGTCTCTCGGCTGTCGGAAGGAGAGCGAGGATTTCCCTTCAGTAATTTCCAATACAAGCCCTAATCAATAGACATTTTTGTGCCGTCTATGGCACAGAAGGAGTGACGAACACCCCCCACCCGTGGGGATGGTCTACACTTCATTGGCTTTTTATTATCTCTGTGAATCTCTTCGAGGAGGATGTCATGAACTTTCGATGGATGAGCGCCGTACTGCTGGGTAGCGTTTGCGCCGCCGCCAACGCTGCCGATACCAAGGTGACGCTGAAGATGGCCACCGACAAGGGCGACGGCCCCGAAGTCGGCACCGTGACCATCAGCGAGACCCGCTACGGCCTGGTGTTCACGCCCCAGCTGTCCAAGCTGCCGCCGGGCCTGCACGGTTTCCACGTGCACGAAAACGGCAGCTGCGCCGCCAACCAGAAGGATGGGAAAACGGTGCCGGCGGGCGCCGCCGGCGGCCACCTGGACCCGGCCGCCACCAAGCGCCACGGCACGCCGTGGGGCGACGGCCACCTGGGCGACCTGCCGGCGCTGACCGTCGACGACAAAGGCAACGCCGGCAACCCGGTCCTCGCGCCGCGCCTGAAGCTGGCGGACGTGAAGGGCAAGGCCCTGATGGTCCATGCCGGCGGCGACAACCACGCCGACCACCCGTCGCCATTGGGCGGCGGGGGAGGCCGCATGGCCTGCGGAGTGATTCAGTAAGCCATCCCTGGTGATCGGGGATGAAACAAAATTTCACTTATAAGGTATTTTTGAAATGAAATTTCACAAGCTGATGGCGACGGCCCTGCTGTTCGTTGCCCTCGACAGCCGTGCATCCCTGATCCACCATTATGAGCTGAACAATTCGCTGGCCGACAGCCAGGGCGGCAAGTCGCTCGTGGCCCATGCCAGCGGCCAGCTCGGCGCCACCGGTTACGCATTCGGCCCCAACCAGGGCCTGCGCCTGGACGAGAAGCTGGGCGGCGTCTACACGATCGACATGATGTTCCGCCTCGACGCATTCAACCCCTTCAACAGCTACACCCGCATCCTCGACTTCAGGAACCTGGCGGACGACACCGGCCTGTACACCTGGACCGACAAGTTCAACCTCTACAACTACGGCACGTCGGCCGGCAAGCTCGAACTGGGCAAGGACACCCGCCTCACCATCACGCGCGACAGCGGCAAGACGTTCAACCTGTACAAGAACGGCGATCTGGTGATGAGCATCTTCGACAAGGATAGTGTCGCCGACTTCACCGCCAATGCCATGCACTTCTTCCGCGACAATGGCGGAGAAGCGGGGCGCGGCGCGGTCGATTACATCAGCATCTACAACCACACCATGACCGGCGACGAGGTGAAAGTGCTGCAGCCTCCGGTCGCCGAGGTGCCGGAACCCGGTTCGCTGGGCATGATGGGCGGCTGCCTGGCGATGCTGGGCTGGATGGTCCGCCGCCGCAAGAAAGCCTGAGGCTTATTCTTCTTCCAGCGGCGGCAACTCGACCTGGGGCACCCCGGTCGCTTGCGCCGCGATGAAACCGGCAAGCGCGCCCGACAAATCGTCGACCACGCGCTTGCCCCAGGCCTTCTCCATCAGCCGGTACTGCCGCTCGATCAGCGGCGCGATCTCGTCGATCAGCCGGTCTCCCTTCTCCGCCAGCCGCACCATCACGCGGCGCTGGTCCGCCGCCACGCGGCTGCGCTCCACCAGCTTCAACTCTTCCATGCGCGCCAGCATGCCCGCCATGCTCGGGCTCAGGATCTGGCACAGCTCGCACAGTTCGCGCGGTTCCAACTGCCCGTGCTCGTCGAGCGCGCGCAGGATGCGCCACTGCTGCTCGGTCACGCCGAAGTGATTCAACACGGGACGGAAATGCGACATCAGTGCGTCGCGCGCCTTCAACAGCAGCTGGGGTAGATTACGGTGGGTGATCCGGCCGGGCACGGGAACTCCTTCGACAGTGTTGGCAATTCGCCTTGACTGGCTAACATATTAGTGATTAACTGCGAACATGTTAGTGAATTCCTGGTTCACTGCGATGTTCTTTCAAGTGCGACAACGATCGTGATTATCCGAGACCGGCCCTCAGGGCTCAAGCTCTTCCTGCTCCTGCGCGGCTCCATCCTGCCGCGCATCCTGCCCACCCTGGTGATCAACATCGTGGTGGCGCTGCTGGTCACCTGGTCGCATGGCGACCTGTGGGAGCTCAAGATCACGCTCACCACCATCCCTTTTACCCTGATCGGCCTGCCGGTCGCGATCTTCCTGGGCTTTCGCAACAACTCGGCCTATGACCGCTTCTGGGAAGGGCGCAAGCTGTGGGGCGAACTCGTGCTGCGCAGCCGCAACCTGGCGCGCCAGTGCCTCAGCCTGGTCGAAGGGGAGGGCGAAGCCCGCGCCGGCGATGGCCTGGGCGACGTGCGGGTGCGCATGATCCTGCGCGCTATTGCTTTCGTCCATACTCTGCGCGACCAGCTGCGCCAGCAGGCGCTCGACCCCAGGGTGGCCGGCATGCTGGGGGCGCAGGAGTTCGCGCAGGCCCAGCATGCGCCGAACCGCCCCGACTACCTGATGCAGCGCATGGGCCAGGACCTGCGCCAGTGCCTGGGCGAGAAGCGCATCGATCCCTGCCTGGCCGCGAGCATCGACGCCACCTTGTCCGCGATGACGGCCGCCGCCGCGTCCTGCGAGCGCATCAAGAACACGCCGGTGCCGTTCTCCTACTCGCTGCTGCTGCACCGCACCGCCTATATGTACTGTTTCCTGCTGCCCTTCGGCCTGGTCGATTCGATCGGCTTCATGACGCCGGTGGTGGTGGCCATCGTGGCCTACACCTTCTTCGGCCTCGACGCGCTCGGCGACGAGCTGGAAGAGCCTTTCGGCACCGAGCCCAACGACCTGCCGCTGGACGCGATCTGCCGCGCGGTCGAGATCGACCTGCGCAGCGCGCTGGGCGACGAACACCTGCCGCCGCCGCTGGCGCCGGTCGACTACTGCCTTACCTAAGCCCTTGGTTAGCCTGATTCCCACGGAGACACCATGCACCACGACGACCACGTTCAACAAGACCGCATCCGCCTGCCTTTCCTGCGCGAGCGCATCACCAGCGCCGCCGCCGCGGCCGCATGGATCGAGGACGGCATGACCGTCGGCATGAGCGGCTTTACCCGCGCCGGCGACGCCAAGGCCGTGCCGCTGGCGCTGGCAGAACGCGCGCGCACCGAAGCGCTCAAGATCACCTTGATGACGGGCGCCTCGCTCGGCAGCGACATCGACAGCACCCTGGCGCAAAGCGGCGTGCTGGCGCGCCGCATGCCCTTCCAGGCCGACCCGGCGCTGCGCGCGGCGATCAACCGCGGCGAGGTGATGTTCGTCGACCAGCATTTGTCCGAGACGGTGGAACTGCTGCGCACGCGCCAGATCGCGCCGGTCGACGTGGCCGTCATCGAGGCGGTCGCGATCACCGACACCGGCGCCATCATCCCGACCACCTCGGTCGGCAACAGCGCCAGTTTCGCGATCCTGGCCGAGAAGGTGATCGTCGAGATCAACCTGAGCCAGTCGCCGGCGCTGGAAGGCCTGCACGACATCTTCATTCCCAAGCACCGCCCGCGCCGCGAGCCGATGCCGCTGATGAACGTGAGCGACCGCATCGGCACGGGCGCCATCGCCATCCCGCCGGAGAAGATCGTCGCCATCGTCATGACCGAAAAGCGCGACAGCGCCTCCACCATCCTGCCGCCGGACGCCGAGACGGCCGCCATCGCCGGCCACCTGACCGCCTTCTTCAACGAAGAGATCGCGCAGGGCCGCCTGACCGAGCGCCTGATGCCGATCCAGGCCGGCATCGGCACCATCGCCAACGCCGTGCTGGCGGGCTTTGTCGGCGGGCCGTTCCGCAACCTGACGATGTACTCGGAAGTGCTGCAGGACTCGACCTTCGACCTGTTCGACGCAGGGCTGCTCGATTTCGCCTCGGGCTCCTCGATCACGCTGTCCGAAGCCAAGGGGCGGCAGGTGTTCGCCGACATCGAACGCTACAAGGACAGGCTGGTGCTGCGCCCCCAGGAGGTGAGCAACCACCCGGAGGTCATTCGCCGGCTGGGGATCATCGCCATCAACACGGCGCTCGAGTGCGACATCTACGGCAACGTGAACTCGACCCACGTGTCGGGCACGCACATGATGAACGGGATCGGCGGCTCGGGCGACTTCGCGCGCAATGCCTATCTGTCGGTGTTCGCGACCAAGTCGGTCGCCAAGGGCGGGAAGATTTCGAGCATCGTGCCGATGGTGACGCACGTCGACCATAACGAGCATGACGTCGACATCATCGTCACGGAAGTGGGACTGGCCGACCTGCGCGGGCTGGCGCCGCGTGAACGGGCGCAGCGCATCATCGGGAACTGCGTGGCGGAGCCGTACAGGCAGATGCTGAGGGAGTATGTCGAGGAAGCCAGCCGGGGAGGCGGGCAGACGCCGCACGTATTAGAGAAAGCGTTCTCGTGGCATGTGCGTTACCGTGAGACGGGGTCGATGTTGCCGGCGTAAACGCTACGCAAATAAACTTGGGCCCCCTTGACGGGGACCCAAGTTCTTATCCGAAGTCGTAACGGAGCTTACTTCGCCGCAGTGCGCGCCTTCCCAAACGCATCCCCCGCCTTCCACGCCGGCATCTTCGGCGCATCCGCCACCGCACGCCCCAGGTTCAGGGTGAACTGCGCCTGCTGCACCATCCCCGCCAGATCCCAGCTCGGATCGTACTCATCCGACACCTGGTGATAACGCGCACGGTAGGCCTTCTGCTTGGCGTTGCTCGCCTCCACATCCTTCACCCAGCTGTGCCCCGCGCCCACCGAGAACGCCGGCACGCCGGCCTTGGCGAAGCTGAAGTGGTCGCTGCGGAAGTAGCCGCCCGCCAGGTCCGGCTTGGCCGGTGCGATCTGCAGGCCCATCTTCTTTGCGGTGGCGGCCGCCATCGCGCCCAGTTCGGTGCGCTCGCTGCCCGGCACGTTGACGTCCTTGGCCAGGCCGACGAAGTTCAGGCTGTCCAGGTTCAGGTTGGCGGCGGTCTTCTCCAGCGGCCACAGGGGCTTGGACGCATACGCGGCGCTGCCCAGCAGGCCTTGCTCTTCGGCCGCCACCCACAGGAACATCTGGCTGCGCTTGGCCGGGTTGCGCACGGCTTCCTGCGCCATCGCCAGCAGCGCGGCGGTGCCCGATGCGTTGTCGACCGCGCCGTTGAACACGGTGTCGCCCTCGCTGCCCTGCTTGCCCATGTGGTCCCAGTGCGCCGTATAGATCACGACTTCGTCCTTGAGCTTGGGATCGGTACCGGGCACCACGCCGGCCACGTTGTACTCGTTCAGGGTGCGCACCGCGGCGCGCGCCTCGCCCTTGACGCGGGCGTTCAGCGCCACCGGCTTGAAGTTCTTGTCTTCGGCGGCGGCGCGCAGCTTGTCCAGGTCCTGGCCGGCCGCCGCGAACAGCTTGCGTGCGGTGGCGTCGGTCATCCAGCCTTCCATGCCGGCGCCCAGCTCGCCCTCGGCCAGCTGGAAGCGCTCGGCGTTGGCCCAGCTGTTCTGCACCACGCTCCAGCCGTAGGAGGCGGAGGCGTCGGTGTGGATCAGCAGCACGCCGGCCGCGCCCTGGCGCGCCGCTTCTTCCAGCTTGTAGGTCCAGCGGCCGTAGTAGGTCAGGCCGGCGCCGTTGAAGCGGTTCGGCTCGGCCGCGGTCGGGGCCGGGTCGTTCACCAGCATCACCAGGACCTTGCCCTTGGCGTCCAGGCCCTTGAAGTCGTCCCAGCCTTCTTCGGCCGCGCTGATGCCGTAGCCGACGAAGACCATCTCCGCATCCAGCGTGTGGTCGGCCTTGGCGTCGCCCGGACCCCAGACCCAGTCGGCGCCGAAGGTCAGCGGCAGCTGCTGGCCGCCGGCAACGATGCCGACATTGCTCTGCTGCGGCAGCGCGCGCACGCCGGCGATCTTGACCGGCTGGCGGAAGCTGTTGCCGTTGGCCGGCTTCAGGCCGGCGGCGAGCGCCTGGGTTTCGAGATAGGTGACGGTCAGTTCGCCGCCGCGCTGGCCGGTGCCGCGTCCTTCGACGGCGTCGGAGGCCAGGAAGGCCAGGTGCGCGCGCAGCGGCGCTTCCTTGACGGTCGCAGTCTGCGACGCAGCTTGCGTTTTTCCGGCGGCGTGGGCCGGGTAGGCCAGGGCCAGGCTGCCCGCCAGGGCGGTGAGGACAACGGAGGAGACGATCTTGTGCATGGAATCCTGCTGCGAAAAGTGGTTGTGTATTTACCGTGTATTTGCCGAGTAGGCATGCACGCCCGCGCGTGCGCGGACATTGTATGCCAATCGCCTAGTAAAACCGCAGGATGTCGGTCGACACCGTCGTTCCCGTCATCGGCAGCAGCGGCGGCGCCTCGGGAGGGCGGGGCGGCAGCAGGTGTTGCGGCAGTCCAGGAATGCGTTCCTGCACCGTCACCGCGAAGATGTCTTCCGGCTTGGCCTCGATCTCGAATTCCATGGTGCGGTCCTCCATGCCGTACAGCGACACCGACCAAGGGCCCTCCGTGCTGGTCAGCGCGCGGCCGTCGAGGCGCGAACGCAGCGGCTTGGTGCCCGACACCCACATCTCGATGTGCGGCGCGCGGTTCTTCGAGCGTACCGTGAAGTGCCCGTAGCGCACCTGGCCCACCGAGCTGCGCAGGATATAGATCTCGGGGAAGGCCAGCGTGTCGTCGCGCGGCGCCACGGCGTGCCACTGGCGCGGGCTGTTCCAGCCGAAGGCGTCGACGTAGACGGACGGTTCCCGCTGCTCCGGGAAGACTTGCCGGGTCCATGCATCCAGCGGCTGCGGCGGCATCAGCCAATAGGCGCGCCAGGTGTTCATATCCTTGAAATAGGTGAGCCGGTTGGGCGGCGGCGTCGATGCCGCGGCCGCCGGCGCGGCGGTCGTTCCCGGCAGCGCGAAGCCCAGGGCCAGCGCCAGCGCGAGCGCGGCGGCGAGGGCATGCGGCGCGCGCAGCAGCAGGAGGGGCGCGGCAAAGCACAGCATCGGCAGCGCGACCAGCACGGCGGCCACATACAGGCCGTGCGGCGCCAGCGTGGTCCAGACCTCGCGCAGCCCGGGCGGCAGCAGGACGGCGGCCGGCGCAAGGCCCGCGAACAGCACCAGCGCACGCACGGGGGCGGCCTGTGCCGGGCGCCAGCCCGACTCCAGCACCAGATAGGCAGCGAGCGCGCCCAGCAGCGGCCAGGCGTACAGGTAGCCCACGCCGGGCAGCAGTGCCGTCAACAGCACCAGCGCCGCCAGCGCCCAGGCGAGCGCACCCAGTACCGCGGCGGGCGTGCCGGCCGCGCGCCGCACCAGCAGCAGCGCGGCCAGGAAGCCGGCGGCCACGATGGCGCCGGCAGCCAGCGCCGCCCCGTAGTCGTCCGCCAGCGCGGCGGCCGACAGCGCCTCGCGCTGCCACCAGATGGCGGTGCGCGCCGCGACCAGCAGCAGCGCGGCCCCGAACAGCCCTTGCACCGCCGGGACCGCGCCGGTACGGCGGAAGGACAGCACGCAGGCGCCGAGCAGCAGCAGGAGGGACACCCGCGCCACGCCCCAGCCCAGGTCGGGCGAATGGTGCACCGGTCCCAGGCCGGGCAGCGAAAACCAGGCATGGCCCGCGTGCCTGCCGCGCGCCAGCGGTGCGTCGCCGAATTCGCGCGCCAGGCGCAGCATGGCGTCTCCCATGTGCAGCAAGCTGGCGCGCTCGAGCCGCGCCGGGATGTCGTTGGCGCGCTCGCCGTCGAAACGCTGTTCCGTATTCGCGAACAGCAGCACCGGCGCGTCCAGCTCCGCCAGCGGTCCGATGTCCGGATGCTGGGGCAGGGGAGGCATCAGCTCCGCCGCCAGCGAGGTGCCGCCCACGTCGGGGGCGGCGCGCGCCCAGCCGCGCAGCGCGTCCTTGCCGGCGCCGCTGGCCGCGAACAGGCGCAAGGGACCGCCGCTGCCCGCGCTGTCGAAGCGCAAGGCCAGGCCGATGCGCCCGGCCAGCGGATGCTGCTCGACGAAGCCCTTGGTTCCGAGCCCGCCCACATGTTCGCCGTCGGCGAACAGCAGGACGATGTCGTTGGCGCTCGGCCCCTCGCGCCGCAGTATCCGCGCGGTTTCCAGCAGCGCCGCCACCGGGGCCGCCGCGCGCGCCGCGCCGAGGGTGGCCGTGCCGCTGTCGTAGTGGGTGGCCAGCAGCAGCGCCGGGCGGCGCAGCGGGCCCTGCCGGTGTCCGGGAATGCGCACGATGATGTTGTTCACCACGCCGATGCTGGTGTGGACGCCGAAGGAGACCAACGACCGGCGCACCGTGGCGCGCTGGACCTCCGGCGTAAAGCCCATGGCGCGCAGCTGTTCCAGGATGTAGCCGCGCGCCCGGGCATTGGCCTCGGTGGCGATCGGGCGCGGCGCCACGCTCAGCGCCGCCACGTGCTCCATGGCGCGCGCCTCCCAGCGCGCCGGTTCGGGCAGGACCGGCGCCGGGACCGGCACGGGCACCAGGGCGAGCCAGCCCAGGATGGCCAGCGCCAGGCAGGCGCCAAGACTGGACGCGAGGCCCGCGATGGACGCGGGCCTCGGCAAGGGAATGACGGCTTCCATGCTTCTCTCTCCTTATTGTTGTTGTGCTCCCGCAGGCTTCTCTGGCCTGTCGATGGACGAAAAAAAGCCCGCCGGGCTGGGAGTAGAGGGGCGGGCAAAGAGGGGTAAACCGGTGCTGCTATTCGAGTGTCCAGACATAGGCCAGCTGCGCCCAGCCGGCTTCGGCCATGCCGTTGTTCATGGCCGGCTTGAACTGGCAAAGCGACAGCGCGTTGAGGGCGGCGCGGTCGAGGTCGCGCGAGCCGCTCGAGCTCTGGATGCGCGCGTCCTGGACCCGGCCGTCGGTGCCGACCATCAGGGCCAGGGTCACCGTGCCGGTCTCGCCGTTGCGGGCGGCGCGCACCGGATAGTCGGGCTTGGCGCAGCCGTTGGCGTCGGCCAGCACGGCGCTGCGCATCTGGCCGCTATTGCTGGAGGGCTGGGCCGGAGGCGCTTCGCTCGGCGCCGAGGACATCGGTTCGGCCGGCTGCGGCTCCGCCTCCGTCGTGGCGCTCACGGTCGGTTCCGGCGGCGGCTCGACCGGCGTCACCTCGGGCTTGGGCACCACGATCTCCGGCGGCGCCACCTTGGCCTGCGGCGTGGGCGGGTTCGGCGGCGGCGGCGGCGGCGGGAGGTCCGGCTTGATCCAGACCAGCTGGTCCTCGACCAGGGCCGGCAGCTTGAAGGTCTTCGAGTTCATCGTGTGGATGACACCCATCGCCACCAGCACGTGCAGTCCTGCGACCAGGGCGATCCGGCCTGCCTTGCCGCCCGTACCGTCGTTCAGTTGAGAGAAGTGCATGGCCGTTCTCCTTTCTTATTGAAGCGCTATGTTACCTGCTGGGAAAACAAAAATGCGATTCGTTGGAATCACTATATGCTAGGTGCTAGCAAGATGTAAAGCGATTCGATAGCAATATTGTTACCAGATGTGCGATGAGGAAGTGTTGCCCATCCTCGTCTATACAGCTGAGGCCACTCGCGCGCCGGGGCGTTGTATGGAATAATCCATTTGTCACATTGGTCCTTCCGCGTGGTGGTAAGCCGGAATGCCATTGTTTGGTAGGTAGATGTCAGCGGCTGCGATAGCCCGGAGAGAAGATGGCAACACAGAACAGCAAACCCATCCGTGTCATGCTTGCCGACGATCATCCAATCGTCATGACCGGCTTTGCGATGTCGCTGGAAGCGGCAGGGATGCAAGTGGTGGGGCAGGCCAAGACGCCGAATGAAGCCACCGCGCTGTACGCCGCCGAGCGCCCCGACGTGGCCGTGCTCGACATGCGTTTCGGCACCGAACTGACGGGCCTGGATGCGGCGCAGACCATTCTCAAGAATGACCCGCAGGCAAAAATTGTTTTCCTGAGTCAGTTCGACCAGGACAGTTTAATTAAAGAAACCTACCGGATTGGTGCCCACGCTTTTGTTACCAAGGATTGCGATCCGGCCGACCTTGCCACCGCAGTGCGCTATGCGCGCGAAGGCAAGCTGTACTTCCTGCCGCAGATCGCCGCGCGCCTGGCCAGCATGGCCGTGCGTGGCGAGGTGACGCCCCAGTCCCAGCTCGACGAGCGCGGGCTGGAGATCTTCAAGCTGATGGCCGAGGGCATGACCAACGCCGAGATCGCCGAGAAGCTCGACCTGTCGACCAAGACGATCAGCAACATCAGCCAGTCGATCAAGGAAAAGCTGGGCGTGCACCGCCAGGCCAGCATCACCCTGCTGGCCGTCAAGCACGGCCTGATCGAACCGTAAGCCGCCGATGAAGCGCTTCCTGCGGCACGCAAGGCTGGCGCTCGGCGCGCTGGCCCTTGCTGTTATCTGCTCCCCAGCCTTCGCCGAGCAATACCGCGATAACGATACCCGCAGCGAGCCCAGCGGCTTCCGCTTCCAGATCGTCACCGGCGACGACACCGAAGTCACGCGCCGCATCGCCGAAGACCTGTACAAGCGCCTGGTTCCCACCTTCGCCGCCTTCCGCACCGAGCTGGCACAGAGCCGGCGCATGCTGTACGTGACGATCGGCCCGACCGCGCTGCGCGACGCCGTGGCCCGCCGCTGCGACTGCGTGGTGATCTCGGCCTATACCTCGAGCCAGGTCTGGCATGCGATCACCGCGCGCCTGCCGCGCAACCGTGCCATGTCGCTCACCGCCGTCTACGCCGAGCCGGCGCCGGCCGACCAGCTGCGCCTGGCCTCGCTGCTGTACGGGCGCCAGCCGCGCATCGCCGCCATCCTCAGCCCCGAGACCGCCTTCCTGCGCCCGGTGCTGGACGGCGAAGTCGAAATCCAGCACTTCGAGCCGGGCGACGACATCAACCACGCGCTCAACCGCATGACGCGCGCCGAAGCGCTGCTGGCGATGCCCGACAGCGCCGTCTACAACACCGAAAGCGTGCGCAACATCCTGCTCTCGACCTACCGCCGCAAGCAGGGCGTGATCGGCTTCTCGGCCGACATGGTCAAGGTCGGCGCGCTGGCCAGCACCTATTCGGAGATCGAGGACATCAACACCCAGGTGGCGGAAATCGCCGCCGCCTTCGTGATCACCGGCGAGCTGGCGCCGCCGCAGTTCCCGCGCTACTTCCGCACCGTGATCAACGAAGGCGTGGCCAGGTCGCTCGACCTGCGCGTGACCGAGGCCGCGCGCCAGTTCGCCCGTCCCGCGCCGGGCACGGCGCCGAAGACGGCATCCAATAGTGCATCCACTAGCGCATCCACTAGCGCATCCGTCACGGCGGGCCAGCGATGAAACTGCGATTCTGGCGTGGCTGGGGCATCGGCCGGCGCATGGCCTTCATCACCATGCTGCCGGTGGTGTTCCTGTTCACCTCCTTCGTCTGGTACTCGTGGTACGCGCACCGCGCCCAGGTGGCCGAGGAGCTGGCCGAGCGCGGCCGCATCCTGTCGCGCGCGCTGGCCGAAACCAGCGAATACAACGTCATCTCCGGCAACCTGTCGGACCTGCGCCTGACCATCAACGGCCTGGTGCAGTCCGACATCAGCATCTACCGCATCGACGTGATCGACGCCAGCGGCCGCGCCGCGGTGCGCGTGGTGTCGGAATCCGCGCGCGATGCGCAAGCCCATTACTACGAGGCGCCGATCCGCAAGCAGGTGGTGTGGATCAACCTGTTCACCGACAACGGCACGCCGCACGTGTCGGCGTCGAGCGTGTCGCGTCCGCCGACCCTGACCACCGAGGTAGTGGGCTGGGTGCGGGTGACCATGTCGCCGGCGAACATGATGGACAAGCAGGCCGGGCGCTTCCGCGTCGAGCTGACCATCGCCGCGCTGGCGCTGGCCGCGTCCGGCGTGCTGGCCTGGGTGCTGGCGCGCTCGCTCACGGTGCCGCTGCGCGAAGCGATCGGCGCGCTGCGTTCCATCCGCGGCGGCAACTACCGCGTCAACCTGCCGGTGACCACCGGCGGCGAGGTGGGCGAGCTGCAGTCCTCGATCGGCGACATGTCGCTGGCGCTGGACGAATCCAAGCGCGACCTCGAGAACAAGGTGGCCGAGCGCACCCGCGATCTGCTGGCCTCGCGCAACGAGGCCGTGCGCGCCGACGCCGACAAGCGCAAGCTGATCCAGAAGGTCAACTCGATCATCGAGGACGAGCGCAAGAGCATCGCGGTCGAGATCCACGACGAACTGAACGCGTCCCTGATCGCGGCCCGCCTGGAGGCCCAGGCCATCGGCGCGCTGGCGGCCAAGGCGCCGCAAGGGCCGGAGGTGGACGAGATCAAGCGCAAGTCCGAGGCCATCACCAAGCTCGCGCTCGACCTCTACGCCAACGGCCGCCGCCTGGTGCGCCGCCTGCGCCCCGAGGTGCTGGACATGCTGGGCCTGCACGGCGCCGTGGAAGAGATGGTGCGCCACTACGATTCCACCTCCGGCTGCCGCTTCGACCTGCACAGCGAGGGCGACTTCGCGCGCCTGCCGAACGAGCTCGCGATCTCGGCCTACCGCATCGTGCAGGAAGCGCTGTCCAACGTGATGAAGCACTCGGGCGCGCGCTCGGCCCACGTCAGCCTGCTGCTGGACGAAGCCAAGGGCAAGCTGCGCATCCGCGTGGTCGACGACGGCCACGGCTTCGACGTCGCCAGCGCGTCCGAAGGCATCGGCATCATCGGCATGCGCGAGCGCGTCTACGCGCTGCAGGGCGTGTTCGAGGTGCGCTCGGCGCCGGGCGACGGCACCGACGTCGCGATTTCCCTGCCGCTGGAGGCGCCGGTGATCCTGGCGCAGTCCTTAACCTGAACTGAACATACCATGTCCAACGAACTCAAGACCCCTTACGAAAAGGGCAACCTGAACCAGACCACCACCTGGGCCGACTGCATCGCCTGGTACGAGGAACTCGCGCGCGCCTATCCGAACGTGCTGCGCTTCGACAAAGTGGGCGTGTCCGATGCCGGCGTGCCGATCCACGCGGGCGTGGTGAGCAGCGACGGCGTGTTCGACCGCGAGACCATCAAGCGCAGTGGCCGTCCGGTCTTCTTCAACAACAACGGCATCCACCCGGGCGAACCGGAAGGCGTGGACGCCTGCATGGCCCTGGTGCGCGACTTCTGCCTGCAGCCCGAGCGCCTGGCCGCGCTGGGCCAGACCGTGTTCCTGTTCGTCCCGCTGTACAACGTGGACGGCAGCCTGAACCGCGCCGATACCTCGCGCGTGAACCAGGACGGCCCGGAGCAGTTCGGCTTCCGCGGCAACAGCCGCCACCTGGACCTGAACCGCGACTTCGTCAAGTGCGACACGCTCACGGCCCAGGTGTTCAACCAGCTGTTCACGGCCTGGGATCCGGACGTGATGGTCGACACCCACACCTCCAACGGCGCCGACTACAGCTACACCATGACCCTGATCCACACCCAGACCGACAAGCTGGGCGGCGGGCTGGGCGACTTCCTGCGCGACGAGATGCTGCCGGCCATGTACGCGGACATGGACGCGCGCGGCTGGCCGACCTGCCCGTATGTGAATCCGGTCAAGGACAGCCCGGATCACGGCATCGCCGATTTCCTCGAAACCGCGCGCTTCTCGACCGGCTATGCGGCCCTGCATCACACGATCGGCTTCATGCCCGAGACGCACATGCTCAAGCCCTTCAAGGACCGCTACGACTCGATGCGCGCGCTGGTGGAGACGGCGCTCGACTTCACCGTCAAGCACGCCGGCCGCATCCAGCAGCTGCGCCGCTCCGCGCGGGAAGAGGGCCGTTCGCGCGCCGAGTGGCCGGTGCGCTGGGCGATGGACGAGGCCAATCCCTCGACCTTCCGCTTCAAGGGCTACGAGGCCAGGTACAAGAAGAGCGTGCTGGGCGAGTACACCCGCCTGTGGTACGACCGCAGCAGCCCGTGGGAGCGCGACATCGCCTGGTACAACCGCTTCCCGGCCGACGTCAGCGTGACGGCGCCGCGCGCCTACGTGGTGCCGCAGCAGTGGCGCGAGGCGATCGAGCGCCTGCAGTGGAACGGCGTGCGCATGGAGCGCGTGGAAGCGGACCGCGTGCAGGATGTGGGGTATTACCACATCGTGTCGGTGGCTTCGCGCCCGAATGCCTACGAGGGACATATGTTCCACGACGAGGTGGTGCTGGAGAAGCGCCAGGGGCAGGTGCAGCTGCGCGCGGGCGACTACATCGTTCCGCTCGACCAGGACCAGGCGCGCTATGCGGTCGAGACGCTGGAGCCGCTGGCGCATGACAGTTTCTTCCGCTGGGGTTTCTTCAACAGCGTGCTGGAGAAGAAGGAAGCCTATTCGGATTATGTGTTCGAGGATCACGCGGAGGAGTTGCTGCGCGCGGAGCCGGCGCTGGCCGAAAAGTTCGCGGCGTGGAAGGCGGCCAACCCTTCGCTGCTGGCGAACCAGGAGGCGGTGCTGGACTTCATTTTCGCTAACTGCGAACGGTATCGCGAGCCGGAGTGGCGGCGTTATCCGGTCTTCATGATCGAGCGGTAAAAGAAAAACCGGGGCCTGCCCCGGTTTTTTATTAGTGCCGCCAGCCCCCAATACCGTCATCCCCGCGTAGGCGGGGACCCAAGTTTGTGTGCGTGCCGACGGCGTTTGACGCAAGTGGCTACGGTGCGGACTTGGATCCCGGCCTTCGCCGGGATGACGTTCTGAAGCTAACGAAGGAATACCCTCACTTCGACTCGGCAATCCACTTATCGACCTTCGCCTCCAGCACCGCCAGCGGCAGCGTGCCTTCACCCAGGACGATCTCATGGAACTTCGGCAGGCTGAACTTGCCGCCCAGCGCCGTCTCTGCACGCTTGCGCAGCTCGATGATCTTCAGCGAACCGATCTTGTACCCCAGCGCCTGTCCCGGCCACACCATGTAGCGCTCGATCTGCGCGCGCGCCTCGTGCTCCGAGTAGCCCAGCGTCTCCTGGAAGTACTTGATCGCCTGCTCGCGGCTCCAGCCCTTGGCGTGGATGCCGGTGTCCACCACCAGGCGCGCCGCGCGCAGCATCTCGTCGTTCAGGTGGCCGAAGTAATCTTCCGGCTTGTCGAACAGCCCCATCTCCTTGCCCAGGGTCTCGGCGTACAGCGCCCAGCCCTCGGTGAAGGCATTGTTGCCGCCGAACTTGCGAAAGTTCGGCAGGCCCAGTTCCTGCACCAGCGCGATGTGGAAGTGGTGGCCCGGCTGGCCCTCATGCAGGTACAGGGTCACCATGCCGGTGCTGCCGTAATCCTTGGGATCGTTCACCACCGACCAGAACACGCCCGGACGCGAACCGTCCACCGCCGGCGGGGTGTAGTGGTCCGACGCGGTGGCGCGCGACAGTTCCGGTTCCAGGCGCAGGTCCAGCGGCGACTTCGGCATCAGGGTGAACAGCGCCGGCAGCTTGGTGCGCACCTTGGCGTCCAGCTCGCGGAACACCTCGATCACCTGCTGGTCCGAGGTGAAGGGCTTGAATTTCGGCTGTTCCGACACCCACTTCGGCAGGCCGGCGGCCGGGCCGTTGTAGCCCATCTTGGGGCCGATCTGGGCGTACTCGCCCTGGATGCGCGCCACTTCCTTCAGGCCGATCTGGTGGATCTGTTCCGGCTGCAGGTCGGTGGTGGTCATGGCGGCCACGCGCGCCTGGTACCAGGCCGCGCCGTTCGGCAGCGCGCCCCAGCCTGCGCTGCTGCGGGTCGCCGGCAGGTATTCCTTCTCGACGAAGTTCGCCAGGCGGTTCAATGCCGGATTCAGCTTGCCGCCGATGATCTTGCGGTAGCCATCGCTCACGCTGCGCTTGTCGCTTGCTGCGAAGGCGGCCGGCATGTCCTTGATCGGCGTGTAGAAGATGCTCGCTTCCGGCGTGGCGGCCAGCAGCTGGCGCAGCTGCGGCAGCAGCGACTGCATCGGCTCGCGTGGATGCACGATGCCGGCCTTGATCCCCGCGCGCATGTTGACGATCGCCTGGTCGATCCAGGGCGCCAGCTGGGTCAGGCGGTTCAGGTAGGCCTTGTAGTCCTTGACGGTGGACAGCGGCTGCGCGCCCTGGCCGCTGGCATAGTTGGCCAGGATCACCGGCATGCTGACCATCTGGTCGACCGGCAGCAGGTGCTCGGGGAAAGCGGCCAGGCGCAGCGCGGTGTCGAGCTCGAACTTGAGGATGTCGTAGCTGGTCTGGTCGCGGCCGTTCAGCTTGTCGCGCGGGATCGCCTGCAGGCGCTTGAGGTAGCTGCGGTACAGCGCGAACTGGCGCTCGCGGTTCTTCGGCGCGATCGACAGGCCGAGCTGGTCGATGAAGCGGTTGTCGCCGCCTTCGCTCGCGTACACCGGCTCGAAGCGCGCCACTGCGTCGTAGTACTCGTCGGCCAGTTTGTTGATCGTCTTGCCGGGCTGGGTGTCGACGCGCTCGGCCTTCGCCGGCGCAGCACCTGCGGCGGCGGCAGGGGACAGCGGGGCGCAGGCCAGCACGGCGGCCGCGGCGAGTGCGCCGAGCTTGAAGATGTCTTTCATGGATGGGTCCTTGTTGTTAGTAGCTGGCCAGCGGGCTCAGGGCGCCGTTCTTGAAGGTGTACACGGTGACCGCGGTCTTCTTCAGGTTGCCCTTGGGGTCGTAGCCGTAGGTGCCGACCACGCCCTGGTAGCTGATGCTGTGCATCGCCTGGCCCACCTTGGCGGCGTCCGTCGAATTCGCGCTCTTCATCGCCTGGGCGATGAACTTGGTCTGGTCGTAGAACGAAGGCGCATACACGTCCGGGTCGCGCTTGAAGCGCTGCTTGTAGGCCGCCAGGAAGGCCGGGCCGCCGGGCTGCTTGGCCAGGATCGCGCCGGCCTGGGCGCAGCGCACGTTCTCGCCCACGGCAGCGCCGCCGAGCTTGGCCATCTCCGGGCTGCACAGGGTGTCGCCGCCCAGCAGCGGCACGTTCAGGCCGAGCTGCTTCATCTGGCGCGCCATCGGCGCGGCCTGCGGGGCATAGCCGCCGTAGAACACGGCGTCCACGCGCTTGGCCCTGAGCGCGGTGAGGATGGCGGCGAAGTCGCTCGCCTTGTCCGTGGTGAACTCGTGGCCCACGACCTTCATGCCGGCGGCCTGCGCCTGGCGCTTGAATTCCATCGCGACGCCCTGGCCGAAGGCGGTGCGGTCGTCGATCACGCCGATGTTCCTGATCTTGAGTTCCCTGGCCGCGTAGGACGCCATCGAGCCGCCCACCTGGGTGTCGCTGGCGACGATGCGGAACACGGTTTGATAGCCCGATTGCGTGATCTTGGGATTGGTGCCGACCGTCGACATCAGGATGCCGTTGTCGTTGTAGACGCGCGAAGCGGGAATCGCCACGCCCGAGTTGTACGGGCCCAGCACGAACTTGACGCCTGCGTCGGCGAACTTCTGCGCCACGTTCACGCCTTGCTTGGGATCGCCCTGGTCGTCCTCGGACTGCAGCTCGAAGCGCAGGGTGTTGCCGCCCACCTGGAGCTTCTGCGCGTTGAGTTCTTCGACGGCGAGGCGCACGCCGTTCTCGTTGTCCTTGCCGGCGAAGGCGTTCGAGCCCGACAGCGGACCGCTCACGCCGATTTTGACGACCTGTTCGGCGGCGTTGGCATGGGCGGCGAGCAGCGCCGCCAGCGCCAGCGGCGCCATGTTCATTTTAAATGGCATTCCCTTGGTCTCCGTTATTTTGCAACGGACGCCATCATCGCATGAATTGCGTGAGCAGTTAAGTCGAGGTCAGGCGGGCAGCCCGTGCGAAATCAGCTCCAGCGGCAGCGCCGTGGTGCACTTGATCTGCTCCATGGAGAAGGCCGAGGACACGCCGGTCAGCCGCGCGGTCTTGATCAGCTTTTTGTAGAAGCGGTCGTAGCCGGCGATGTCGGTGGTGACCACCTTGAGCAGGTAGTCGATGTCGCCGCTCATGCGGTGGAATTCCAGCACCTCGGGCAGGGCTTCCACGGCGGCGGCGAAGCGCGCCAGCCATTTTTCGTCGTGCTCGGGGGTGCGCACGCTCACAAAAACCGTCACCGGCAGGCCCACCTTGTTGCGGTTGACGATGCTGACCCGGCTTTCGATATAGCCATCTTCTTCGAGGCGCTTGACCCGTTTCCAGCACGGGGTGCTGGACAGGCCAACCTTTTCGCTGAGGCCGGAAATGGAGAGCGTCGCGTCCGCCTGCAATGCCGCAAGGATCGCGCAATCAAACTTGTCGAGAGAATTCATGTGTCGATTTATTGATTATGAGAATGATTATGCTTCATTTCGACCATAAACCAGTGATTTTAGGACGTCCCTACCGCGACAACTCCGTACCATATATTACTTAACAATAAGACGATACGCGACTACTTTTTGTAATTTTGTCACTTATTCACGAACATGGAAATCTACCTTGACGCCAACGCAACTTCTCCTGTCCTGCCGGCCGCTATCGAGGCTGCGACGGCCGCGATGGGGGAATGCTTCGGTAACCCGAGCAGCAGCCATGCCTCCGGCCTGCGCGCGCGGGCGCTGCGCGAAGCGGCGCGGGCGGCGGCGCGCCGGGTGATCGGCGCATCGACGGGCAAGGTCATGTTCAACAGCGGCGCCACCGAAGGCATCCAGACCGCGGTGCTGTCGGCCCTGTGCGCGGTGCGCGAACGGCGCGCGCGCGGGGAAGCCTGCGGCGAGCTGCTGCTCTACGGCGCCACCGAGCACAAGGCGGTGCCGGAAAGCCTGGCGCACTGGAACCGCGTGCTGGGCACCGGCCTGGAACTGCGCGCGCTGCCCGTCGATGGCGACGGCCGCCACCGGCTGGACGTGCTGCGCGAACTGGCGCCGCGCGCCGCCCTGGTCTGCACCATGGCTGCCAACAACGAGACCGGCGTGGTGTCCGACCTGGCCGCGATCGAATCCGTGCTGACCGATTCCGCCAGCCCGGCGCTGTGGATGGTCGACTGCGTGCAGGCCCTGGGCAAGCTGCCGCTGGCGCTCGACGGCACCCGCATCGACTACGCACCGTTCTCCGGCCACAAGCTGTATGCGCCCAAGGGCATCGGCATGCTGTACGTGCGCGACGGCGCGCCCTACACGCCGCTGATGTGCGGCGGCGGGCAGGAAGAGGGCCAGCGTTCCGGCACGGAGAACATGGCCGGCATCGCGGCCTTCGGCGCCGTGCTGGCGGCGCTGGAGCAGGGCGCCACCTTCCGCGGCATGGAAGCATTGCTGGCCTGCCGTGCGCGCCTGGTGCAGGCGCTGCGCGCGGCTTTTCCGGACATCGTCTTCAACGCGCCCTTGGAACACGCGCTGCCCACCACCCTCAATTTCTCGGTGCCGGGCGCCAGCAGCTCGGACCTGCTGGAGATCTTCGACGCCGCCGGCGTGCGCGTGAGCGCGGGCTCGGCCTGCTCGGCGGCCAAGGCCGCGCCCAGCCATGTGCTGGATGCGATGGGCTTGCCGGTGGAGCGCAGCGCCTCGGCGGTGCGCATGTCGTTCGGCCCGCTGGTGGACGACGCCACCATCGACCGCGCCTGCGACCGGATCGCGCGCTGCGGCCGCGCACTGGCCATGCCGGTGCTGGCGCCGTCGCCGCTGCTGGGCGGCATGGGCCTGGCCCAGCTGGACGCGGACGGCAAGGCCGGCTGGCTGCTGTTCGACGCCGCTGCGCGCGCCTGCATCGCGATCGATCCGCCGGCTGCGCAGGCCGCACGCGCGGCGAACATGCTGCGCGCGGGCGGCTACCGCCTGCTGGCGGCCCTGCATACCGGCCGCGACGACGCCGGCGCCGCGGCCCTCGGCCGCGAGTTCGGCGCAAGGCCGGGCTGGCCGGCCCCCACCAGCACCATCGAACTTGGCGGCTCCCTGCTGGCCCGCGTGGAGCACGGCGCCGGCGACGTCTACCTGTTCGGCGCGCAGGACGCCCCGCGCTTCGTGTTCTCCGGCGGCCGTGAGGTCTGGCCGGAACTGGCGCAGGCGGCCCTGTGCTGCCGCGCCGACAGCGAGCGCCCGGTCGCCCTGGCCGCGGCCGCGGCCGCGCCGCTCGACGAACAGGATATGGAGCTCGACAGCGCCGCCGCCCTGCGCCTGCTGGAGCAGCATCCGGACGCCCTGGTCCTCGACGTGCGCGACCTGCGCGAGCACGGCGCCGGCGAAGCGCGCCTGCATGGCCACGTCGCCCGCAACCTGCCGCTGGCGCGCCTGGCGGAACATGCGCATCACTTCCTGGCCGGCGACACCCGTCCGCTGCTGTTCGTCTGCCGCAGCGGGGCGCGCAGCCTGCGCGCGGCCCGGCTCCTGCGCCGGCTCGGCCGCGCCGGCACCTGGTGCCTGGCCGGCGGCCTCGCCCTCGCGGACTGACTCATCCGGGCAACAAGGGCGGTCTCTCCAGCGCCTTTGTTCGGCACCGCACAGTGTCCGCCATGCCATTCTTCTAGCATGGCGGAGGCAGTGCGCCTCCGGCGGCGCGCGCCTGTGTGGGTCCCTGATGTTTCCTGTTGAAACTGGAGAACAATCCGATGGCCGACGAGCCGCCTGCGCGTCCTGGCCACGGTCAGGGCGATGACTTACCCTTGCGTGCCGCGCCACTGAGCGCGGCCCAGCTGGCCGTGTACGGCCGCCAGCTCGCCGCGCGTCACCAGGCGGCCGCCGTCGCCCCCGCCTCCGACTTGCTTTCCCTGCTCGCCGACAATGCCGCCGCCATCGCGCAGGCCTGCGATGCGCTCGATCGCGCCGCCCATGCCGGCATCGACCTGCCGCCTGCCGGCGGCCGCCTGCTCGACCAATACCACCTGCTCGACGCCCAGGTGCGCCTGGCGCGCGGCCAGCTGCTGCACGGCGTGCGCCCGCTGCCGCGCCTGCGGGGGGACAAGGAGACGGAGGGCGAGGCGCGCGCCTGGCGGCTGGTGCTGGAGGCGGTCGCGCACGGCGACGGCAAGGTGGAGCCGGACCAGCTGTCGCGCTTCCTGGCCGCCTACCAGGAAGGCGCGCCGCTGGCGCTGGCGGAACTGGACGCCTTGCCCTGCCTGCTGCGGATGGCCCTGGTCGACAACCTGCGCCGCCTGGCCCGGCGCGCCGCGCGCGCCTGCCTGGAACGCGACAAGGCGGCCGGCTGGGCGGCGCGCATGATCGACACCAGCGAACAGCGCCCGGGCGACCTGATCCTGCTGGTGGCCGACATGGCGCGCGCCGTGCAGCCGCTGGGCAGCAGTTTCGTCGCCGAGCTGGCGCGCCGCCTGCAGGGGCAGGGTGCGCTGCTGGCGCAGGCGCTCGACTGGATCGACGCGCGCCTGCAGGACGAGGGCAGCAGCATCGCCCAGCAGATCCAGCTGGAACAGGGCGAACAGGCCGACGACGCCGTGTCCGCCGCCAACAGCCTGGACAGCCTGCGCCTGGCGGGCGGGGTCGACTGGCGCGCCTTCGCCGAGGGCATCGGCGCGGTCGAGCAGGTGCTGCGCGGCGACCCGGACGGCAGTTACGGCCGCATGGACGGACCCACGCGCGACCTGTACCGGCACGCGGTCGAGCGCCTGGCCCAGGCCACGGGCCACAGCGAGACCGAAGTGGCGCAGGAAGCGCTGGCGCTGGCCGGCGTGCACCTGGCGCCCGGCGAAGGAGGGCTGGACCGGCGCACCCGCCACGTCGGCTTCTACCTGGCGGGCGCGGGCCGCGCGCAGCTGGAAGAGCGCCTGCGCGGCGCCCCGGGCCTGGCGCGCAGGCTGCGGCGCCGTACGCTTGGGCTGCGCATCGGCGCCGTCTGCGTCCTGAGCCTGCTGTTCGCGGCGGCGCTCATGGTCCACGCGCGCCAGGACGGCGCGGGCATCGCGCTGCTGGCGGTGATCGGGCTGCTTGCCCTGCTTGGCGCGAGCGAACTGGCGCGCTCGCTGGTGCGCATGATGACGGGCTGGATCGCCCCGCCGTCCGTGACCCCGCGCATGGACTTCGGCGCCGGCATCCCGGGCGGCGCCCAGGCCATCGTCGCCGTGTCGGCCTCCTTGCGCGACCGGGCGCAGGTGGCCGCGCTGTGCCGCGACCTGGAGGTACGCTACCTCGGCAACCGCGATCCGCGCCTGCGCTTCTGCCTGCTGGCCGACCTGCCGGATGCCGGCAGCGAGCAGATGCCGGAAGACGGCGCGCTGCTGGAACAGGCCCGTGCGGCCATCGAGGCGCTGAATGCCAGGTACGGCCGTGAGCAGATGGTCGAAACCTGGGACGAGCACGGCGAGCCGGATGCCGCGTCCGCCACCATCGAACCCTTCCTGCTGCTGGTGCGGGCGCGCACCTGGAGCGCCAGCGAGCATGCCTGGATCGGCCGCGAGCGGCGCCTGGGCCAGCTGGCCGAGCTGAACGCTTACTTGTGCGGTGGAGCACAAGGACGGAGCGATGCGCGCTTCGTCCTGGCTGCCGGCGCCCTCCAGGGCCTGGCCGAGGTGCGCTACGTGATCGCCATCGATGCCGTGACAGGCCTGCCGATCGACGCCGCGCGCAGCCTGGTGGCGGCAATGGCGCACCCGCTGAACCAGCCGGTGCTGGGCAAGGACGGCCGCGTGCTCGAAGGCCACGGCCTGCTGCGTCCCAGCCTGCGCGCCGCGCCGCCGGAGCAGTGCGCGACCCGCTACGAGCGCCTGTGGGGCGATGGCGACGGCACCTGGGCCGCGTATGGGGCTGGCTGCGGCGCCGGCGACGATGCGGGCCTGGGCTGGGCCGCGATCTACGACGTCGACGCCTGGCAGCGAGCCTGTGGCGACGGCCGCGACGAAGAACGCTTCGCGCCCGGCCTGCCGGAGGAGGACCGCCTGCGCTGCGGCAGCGTGCACGACCTGCGTCTGGACGTCCAGCATCCGGCCAGTTATGGCGAGCACGCGCTGCGCCGCCACCGCGCCGGCAGGGCGGTTTGGCAGATCGCGGGCCGTCTCGGGAACCGGTCCGCTTCGCTGGTCCAGCCGGATGCGCGCTGGCGCCTGTTCGACCGCCTGCGCGACAGCCTGGCCGAGCCCGCGTTGCTGGCCCTGCTGGTCCTGTGCTGGTCGCTGCTGGCCGCGCCCGTGTTCTGGAGCATGGCCGCGCTGGCCGTGTTCTTCCTGCCGGCGCTGGCGGGCAGCCTGGTGGCGCTGGCCGACCGGCCGCACGACGCGCCCTGGCGCCAGCACCTGGACGGCTGGGCGCGCGGCGCCCGCGTGCCGCTGGTGCGCGCCGCCTTGTCCGCCGCCTTCCTGCCCCATGCGGCCTTCTGCCAGGTCGACGCCGCCGTCAAGGCGCTGTGGCGGCGCAAGGTATCGCGCCGCCGCCTGCTGGAGTCGCGCCCGGCATTCCTGGCGCGGCCGAGCGCCGCCATCGTCAACAACTGGCGCAGCATGTGGTTCGCACCCGCGCTCGCGGTGGGCACGGCGGTGCTGCTGACCTTCGCCAACCCTTACGCCTTGTTCTCCGCCGCGCCGCTGCTGCTGGTGTGGTTCCTGTCGCCCACCCTGGCATGGTGGATCAGCCAGCCCTCGCGCCAGCGCGCGGCGCGGCTCAATGGGGCCGAAACTGCCTTCCTGCATGCACTGGCGCGGCGCAGCTGGAGCTTCTTCGAAGACCATCCCGGCGCCAAGCGCCTGGCGCCGGAGGCGGTGCTCGAACACCCGCAGCCGGCCGTGGATGCGCGCGTCTCGCCCGCCGGCATGGGCCTGTCGCTGCTGGCCGGCCTGGCCGCGCACGACTTCGGCTTCCTCCCGGCCGGCGCACTGCTGGCGCGCACCCAGGCGGTCCTGGCGTCGATGGAGCTGCTGGAGAGCTGGCGCGGGCACCTGTTCGCCTGGTACGACGGCGCCACCCTGGCGCCCGTCGAACCGGCCTTCGTGTCCACTTCCGACAGCGGCAGCCTGCTGCTTGCGCTGCGCATCCTGGCGGCCGGCCTGGACGAACTGCCGGACCGTCCCGTCGCCGGCGCCGCGCAGCTGGACGGCATCCGCGCCGCCCTGCGCGTGGTCGAGGATTGCGCGGTCGACGCGCCGCCCGCCGTCCGGCGCGCGGTGGCCGCCGTCTCGCGCACCCTGGAACCTGACCGTTGCCGGGCCACCGACACCCTGCCGGGCCTGGCGGACTGCCTGCGCGGGGTGGCCACCGAAGCGCGCCAGCTCAGCCAGTCCCTGCCGGAGGATGCACCTGCCGGGCTGCGCGCCTGGGCCGTTCGCCTGGCCACCCAGTGCGACGCGCAGCTCGACGAAGTGTTCGCCCTGGCGCCGTGGATGCGCTCAGCCCAGGAATACGTGATCGGCGCCGACCTCACGCGCATTCCGACCCTGCGCGAGCTGGCCGCCTTCGCACCGCCCGGGTCGAACGACGCCCTGGCGCGCCACGTGGCCGAGGGCCGCGACTGTGCGCGCCGGCGCCTGGCGCGCATCCGGGAGCTGGTGGAGCAGGCGCGCGAGCTGGCGAAAATGGATTTCCGCGCCCTGGTCGACAGCGCGGCCGGCCTGCTGGCGGCGGGCTACCACGTGCGCGACGAGCGCCTCGACAGGGACAGCTGCGACCTGCTGGCTTCGGAAGCGCGCATGGCCAGCTATGCGGCGGTGGCCCAGGGGCAGCTGGGCCAGGCGCACTGGCATGCGCTGGGCCGGCCGGTGCGCATCGAGGAAGCGGGCGCGCTGCTGCTGTCGCGCTGCGGCGCGCTGTCGGACTACCTGGCGCCCCAGGTGCTGATGCCGTCCTGGCGCGACAGCCTGCTCGAGGGCGCGGCGCGCGCCGTGGTGCGCGCCCAGGCCGCGCATGCACAGCGGCACGATGTGCCCTGGGGCTTCTCGGAATCCGGCTGCAATGCGGTCGACGGCGCGGCGCGCTACCTCGTCAAGCGCTTCGGCATCCCGGCCGCGTCCCTCCAGCGCCGCGCGCCGGACGAGCTGGTGGCCGCCCCGTACGCCGCCCTGCTGGCGCTGCCCGTGGCGCCGGCGCTCAGCCTGTCCAACCTGGAGCGGATGACGGCCGAAGGGCTGCTGGGCGAGCATGGCTACTACGAGGCGGTCGACTACGCGCCCTCGCGCCTGCCCCAGGGCGAGCGCCGGGTGGTGGTGCGCGCCTGGCTGGCGCGGCACCAGGCCATGGGAATGCTGGCGCTGGCGCAGGCACTGCTGGAGGCGCCGATGCAGCGCCGCTTCCTGGCCGATCCCGAGCTGCGCGCCGCCAGCGGGCTGCTGCAGGAACCCTTGCCCGCGTCGGGCGCCGCGGCGCCAGCGCGCTATGGCGCGGGCCTGCCGCAGGACGAGCTGCCGGCCGCGCGCGCCTACGCCCGCGTCATCGCGCAAGGCGATACGGCGCTGCCCGAAGTCCAGCTGCTGTCGAACGGCAGCCTGCACGCCGTGGTTGCCAGCGACGGCACGACCAGGATCCGCTGGGAGGAGCGCCTGCTCACGCGCGCCGGCATGGCCTGCTACCTGCGCGACACCGAAAGCGGCCAGCTGTGGTCGAACACCCTGCAGCCTACGCTGGCGCAGCCGGAGCGGATCGAGGCCGTGTTCGCCGAAGGGCGGGCCAGCTTCCGCCGCCACGACCACGGCATCGACATGGTGACCGACGTGGTGGTGGCGCCGGACGACGACGTGGAGCTGCGTCGCATCCGCATCGCCAACCGCGGCGCGGCGCCGCGCATCCTGGAGCTGACCAGCTGTGTCGAGCTGGTCTCGCCGCCGGTCGAGGCGGGCAGGCGGAGCAGCGTGGCCGCCTGGCTGGACGAGCAGGCCGGGGCGCTGATGTGCGTGACCGCGCCGGACGCGCCGGTGGTGCTGCACCTGATGGCGCTGCGCGGCGTGAGCGACGCGGCAACGTGCGAAACCAGCCGCGCGCGCTTCGTGCAGCGCGGCCACGACCTGCGCGCGCCGCACGCGGTGCTGGCCGGCGGTGCGCTCCCGGGTATCGACCCGGAACCGGACCAGCCGCTGCTGGCGATGCGCCGCAGCCTGACCCTGGCGCCCGGCCAGGAGGCGACCGTGGACCTGGTGCTGGGGGCGGCGGGCGGGCTGGCGGCCGCGCGCGAGCTGGCGCAGCGCTTCCAGTCCGCTCATGGAGACAACCCGGCCGTCGACCACGCCGAAGAAGCGGCATGGACCCATGGCCAGGCCTTCCTGCGCCGCATGGAGGTGAGCGAAGCCGACGCCCAGCTCTACACGCGCCTGGCCGGCTGCCTGCTGCGGCCGGTGCCGGCGCTGCGCATCGACGCCGCGGTCATCGCCCGCAACGTGCGCGGCCGCGCGGACCTGGCGCCCTATGGGATAGCCGGCGACTTGCCGGTATTGCTGCTGCAGGCCGGGCAGGGGCCGGAATCCGACCTGGTGCGCCAGACCCTGCAGGCGCACGCCTACTGGCGCAGCCGCGGCCTGGCGGTCGACCTGCTGGTGCTGTGCGACAGCGCCAGCGTGCGCGAGCAGGTGATGCACCTGGCGGCGCCGGTGCTCGACCCGTCGTCCTTCGAGCAACCCGGCGGCGTGCACGTGCACCTGTTGCCCGAAGTGCCGCAGGAAGACCGCATCCTGCTGCGCTCCATGGCCAGCGTCGTGCTGCTGGACGAGCGCGGCGGCCTGCACGACCAGCTGCGCCGTGCGGCGCGTCCGCGCGGCACGCTCCCGCCCTTGCTCGAGCCGGCGGCGGATGCGCCGGCGTGGACGGCGGATGCGCTTCCTCTCCAGGCGCCCGAACTGGTGAACGACAACGGCATCGGCGGCTTCACCCAGGATGGCCGCGAATACGTGGTGAGGGTCGCCGCCGATGTGCCCGCGCCGCCCGCGCCCTGGGCCAATCTGCTGGCCAACGTCGACTTCGGCAGCGTGGTCTCGGAACGCGGCGACGCCTGCACCTGGAGCGGCCACCACGGCGCGCGCGTGACCGCGGGCGAAGCCTTCTACCTGCGCGACGAGGACAGCGGCGTGTTCTGGTCCCCCACGGCCTGGCCGGCGGCATCGGGCGAGCCTTACCTGGTCCGCCACGGCTTCGGCTACAGCGTGTTCGAGCACCGCGCGCACGGCATCCGCTCCGAGCTGCGCTGCTTTGCGGCGCTGGACGTTCCGCTCAAGTATGCGGTGCTACGCCTGCGCAACGACAGCACCGCGCCGCGCCGCCTGAGCGCGACGGGCTACGTGGAATGGATGCTGGACGACCCGGAATCGGCGCCCGGCCTGCAGATCGTGACCGGCACCGACCTCGCCAGCGGCGCCCTGTTCGCTCGCAACGCCTTCGGCGCGGGCTTCGGCGACAAGGTGGCATTCTTCCACGCGGATGCCGAGCACGTCGCCATCAGCGCCGACCGCCTCGAATTCCTCGGCCAGTCCGGGAACATGGCAAACCCTGCGGCGATGGCGCGCGCCGGCCTGTCCGGCAATGCCGGCGCGGGGCTGGACCCTTGCGGCGCCCTGCAGGTGCCCGTCATCCTGCAGCCGGGCGAGGAGTGCGAGCTGGTGTTCGTGCTCGGCGTGACCGGCCCCGGCAGCCTGGACGCCAGCCGCATGGTGCAGCGCCACGGCGGCGCACAGGGCGCGGCCGCCGCCTGGGAACAGCTGCGCCGCTGGTGGGAAGACACGCTGGGCTGCGTCGAACTGGCCTCGCCCGAGCGCACGCTCGACCTGCTGGCCAACGGCTGGCTGCTCTACCAGGCCATCAACTGCACGATGGGCGAACCTGCGTTCGCCATCCGGCTGCAATCGGCGCTGGCGGCCCTGCATGCGCGTCCCGAGCTGATGCGCGAACAGCTGCTGCGCGCGGCGCGCGAGGTCGAGGCCGGGCCTCCTCCCTCCGCCGAGGATTTCCTGTGGCTGCCCTTCGCCCTGGCGCGCTACCTGGCCGTGACGGGCGACCAGTCGGTGCTGGGCGAGAACCCGGTGGAGGCGGGGGAGGTTGCGGCATCGCGCGTGGCCGCGGTCGAGGATCTGTACCAGCACTGCGTGCACGGCCTGCGCGGCTGCCTGCAGTTCGGCGCGCGCGGCCTGCCGCTGGCCGGCGCCCGCCTGCACGAGGAAGCGCACGGCCCCGGCAGCCGCACCGAGAGCGTCCAGCTGGGCTTCTTCATGGGCGTGGTGCTGCAGCGCTTCGCCGAAGTGGCCGACCGGCGCGGCGACTTCGGTTTCGCCACCACCTGCCGCGGCGCCGCGCTCGCGCTCGCGGCCCAGCTCGAAGAGCATGGCTGGGACGGGGAATGGTATCGCTGGGCCTGGCTCAGCGACGGCAGTGCCCTGGGTGCGGGCGCCAATGGCCTGTGCCGCATCGATTCGCAGAGCCAGGCCTGGGCGCTGCAGGCCGGCGCGGCGCGCGCCGGGGACGCCATGGAGGCGGCGGCCGGGCGCCTGCTGGGCGGGGCGGCCCTGCGCAGCGAGCCGCCCTACGACCGCCACTGGGCGGAGGGGCTGGACGCCTGCCCCGGCCAGGACCACCGCGCGGCGGCCTGGGCCGGCATCGGCTTCGCGCGGATGGGCGACGGCGCGCGCGCCTGGCAACTGGCGCGCATGCTCGACCCGGCCGCGCGCACGGCCACGGCGGCCGATTGCGCCCGCTACGCGGCGCCTCCGTATTTCCTGACCGACGGCGTGCGCACGATAGCGCCGCAGGAGGGACGCGCCATCGGCGGCTGCTACACTGGGGCGGCGGCGTGGACCTGGCTCCTGATCGTGGAGTCGCTGCTGGGCCTGGAGCGCGTGGGGCAGCGCCTGCTGCTGGCGCCGCGCATTGCTCCGAACCTTGCGCCGGGCATGCCGGGATTCCGGCTGCGCTACCGCTACCGCAGGACGATCTACGAGATCGTGGTGAGCAGCGGCGGCGAGGCGGGGATGACGCTCGACGGCGAGCCGCTGCCCGAACCAAGTATCATGCTGGCCGACGACGCGCGCCTGCACCGCATCGAAGTGCGCCTGGCCGCCGCAAACACGACAAAAGGACAATGACATGACCAAGACCATCCGCAACGCCTGCTGCGCCGCACTGATGCTGGCCGCAGGCGCGGCCAATGCGCTCGACTGGAGCGACAACGCGATCAGCTGGCGCTACGGCACGCGCTTCGCCGAGCCCTTCAATCCGGAGCACATCGACAAGCATGTGATCGCGCTGACCCACGCGAGCGGCTACAAGTACGGCAGCAACTACTTCAACCTGGACTTGCTCAAGTCCGACAGCAAGGACCCGAAATCGCTGACCGACAGCTCGGGCGCGGAAGAAGCCTACCTGCTGTACCGCCATACCCTGGACATCGGCGCGCTCAGCGGCCGCGAGCTGCGCTTCGGCCGGGTCAAGGGCATCGGCCTGACCGGGGGCTTCGACCTGAACACCAAGGAAGACGTGGGCTACAACTCGCGCAAGCGCATGCTGGTGCTGGGCCCGACCCTGATGTGGGACGTGCCGGGCTTCCTCAACACCAGCCTGCTGCTGATCCACGAAAGCAATGCGCCGAGCGGCGCGTTTCCGCCGATTTCAGGCGTGGCGGGGCGGCGCTACACCTTCGACAACCATCCGATGCTGAGCGCCAGCTGGGGCATTCCGGTGGCCGAGGGCTGGTCCTTCGAGGGCTACGCCAACTTCATCGCGTCCAAGGGGCTGGACGAGGTGGGCAATCCGACCAGCGCGGAGACCAACATCGACATGCAGCTGATGTACGACATCGGGGCGCGCTACGGGCAGAAGAAGAACCGCTTCCGCATCGGCGTGGAGTATCAGTTCTGGAATAACAAGTTCGGGAACTCGCGTGTGACCACGGGCGGGCGCGGACAGCGTGCCAGCACGCCGATGGTGCGGGCGGAGTATCACTTTTAAGTTGGCCCGTCGTTCCGGCGTAGGCCGGAACCTAAGTTTAGCGTTTCGATAGCTCATGCAGAACTCGGATTCCGGCCTACGCCGGAACGACGGTTTTGCGGTTAACTCTTAACTGACACTGCGGCGGCGCGCCAGCGCCGGCAGGATGTCGTAGCACGCCCCCATGGTGTGGTAATCGACCTTCCCGGCCGGGCTCTTCTCGTTCGAATACTTGAGGTTCTCGCGCGTCAGGATGCGGTACCAGGCCCCGTGCTCGTGGTCGACGAAGTGCTCCCAGCAATAGTTCCACAGCCGCTCGTAGTCGAGCCAGTAGCGCTCAGCTCCCGTCCGTGCGCCCAGCAGCGCGGCGGCGGCCAGGGTCTCGGCCTGCACCCAGAAATACTTGTCCGCGTCGCACACCGTGCCGTCCGGCGCGAAACCGTAGTGCAGGCCGCCATGCTCCTTGTCCCAGGCGTAGCGCAGCGCGGTCGCATACAGGTCCTGGGCCACCGGCAGCAGCCAGTCCCGTGATCCTGCCAACTGCTCGCCATGCGCCTCGAGCTGCAGCAGCAGCTTGCTCCACTCCGTGAAGTGGCCCGGCTGGTAGCCCCACGGCCGGAACAGGTTGGCCTTGTCGTGCAGGTTGAATTCCCAGTCGACCTGCCAGTCCTGCTTGTAGTGTTCCCAGATCATGCCGCCCGCGCGGCCGGCCTGGCGCTGGGTGATGTTGCGGGCCAGGGTTTCGGCGCGGTGCAGGCAGGACGGCTCGCCGGTGGCGCGGTAAGCCGCCAGCAGGGCTTCGCAGGCGTGCATGTTGGCGTTCTGGCCGCGGTAGCTGTCCAGCCGCGACCAGTCGGCGCTGGCCTGGTCGGCATACAGGCCGTGCTCTTCTTCCCAGAAGCGCTCTTCCATCAGGGCCAGGGTCTCGGCGATCCACGCGCGCGCTTCCTCCACGCCCGCCATCAGCGCATGCGAGTAGGCCAGCAGCACGAAGGCCAGGCCGTAGCAGTGGTTGTCGCCATCCAGTACCTGGGCGCGGCCGTCTTCCCAGCGCAGTTGCCAGGCATAGCCGCCGGTATCCGGGTTGCGGTGCGCATGGCGCAGGAAGTCGATCCCATGGCGCACCATGTCCAGGTACTCGGCCTTGCCGAACTGGCGCCAGGCATTCGCGAACACGAACACGAAGCGGGTGCTGGACACCAGGTGGCGCGTGTTGCGGTCGTAGACCGTGCCCGTGTCCAGGAAGTAGTGATAGAACCCGCCGCTCGGATCGACGCAACGCGGATGGTAGAACGACATCGTGTCGGCCACATGCCGCGTCAGCGTGTCTGGCGAAAAGAAGTCCGGCATCCTGTCCTCTCAGCGCTGAATTTACTGCCGGGATTCGCGGGATAGCGAGTAAGGCGCATCCTGCTCGCGCGTGCCGCGCTTCATGTTCGGCTTGGCGGACATGCTGAAGTCCAGCCTGGCGCCGCCCATCAGCTCCTCGTGGCCCAGCCAGTTGCGCTCGACGGCGCGGCCGTTGACGCGCAGGGCGTCCACGTAGCGGCCGTCGCCCCTGGCGCTGACCGTGAAGCTGCGGCCGTTCTCGAGCTTGACGGTGGCCTTCTTGAACAGCGGCGTGCCCACCACGTACTGGTTCACGCCCGGCGTGACCGGATAGAAGCCGAGCGCGGAGAACACATACCAGGCCGAGGTCTGGCCGTTGTCTTCGTCGCCGCAATAGCCGTCCGGCGTGGGCGCATACATGCGGTCCATGGTCTCGCGGATCCAGTGCTGCGACTTCCACGGCGCGCCCGCGTAGTTGTACAGGTAGGTCATGTGCTGGATCGGCTGGTTGCCGTGCGCGTACTGGCCCATGTTCGCGATCTGCATTTCGCGGATCTCGTGGATCACGGAGCCGTAATAGCTTTCGTCGTAGATCGGCGGCAGCGAGAACACCATGTCGAGCTTGTCGACGAAGGCCTTGCGGCCGCCCATCAGGTCCGCCAGGCCGGCCACGTCGTGGAACACGGACCAGGAGTAGTGCCAGCTGTTCCCCTCGGTGAAGGCGTCGCCCCACTTGAACGGGTTGAACGGCGTCTGGAAGCTGCCGTCACGCTTGCGGCCGCGCATCAGGCCGGTCTCCGGATCGAACAGCTTCTTGTAGTTCAGGCTGCGCTGGGCGTAGATCTCGATCTCCGACTTCGGCTTGCCCAGCGCCTTGCCGAGCTGGTAGATGGTGAAATCGTCGTAGGCGTACTCCAGGGTGCGCGCGGCGTTCTCGTTGATGCCCACGTCATAGGGAACGTAACCCAGCTCGTTGTAGTACTTCACGCCGGCGCGGCCCACGGCGGTCATCGGGCCTTCGTTGTTGGCGCCGTGCTTGAGGGCCTGCCACAGGGTCTCGATGTCCTGGCCACGCACGCCCTTGATCCAGGCGTCGGCCACCACCGAGGCCGAGTTGTTGCCGACCATGATGTCGGCGTAGCCGGGGCTGGACCATTCCGGCAGCCAGCCGCCTTCCTTGAAGGCGTTGGCCAGGCCTTCCTGCATCTCGCTGTTGATCGACGGGTAGACCAGGTTCAGGAAGGGGTAGAGGGCGCGGAAGGTGTCCCAGAAGCCGGTGCCGGCAAACAGGCGGCCGGGCAGGACCTGGCCGTTATAAGGGCTCCAGTGCACCGGCTTGCCGGCTGCGTCGAGCTCGTACATCTTGTTCGGGAACAGCACCGTGCGGTACAGGCTCGAATAGAAGGTGCGGGTCTGGTCGACCGTGCCGCCTTCGACTTGCAGCTGGCCGAGCACCTTGTTCCACGCGGCCTTGCCCTTGGCGCGCGTGGTGTCGAAATCGTCCTGGGCCAGCTCGCGCTTCAGGTTCAGTTCCGCCTGCTCGAAGCCGATGAAGGATGAGGCAACCCGCATGTGCACCTTCTGGCCCTTGGCGGTCTTGAAGCCAAGCAGGGCGCCGCTATGCTCGCCCTCCGTCTCCAGCTTGCCCTCGGCGAGCTTGTCGCCCTGCCAGGTGTCGGTGGAGGCGAAAGGCTGGTCGAACTCGATCACGAAGTAGTTGCGGAAGTTCTTCGGCAGCGGCCCGCGCGCGTGCTTGGTACTGTAGCCGATCACCTTGCGCTGGCCAGGGAGGATCTTCACGTAGGAGCCCTTGTCGAAGGCGTCGACCACGACGTAGCTGGCGTCGGACTTGGGGAAGGTGAAGCGGAACTGGGCCGCGCGCTCGGTCGGCGCGATCTCGGTGGTGACGTCGGCGTCGGCCAGGTAGACGCTGTAGTAGTACGGCTTGGCGGTTTCCGATTTGTGCGAGAACCAGCTGGCGCGCGCGTCCTGGTTGAAGCGCTTGGCGCCGGTTACCGGCATCACGGCGAACTGGCCGTAGTCGTTCATCCAGGGCGAAGGCTGGTGGGTCTGCTTGAAGCCGCGGATCTTGTCGGCGTCGTAGGTGTAGGCCCAGCCGTTGCCCATCTTGCCGGTCTGCGGCGTCCAGAAGTTCATCCCCCAGGGGACGGCGATCGCCGGATAGGTGTTGCCGTTCGAGAGCTCGGGCTTGCTGGCGGTGCCCATCAGGGGATTGACCCATTCGACCGGGTCGCTCACCTTCTGGACCACCTGGGCGCTGGCGCTGAATGCGCTGGCGGCCAGCAGGGTGGCGGCGCAGCGGATGATCGTGTTCGTCTTCATCATGTTGTCAGTAGCGGGTTTGGGTGTAGGGGCGGGCGCTGGGTTCCTTGCCCCAGTCCTTGTTCGGGGTGGCCTGCATCGTGAATACCAGTTCGCCGCCGGCGACGATGTCCTCATGGCGCAGGAAGGTCCTGGCCAGCGGCTTGCCGTTCAGGGTGACGCGGCCGACGTAGATATTCGCGCCCGAGAGCTGCTCGGCGCGTACCGTGAAGCGCTTCCCGTTCGGCAGGTTCAGCACCGCCTTGTCGAGGAAGGGCCGGCCGATCACGTATTCGTTGGAAGCCGGCGCCACCGGATAGAAGCCGAGCGCGGTGAAGGCGAACCAGGCCGACATCTGGCCCAGGTCGTCGTTGCCGGACAGGCCGTCAGGGCGGTTGGCGTACTGGGTCGCCATGATATGGGTCAGGCGCTCCTGGGTGCGCCACGGCGCGCCGGCGAAGTTGTAGAGGTAGGCGACGTGGTGCGAAGGCTCGTTGCCGTGGGCGTAGTGGCCGATCAGGCCCGAGATGTCTTCCATGTGGGCGTAGACATTGTCCTCGACCTTGGCGTCGAACACCTGGTCCAGCTTGGACACCAGGGCCGCGTCCCCGCCCAGCATGGCGATCAGGCCCGCGTTATCGTGCGGCATATACCAGGAGTACTGCCAGGCGCTGCCTTCCGTGTAGTCGCTGCCGAAGTTCGACTGCACCGGGTTGAAGGGCGTGCGGAATTCGCCGCTGGACTTGCGGGCGCGGATGAAGCCCGTCTCCTTGTCGAACACGTTGCGGTAGTTCTGGGCGCGCTGGTAGTAGCGGGCCGCGACGTCCTTCCTGCCCATCTTCTCGGCCATGCGCGCGATGGTCCAGTCGTCGAAGGCGTATTCCACGGTCTTGGACGCCGCTTCCGGCTCGCGGTCGATCGGCACGTAGCCCAGCTTCATGTAGTGTTCCAGGCCGCCGTAGGGACCGTATTCGGCGCTGGCCGTCATTGCCTTCAAGGCTTGCCCGGAATCGAAGCCGCGGATGCCCTTCATGTAGGCGTCGGCGATCACCGGCACCGCGTGGTAGCCGATCATGCACCAGGTCTCCAGGCCGTGGAAGGACCACACCGGCAGGATGCCGTAGGGGCTGTGCTGCTGGGCGGCGACGAGCGAGTTCACGAAGTCGGCGTTGCGGCGTTCCGGCGCCAGCAGGGTCAGCAGCGGGTGCAGGGCGCGGTAGGTGTCCCACAGCGAGAAGGTCGAATGGAAGCGGAAGTCCTTCGCCTGGTGCACCTGGTTGTCCGGCCCGCGGTAGCGGCCGTCGCGGTCCATGAACAGCGAGGGCGCCAGCATGCTGTGATACAGGCTGGTATAGAACATGGTGCGCATCGGTTCGGGCGCTTCCGCCTTCACCGCCGACAGCGCCTCGTTCCAGGCGGCGCCGGCGCGGGCGCGCTCGGCGTCGAAGTCCCAGCCCGGCATCTCTTCCAGGTTGGCCAGCGCATTGTCTTCGCTCACCGGCGAGATGGCGACCTTGACCATGAGGGTGCCGTCGGGCGGCGCGCCGAACTCCAGCGCCGCGACCAGGGCCTTGCCCTCGACCAGCACCTTGTCCTGGGGCGTCTTGCCGGGCGCCGCGAAGCCGCGGTATTCGACGCCTTCCTCGCGGTTGTGCAACTGGCGCGCGCTCATCGGGCGCGAGAACCTGACGGCGAAGTAGAGCTGGCGGCCGGGCGCCCAGCCGCGCGTTTCGCGCATGCCGGTGAGCGTGGCGGCATCGCGCACGCGCAGGCGCGACCACAGGTTCTTGCTGCCGTAGTCGTAGATGCTGGAGCGCAGGTCGAGGATCACCTTGGCCTGCGCTTCCTTGTGGAACCGGTAGCGGTGCAGGCCCACGCGCTCGCTGGCGGTGAGCTCGACGTCGACCTCGTTGTCCTTCAGGCGCACGGCGTAGTAGCCCGGTTCGGCCTTCTCTTCCTGGTGCGAGAAGCGCGAGCGGTAGCCGGAGAAGGGGCGCTCAGGGTAGCCCGGCTCCAGCTTGGTCTCGCCGCTGTAGGGCATCAGCAGCACGTCGCCCAGGTCGGAGTGGCCGCTGCCGGAGAAGTGGGTGTGCGAGAAGCCGAGGATGGACGTGTCGTCGTAACGGTAACCGGACGCCCACGGGTAGCTCTGGCGGAAGTGGCGCACCTGGGTGTCCGGGCTGAGCTGCACCATGCCGAAGGGCCGGCTGGCGCCCGGGAAGGTATGGCCGTCACCGCCGGTGCCGATGAACACGTTGACGGCACTGGCCGGCGTGCCGGTCGAGGACGCGGGCGTGGCCGCCTGCGCGGGCAGGGCGGCGAACGCCAGCACTGCCAGCAAAGTCAGGGAAAGGGACTCGTGCTTGAAACGAACTGTCATGCTGTCTCCATACATGTGTCGCCCGGTGGGCCGGACTGTGTCATCGGATTATGGCGGGGTTTGACTCTCAGGCAACTAAACAGCCGCGTTTCCTCCCATGTTTAGCATGCGTTTTACTAAACACTCTCCACAGGCTTAATCGAATGACAACTTGAGCACACGCATGAATTGTAGATAAAAATACAATTTTCAGGCGCCTCGGCGCAAGGCCTCATTTGATGCAGTTGCAAAAATTGCATCATGAAAACCTCAATCCTCCCCCTCTCCTCAGGCGCCTTGCTGTTGAGCTGCGGCCTGGCCGCTGGCGCCCCGGCTGAACACAAGGAATTCGAAGCCACCTTGCACGCGCCCTTCCAGGCCGGGGTGGCGACACAGCGCACGTTCACGCTGGGTTTCGACTACCCCGGGCTCGAGCGTCCCGGCATCGTCGACTGGCGCGTCGAACTGCGCCGTCCCGGCGGGCGGGTGGCGCTGCGCTGGCGCGGCCAGGCCAGCTTGACGGGCTCCAGCGTCAGCGTGTCGCTGCCATGGTCCGGGCGGATCGGCCGTTCGCCGGCGCCGCCGGGCATCTATCAGGTAAGGCTGCACGCCGTGGTGCGCGGCAACGGCCACGAGGCGGTCAGCCAGGCCTGGGAGATCGCGGTCGGCACGCCTGCCAGGCCGCGGATGCCGCGTTTCCAGGCGCTGCCCGGCGCGGCGCTCGCGCCTGCCGCTGCGCCGGCGCCGGGCGGGTTGCCCTACAACGTTTACCTGGGTAACCTGCACAGCCAGACCAACCACAGCGATGGCGGCGCCGAGCTCACGGCCTGCAAGGGCGCGCAGCCGCCGCTCAGCGCGCCTTATGGCCCGGACGCGGCTTTCGCCTTTGCGCACAAGCAGGGGCTCGATATCCTGGCCGCCTCGGAGCACAACCACATGTACGACGGCTCAGACGGGAGCGCACCCGACGCCGACGCGGCCAAGGCCAGGGCCCTGTACCAGGCGGGCCTGGCCAGCGCGGACGCCTATTCGCAGAAGCACCCGGGCTTCCTGGCGCTGTACGGCATGGAGTGGGGCGTCATCAACCACGGCGGCCACCTCAACATCTTCAACAGCCGCGAGCTGCTGGGCTGGGAGACCAATGCCAAAGGAGAGCTGATGGCCGACACGCGCACGCCGCGCGGCGATTACGCGGCCTTGTACACCCTGATGCGCGAGCGCGGCTGGGTGGGGCAGTTCAACCACCCGGCCCAGACCGGGCAGTTCATGGTGAACGGCGTTGCGCTGGCCTACACGCCCGAGGGCGACGAGGTCATGGCGCTGTGCGAGGTGGTGAACAGCACGGCCTTCTCGACCAACGTATCGGAATCCGAAACCCGCCGCAGCCACTTCGAGGCGGCCTGCAACCGCCTGCTGGAGGCGGGCTACCACGTCGCGTTCAGCACCAACCAGGACAACCACTGCGCCAACTGGGGCGCGTCCTATACCAACCGCACCGGCGTGCTGATCCCGGCCGGCGTCAAGCTGTCCCGGGACAGCTTCATCGAAGCCTTGAGGGCGCGGCGCGTGTTCGCGACCATGGACAAGGGCTCGCAGCTGGTCCTGACGGCAAACGGGCGCATGATGGGAGAACGCTTCCGCAACCGGGGCCCGCTCGAGCTGGTGGTGAATTTCGCCGGCAGCGCCGGCAAGCAGGCGGCGGCGGTGGCGATCATGGAAGGCGTCCCGGGGCGCAAGGGCGAGGTGACCCGGTTGTCGGAAACGGCGGCGGCCAGTTTCACGCCTGCGCAGGGCGAGCATTTCTACTACGCCCGGGTCACCCAGGACGACGGCAATGTGCTGTGGTCCGCGCCGGTGTGGGTGACGCAGGAGTGAGGCTTAGAAGCCCAGGCCTTCGCCTGCGCCCAGCAGGGTGGCGATGCCGAGCACCGCGAAGATGAGGGCGGCGATGCCGTGCACCAGCTTGACCGGCACCCGGTTGGCGATGCGCTCGCCGAAATACACGGCCGGCACGTTCGCCAGCATCATGCCGAAGGTGGTGCCGGCGACGACGGCGGCCATCGATTCGTAGCGCGCGGCCAGGGCCACGGTGGCGACCTGGGTCTTGTCGCCCATCTCGGCCACGAAAAAGGCGATCAGGGTGGTGAGGAAGACGCCGTGGCGCGTCAGGCTGGTCTCCTCGTCGTCGATCTCGTCCGGCACCAGGATCCAGGCCGCCATGCCCAGGAAGGACAGGCCCAGCACCCAGCGCATCGTGTTCGGGCCGAGCAGCTCGCTGACCAGCGCGCCGACGGCGGCGGCGAAGGCGTGGTTGAAGATGGTGGCCACGAAGATGCCGAACACGATCGGCAGCGGGCGGCGGAAACGGGCGGCGAGGAGGAAGGCCAGCAGCTGGGTCTTGTCGCCGATCTCGGCGAGCGCCACGATGCCGGTCGAAACGAGGAAGGCGTCCATGAAGCGGAAATGCGGGTGAGGCGAAAGGCGCGATCATAGCAGAGTCGGGTCGCCGCGCCGCGTACATACGGGTGTTTTGCCACGCTTTCACTGGCGGTTAGCGCGTGCTATTCTGCTCGCGCCCGCAGCCTCCTTCATCCCTTTCGGGGCTGCCATCCCTGCGAGAGACCATGAAGACACGCTTCCTGCCGCGCGCCGCCGCCGCCCTGATCCTGGGCGCCTGGACCGCCTGCGCATTCGCGCTCGACCCCCTGAGCTACGCCAAATACGACCAGGTCAAGACCAGTGCCCTGCACATGGACCTGAAGGCCGATTTCACCCGCAAGACCCTGGCCGGCCACGCCGAGCTGACCCTCGACTGGCTGGACAAGTCGGCCACCACCCTCGACCTGGATACGCGCGAGCTGGCGATCTCGAAGATCGAGGCGCAGGACGCGGGCGGCGCCTGGCGCCGCGTGCGTTATACGCTCGACAAGCTGGACCAGGAGAAGGGCCAGGCGCTGCATATCGACCTGCCGGGCCAGCCGAAGAAGGTGCGCATCCACTACCGCACGGCGCCGACCGCCACCGCCCTGCAGTGGCTGACGCCGGCCCAGACCATGTCGGGCAAGCGGCCCTTCATGTTCAGCCAGTCGCAGTCGATCAACGCGCGCTCCTGGGTACCGATCCAGGATACGCCGGCGGTGCGCTTCACGTACAGCGCCCGCATCCAGGCGCCGGAAGGCCTGCGCGTGGTGATGAGTGCCGAGAATGACCCAAAAGCGAATGGCAAGGGCGGCTGGACATTCAGGATGCCGCAGCCGATTCCGTCCTACCTGCTGGCGATCGGCATCGGCGAGCTGGACGTGCGCAGCCTCGGCCCGCGCACCGGCGTGTACGCCGAGCCGAAGCGCATCAAGGCCGCCGAATACGAGCTG
>CAMPHU010000007.1 GCA_946886065.1 uncultured Massilia sp. | reverse complement strand
CTCTTCCATCTCCGGGGTGCCGTAGGTCTTGGACAGGTCGTCGGTCTGGACCAGCCTGGCGTCCGGGTTGACGGCGCGGATCGCGCGCATCGCCAGCACCGTGGCGCGGGTCTGGTTGAGCAGGGCGCGCACGAAGGTGGCTTCGTCGCTGCCGTGCGGGTACCATACGCCCGCCAGGCCCGAGAAGCGGGCGGTGGTGCAGGGTTCGTTGACCGGGGTGTAGTACTCGACCCAGGGATAGCGCCGGGCGACGGCGCCGGCATACTCGGCGAGCTTGCCGGCGAAGGTGGGATCGACCAGGCTGGTATGGCGCGGGCCGCTGCCGTGGTGGACCAGGCCGACGATGGGGGTGACGCCCAGCTGCTGCAGGGCCGGCAGGCGCTCGTCGGGCCACGACCAGTCGGCCGACTCGATGCCGTCAGGCGCGGTACGCTCCCACAGCACCGGATAGCGGATCGCCCGGATGCCGAGGGAGGCGAAACGTTCGATGTCCTGCAGGCGCTCTGCGTGGCCGTTGCGGTCCATCTGGCTGAAGTAGTTGTCGCGTACACGGTTGACCGTGCATTCAAGTCCGCCCCAGAGTTCCAGCTCAGGGGCTTGGTCCGGCTGTGAAACAATATGTGGATTCATGAGGATCGTCTGCTTTATGAGAACAGCCTCAAGCCTACTGTCCCGGTTTTGACCCTTATGTGAAATGGCGCACATAAAACCGGCTTTTCGGACAAGTCCTACGTTTTACGGCCATATATTGGCTTATTGAGCTTAATTTCGGTTAAAACGCATGAGCAGACTATTGGGGAACGCGTGCGCCGCCGGGGTGCCGATCGCGCCACAATATCCACAACCGACAGCGGGAGAATACGATGTACATGGTGTACTGGACCATCGTCGAGGAAGACGGCGGCGAGCCTCAGTGCCAGCCTTTCGATACCACCGAGATGGTGGCGGCCATGCAGTTCATGGAAGAGCTGCGCAAGCGCCAGCGCGCGGGGGAGGGGGTGCGCTTCATCACCATGTGTTCCGAGCATCCGGATGTGGTCGGGCATCCGGGGGTGGATGTGACGGGGCCCGACTACAACTGGAAGAAGCGGCGGCGCTAGACGGCAGGCCGGCTCGCCAACTCCGCGTTGAAGGCTGGCTGAACGAAACGGGCTCTCAGGACTGGCCGAACGCCTCCTGGATAGACTCGAGCTCTCCCGTCCCCTTGGCATCGTAACCAGGCAGCGCCGCCACCAGGCGGTGGTACTCCGGCGTCCGCATCAGCTCCAGCAACTGCCTCATGGCCGGCTCCTCCAGCGCATCGCGGCGCAGCGCGAAGTAATACACCTCGCTCACCAGCGGAATGAATTCCAGCTTGAACTGGGCGCTTGCCGCGCGCATGCCGAAGCCGGCGTCGGCCATGCCGCTGGCGATATACGCCGCCACCGCCGAGTGGGTGAACTCGGCGCTGTGGAAACCCTGGATGGCGTCGAACGGCGGGCCGTCGGCCTCCAGCATCATCTCGAGCAGCATGCGGGTGCCGGAACCCGCCTGGCGGTTGACGAAGCGCACCCCGGGCCGGGCAAGGTCGGCCAGGCCGTGCAGGCCGAGCGGATTGCCGCGCGCCGTGATCAAGCCTTGTTCGCGCCCGGCGACGCGCACCAGGCAATGCTGCTCCGGGTCCAGCCAGCGCAGGTACCAGGCGGCCGTCTGCGCCTGGAAACGCCCCAGCGGAATATGGAAGCCCGCCAGGTCGCATTCGCGCCGCGCCAATGCCACCACCGCGTCGGTGCTGGTGCGGTAGCGCGAATCGACCGGCAGGGTGTCGCGGTCGATGCAGCCCATCAGCGCCGCCACCGCGAAACCATGGCTGGCGTCCAGGCGCAGCGGCTGCGTCTTGTCGGCCGTGACGATGCGCGCCAGCTCCACTTCCAGTTCCGAGGCCAGGCTCTGCAGGGTGGGCGAGAGGCGCGCGGCGATGCGGCGGTCCGCCCACACCAGCTTTTGCGCCAGCGGCGTGAGCTGGGTGCCGCGCCCGCGCCCGGTCTGCAGCAGCTGCTGGCCGAACAGGCTCTCGGCGGTACGCAGCAATCCCCACGCGTAGCGATAGGACAGCTTCACCGATTTGGCCGCCTGGGCAATCGAGCCGGTGTCCTGGATGGACAGCAGCAGACCGAGCAGGTCGGCGGTGTCCAGCGGCGCCTCTCCCTTCAGGGAGATCTCCCAATGCGGGCGTATATGAACCTTGAGCATATGCTGAAAATAGCCTATTTCTACCCAGAAAACATCATGGTACGCTCCGCGAAATAATAAAAATAGACGCAAAATATGCTTTTTAAAGCATATTCCGATACTTATAAAAACTGGAGACAACATGGCAGGACTACGTTTTCTGGATAAGGAACACACGATCGCAGGGCCCGGTTTCAACCGCTGGCTGGTGCCGCCGGCGGCGCTGGCCATCCACCTGTGCATCGGCATGGCGTACGGTTTCTCGGTCTTCTGGCTGCCGCTCTCGAAAGCCATCGGCATCAACGAATCGCTGGCCTGCCCGGCCGACATGAGCTTCATGGCCGAGATCTTCGCCACCACCTGCGACTGGAAGATCTCGATGCTGGGCTGGATGTTCACGCTGTTCTTCGTCTTCCTCGGCCTGGCCACGGCGCTGTTCGGCGGCTGGCTCGAGCACGCGGGCCCGCGCAAGGCCGGCGTGGTCTCGGCCCTGTGCTGGTGCGGCGGCCTGGTGATCTCAAGCCTGGGCATCTATACCCACCAGATCTGGCTGATGTGGCTCGGTTCGGGCGTGATCGGCGGTATCGGACTGGGACTGGGCTATATCTCTCCCGTGTCCACCCTGATCAAATGGTTCCCGGACCGCCGCGGCATGGCGACCGGCATGGCGATCATGGGTTTCGGCGGCGGCGCGATGATCGGCGCCCCGCTGGCGGACAAGCTGATGAAGTACTTCGCCACCCCGGCCTCGGTCGGCGTGTGGGAAACCTTCCTTGCCCTGGCCGTGATCTATTTCGTCTTCATGATGGCCGGCGCGCTGGCCTACCGCGTCCCGGCCAGCGGCTGGAAGCCGGAAGGCTGGACCCCGCCGGCGGCCAAGAGCGGCAACACCATGATCACCTCGCGCCACGTGCACGTGGACCGCGTCTGGTCGATCCCGCAGTTCTGGCTGGTGTGGATGGTGCTGTTCCTGAACGTCTCGGCCGGCATCGGCATCCTGGCGATGGCCTCGCCGCTGCTGCAGGAAGTCTTCGGCGGCCGCCTGATCGGCGTGGACGCCGCCTTCAATGACCTCGATGCGGCGCAGAAGGGCCAGATCGCGGCCATCGCCGCCGGCTTCACCGGCCTGCTGTCGCTGTTCAATATCGGCGGCCGCTTCCTGTGGGCCTCGTGCTCGGACTACATCGGCCGCAAGGCGACCTACTTCGTGTTCCTGGTGCTGGGCTTCGTGCTGTACGTGTCGATCCCGTCGCTGGCGCACTCGGGCCAGCTGGCGCTGTTCGTGGCCTTCATCTGCATCATCCTGTCGATGTACGGCGGCGGCTTCTCGACCGTGCCGGCCTACCTGGCCGACCTGTTCGGCACCCAGATGGTGGGCGCGATCCATGGCCGCCTGCTGACCGCCTGGGCCGCCGCCGGCGTGCTCGGCCCGATCCTGATCGGCTACATCCGCGAATACCAGATCGCCCAGGGCGTGCCCAAGGCGCAGGCGTATGATGTGACGATGTACGTGCTGGCCGCGCTGGTGCTGCTGGGCGTGCTGTGCAACCTGATGGTGCGCCCGATCGCCGACAAGCACTTCATGACCGACGACGAGCTGGCCCACGAGAAGCGCCTGGCGAGCGAGCGCGACATCACCGCCTCGTCCGGACGCGGCGGCGTGGCCATCGCCACCGGCGGCGTCAACCCGGCCGTGGCCATGTTCGCCTGGGCCGCAGTCGGCATTCCGCTGCTGATGGGCGTCTGGATCACGCTGCAGAAGGCAGTGGTGCTCTTCAAGTAACAAGGACGGCGCGGGCGGCCCTGCCGTCCGCGCCTTCACCAATCGACCACGTTGGGACCCATCATGAACCACCCCATCATCCCGATCGCCGTCTCCGGCGCCAGCCGCCAGCGCAAGCGCGAAGCCCCCAAGGGCCGCCGTGTCGAGCCGCAGGCGCTGGCCGAGGTGCGGGCACTGCTCGGCGCGGAGTCGCGCCAGCGCGACCTGCTCATCGAGCACCTGCACAAGATCCAGGACCGCTACGGCTGCCTGGCCAGCAGCCATCTCGCCGCGCTGGCGCAGGAGATGGGACTGGCGCAGACCGAGGTCTACGAGGTCGCCACCTTCTACCACCACTTCGACGTGGTCAAGGAAGGGCAGGCGGCCCCAAGCGCGTTGACGGTGCGCGTCTGCGCCGGCCTGTCGTGCGAGATGGCGGGCGCCCGGGAGTTGCTGGCGAAACTGCCGGGATTGCTGGGCCGTGAGGTGAGGGTATTGGAAGCACCCTGCGTCGGCCGCTGCGAGCAGGCGCCGGTGGCCGTGGTCGGCCAGCTGGCCGTGCCGCAGGCGAGCGCCGAGACGGTGCTGGCCAAGGTGGCGTCCGGTTCGACGGCCGACGCCGTGACCGAGTACAAGCACTACGCCAACTACCGCGCCGAAGGCGGCTACCAGCTGCTGCGCGCCTGCGTGGCCGGCGAACACGAGGTGGAACAGGTCATCTCGACCTTGGAAGCCTCCGGCCTGCGCGGCCTGGGCGGCGCCGGCTTCCCGCTGGGCCGCAAGTGGCGCATCGTGCGCGCCGAAGCCGGCCCGCGCCTGATGGCCATCAACATCGACGAAGGCGAGCCGGGCACCTTCAAGGACCGCGTCTACCTCGAACGCGACCCGCACCGCTTCCTGGAAGGCGCGCTGATCGCCGCCTGGGCGGTGGGCATCGAGGCCATCTATATCTACCTGCGCGACGAATACCACGGCTGCCGCGCCATGCTCGAAAGCGAGCTGGACAAGCTGCGCCTTGATCCGCCGGTGCCGGGCATGCCGCCGATCTACTTGCGCCGCGGCGCCGGCGCCTATATCTGCGGCGAAGAGTCGGCCATGATCGAATCGATCGAAGGCAAGCGCGGCATGCCGCGCCTGCGTCCGCCCTATGTGGCCCAGGTGGGCCTGTTCGGCCGCCCGACCTTGGAACACAACTTCGAATCGCTGCACTGGGTGCGCGAGATCCTCGAGCGCGGCGGCGAGTGGTTCGCCAGCCATGGGCGCAACGGCCGCCGCGGCCTGCGCTCGTTCTCGGTCTCGGGACGGGTGCGCGAGCCGGGCGTGAAGCTGGCCCCGGCCGGCATCACGATCCGCGAGCTGATAGCCGAATACTGCGGCGGCATGCAGGACGGCCACGCCTTCTATGCCTACCTGCCGGGCGGCGCCTCGGGCGGCATCCTGCCGGCCAGCATGGGGGACATTCCGCTCGACTTCGACACCTTGCAGCCCTATGGCTGCTTCATCGGCTCGGCCGCCGTGGTCGTGCTGTCGAATCATGACAGCGCGGTCGCCGCCGCGCGCAATACGCTGGCCTTCTTCAAGGACGAGTCCTGCGGCCAGTGCACGCCCTGCCGCAACGGCACCGCCAAGGCGCTCGATCTGATCCGCCAGCCGCAATGGGATGTGCCCTTGCTGGGCGAGCTGTCGCAAGTGATGCGCGACGCGTCCATCTGCGGCCTGGGCCAGGCCGCGCCGAATCCATTCGACTGCGTCATCAAATACTTCCCGCACGAGTTGGCTCAGGTAGGAAACCCATCATGAACGCCATCATCCGAACCGTATCCTTCGAACTGAACGGCCGCACCGTCGAGGCGCTGCCCCATGAGACCCTGATCGAGGTCGCCGCGCGCGAAGGCGTCGATGTCCCGCGCCTGTGCTACAAGGAAGGCATGGAAGCCGTCGGCAACTGCCGCTCCTGCATGGTCGAGATCGACGGCGAGCGCGTGCTCGCGCCGTCCTGCTGCCGCCATCCGAGCAAGGGGATGAAGGTCACGACCGACAGCCCGCGCGCCGTGGCCGCCCAGAAGATGGTGCTGGAGCTGCTGCTGGCCGACATGCCGGAAGCCGAGTACACCCGCAAGAACGAAGTCGACCTGTGGGCCGACAAGCTGGGCGTCGGCAAGCCGCGCTTCGCGCCGACCCGGCCGCAGCCGCAGATGGACGCCACCCACGCCGCCATCACCGTCAACCTGGACGCCTGTATCCAGTGCACGCGCTGCCTGCGCGCCTGCCGCGACGAGCAGGTCAACGACGTGATCGGCCTGGCCTTCCGTGGCGAGGGCGCCAAGATCGTGTTCGACCAGGACGACCCGATGGGCGCCTCCACCTGCGTGGCCTGCGGCGAATGCGTGCAGGCCTGCCCGACCGGCGCCCTGATGCCGGCGCGCGAAGTGGCCCTGCACATCCCCGACAAGCAGGTCGATTCGGTCTGCCCTTACTGCGGCGTCGGCTGCCAGCTGACCTACAACGTCAAGGACAACAAGATTCTCTACGTCGAAGGGCGCGACGGCCCGGCCAACCACGGCCGCCTGTGCGTCAAGGGCCGCTACGGCTTCGACTACGCCCACCACCCGCACCGCCTGACCAAGCCGCTGATCCGCCGCGCAGGCGTGCCGAAGACGGGCGACTTCACCATGGACCCGGACCGCGTCATGGACGTGTTCCGCGAAGCCAGCTGGGAAGAAGCCCTGGCCCTCGCCGGCGGCAAGCTGGCCGCGATCCGCGACCAGCACGGCGGCGCCGCGCTGGCCGGCTTCGGCTCGGCCAAGGGCAGCAACGAGGAAGCCTACCTGTTCCAGAAGCTGGTGCGCACCGGCTTCGGCACCAACAACGTCGACCATTGCACCCGCCTGTGCCACGCCTCCTCGGTGTCGGCCCTGCTGGAGGGCATCGGCTCGGGCGCCGTTTCCAACCCGGTGATGGACGTGACGCGCGCCGAGGTCATCGCGATCCTCGGCGCCAACCCCACAGTCAACCACCCGGTGGCCGCCACCTGGATCAAGAACGCGGTCCGCACCGGCGCCAAGCTGATCGTGCTCGACCCGCGCCGCTCCGAGCTGGCGCGCCACGCCCACCGCTACCTGCAGTTCAAGCCCGACACCGACGTGGCGCTGCTGAACGCGATGATGCACGTGATCGTCACCGAGGGCCTGGTCGACAGGGACTTCATCGCCAGCCGCACCATCGGCTACGAGGAGCTGGAAAAGAACGTCGCCGAGTACAGCCCGGAAGCGATGGCGCCGATCTGCGGCATCGACGCCGAGACCATCCGCTATGTGGCGCGCCTGTACGCCACCTCGAAGGGCTCGATGATCCTGTGGGGCATGGGCGTGTCGCAGCACGTGCACGGCACCGACAATGCGCGCTGCCTGATCGCGCTGTCCCTGATGACGGGCCAGATCGGCCGTCCCGGCACCGGCCTGCATCCGCTGCGCGGCCAGAACAACGTGCAGGGCGCCTCCGACGCCGGCCTGATCCCGATGATGCTGCCGGACTACCAGCGCGTCGACAACCCGGCCGCGCGCGCGAAGTTCGAGCAGGCCTGGGGCGCCACCCTGGACCCGAAACCGGGCCTGACGGTGGTCGAGATCATGGACGCGATCGACGCCGGCCAGATCCGCGGCATGTACATCATGGGCGAGAACCCGGCCATGTCCGACCCGGACGCCAACCACGCCCGCGCCGCGCTGGCCGCGCTCGAGCACCTGGTGGTGCAGGACATCTTCCTGACCGAGACCGCCTACCTGGCCGACGTGATCCTGCCGGCCTCCGCCTTCCCGGAAAAGACCGGCACCTTCACCAACACCGACCGCCTGGTCCAGCTGGGCCGCCAGGCCATCGATCCGCCGGGCGACGCCAGGCAGGACCTGTGGATCATCCAGCAGATGGCGAACCGCCTCGGCCTGTCGTGGAACTACGGCCACGTGGCCGAGGTGTTCGACGAGATGCGCAAGACCATGGCCAGCATCGGCGGCATCACCTGGGAGCGCCTGGAACGCAACGGCGCGGTGGTCTATCCCTGCACGAACGAGGGCGACGTCGGCCAGCCGGTGGTGTTCACCGAACTGTTCCCGCGCGAGGGCGGCAAGGCGCGCTTCGTCCCGGCCGACATCATCCCGGCCGACGAGCGCCCGGACGCCGAGTATCCGCTGGTCCTGATCACCGGCCGCCAGCTCGAGCACTGGCACACCGGCAGCATGACCCGCCGCGCCACCGTGCTCGACGCGATCGAGCCGGATCCGGTGGCCCTGGTGCACCCGCTCGACCTGGAACGCATGGGCATCCAGCCGGGGCAGCCGGTCACGATCAGCTCGCGCCGCGGCGAAGTGGTGCTGTATGCGCGGGCCGACGACAGCTCGCCGGTGGGCGCCATCTTCGTGCCCTTCTGCTACTACGAAGCGGCGATCAACCGGCTGACCAATGCGGCGCTCGACCCCTTCGGAAAGATTCCGGAGTTCAAGTATTGCGCGATCAAGGTCACGCCCGGCGGGGAGGTCGCACCGCAGGGCAGCTACGGTGGCGGCCAAATCCTGGCCGGCATGGCACAATTGGCAACATGAACTGTCCCGACCTGCCACGCTACCGTCCGCAGTTGTCCAACGCCCGCGCTGTCCTGACCCAGGAAGTGCTGGCGATGGACGAGCGCGGCCGCCGCTCGACGATCTCGATCCCGGCCGAACGGCCGCTGACCGTGTACGTCGACAAGCGCGAGCTGGTCACCCTGATGACCCTGGGCGGCGCCCCCGAAGCGCTCACCCTGGGCTACCTGCGCAACCAGCGCCTGGTGCGCTCGATCGAGGACATCGTCTCGATCCAGGTCGACTGGGAAGTGGATTCGGTGGCGGTCGTCACCCGCAACGGCATCGCCGACGTGGAGGAGCGCACCGCGAAGAAGGTCGTCACCACCGGCTGCGGCCAGGGCTCGGTATTCGGCGGCCTGATGGACGAGGTCGACCAGATCGTGCTGCCGCCGGACGCGCGCCTGCCGCAGTCGGTGGTCTACCGCATCGTCGAAACTATCCGCACCCAGCAGTCGATCTACAAGCAGGCCGGCTCGGTGCACGGCTGCGCGCTGTTCTCGAACGAGGGCGGGCTGCTCTACTTCGTGGAGGACGTCGGCCGCCACAACGCGGTGGACGCCATCGCGGGCCTGATGTGGCTGGAGGGCATGCGCGGCGAGGACAAGGTGTTCTACACCACCGGCCGCCTGACGTCCGAGATGGTCATCAAGGGCGCGCAGATGGGCATTCCCTTCCTGCTGTCGCGCTCGGGCACCACCCAGATGGGGCACATGGTGGCCGAGCGGGTCGGCATGTCGCTGCTGGCGCGCTGCACCGGCAAGCATTTCCTGCTGCTGGCGGGGCACGATCGCCTGGTGTTCGAACCCGACCTGCTCGAACCCCTGGGCGCGCCGCGCCAAGTCTGATGTCCCTGCTGGACGCCATTTCGCACGCCTTCGCGCTGCTGTTCAGCGGCGATGCCGCGCTGTGGCGCATCGTCTGGGTCTCCGTGAAAACCAGTTTGCTCGGCCTGCTGCTGGCGACGCCGCCCGCGGTGATGCTCGGCTACGCCATCGCCATGCACCGCTTCCGGGGACGCCGCGTGGCGATCTGGCTGGCCCAGGCCGCGCTGTCCCTGCCGACCGTGCTGATCGGCCTGCTGCTCTACATGCTGCTGTCGCGCCGCGGCCCGCTGGGCGGGCTGGAATGGCTGTTCAGCCAGACCGGCGTCGTGGCCGGGCAGTTCGTGATCGGCCTGCCGGTGCTGCTGGCCTTTACGCTGGCGGCGGTGCAGGCGCTCGACCCGCGCTATGCCGAGACGGCCATCGCCCACGGCGCCTCGCGCCTGCGGGTGATGCTCACCGTGTTGCACGAGGCGCGCTACGGCGTGATGGCGGCCGTGATCAGCGGCTTCGGGCGCGTGATCTCGGAAGTCGGCTGCGCCCTCATGATCGGCGGGAATATCGAAGGCGAGACGCGCACCATCACCACCGCGATTGCGCTGGAAACCAGCAAGGGCGATTTCGCGCAGGGGATCGCGCTCGGCATCGTGCTGGTGACCCTGGCGCTCCTGATGAACGGCGCGCTGGTGCTGCTGCAGGGTGAAGCGCGCATGCCCGGGGTACGCACATGAGCGCGCTGCTGACCGTGCGCGGCCTGCGCCGCCAGCATGGCGGGCGGGTGCTGTTCGAGATCGACCAGCTGACCATCGACACCGGCAGCGCCTACGTGCTGACCGGCGTGAACGGCGCCGGCAAGAGCACCTTGCTGCGCATGCTGGCGGGTCTGGAACGCTGCGACGCCTGCACCGTCGAGGTGGACGGCCGCAGCTTGCCGCTGTACCCGTATCCGAAGGAGCTGCGCCATGCGATCGTCTACGTGCACCAGCATCCGATCATGTTCTCGACCAGCGTCGGCCACAACATCGCCTACGGCCTGCTGGCGCGCGGCGAGGACCGCGGCAAGGTGCGCGGATTGGTGGAGGAGGCGATGCGCTGGGCCGGCGTCGAGCACCTGCGCGACACCGACCCGAACCGCCTGTCGGGCGGAGAGAAGCAGCGCGTGGCGCTGGCGCGCGCGCGCGTGCTGCAACCGCGCCTGCTGCTGCTGGACGAGCCGACCGCCAACCTCGACGGCCAGGCGCGCGAGCAGGTGATCGCCCTGATTCCGACCCTGCTGCATGCGGGCGGCAGCGTGGTGATGGCCTGCCACGACCGCGACCTGATCGGCTTGCCCGGCGTGCGCCGACTCAAGCTGCGCGAGGGGCGCCTCGAACATCGATAAGCACCACCGAGGAGAGATTCATGCAACGCCGCCACCTGTTCGCCGTGCTCTTGTCCGCCTGTCTTGCCTCCCCGCTCGCGCTCGGCCAGGAAGTGATCCGTCTCTCGACCACGACCAGCACCGAGAACTCGGGTCTGCTCAAGGTTTTGCTGCCGGTCTTCGAAGCCAGGACCGGCTACAAGGTCCACGTGATCTCGGTCGGCACCGGCAAGGCGCTGGAGCTGGCCAGGAACGGCGACGTCGACGTGACCCTGGTGCATGCGCGCAAGCTGGAAGACCAGTTCGTCGACGCGGGCTGGGGCATCGACCGTGAGGACGTGATGTACAACGACTTCCTCGTCGTCGGCCCCAGGGAAGATCCGGCGAAGCTGAAGGGCAGCAAGGACGTGATCGCCGCCTTCAAGCGCATCGCCTCGACTGGCGTGAGGTTCATCTCGCGCGGCGACAACTCGGGTACCGACGTGATGGAGAAGGGCTACTGGCAGCAGGCGGGCGCCAAGCCGGCGGGCGCCAACTACGTGTCGGCCGGCCTGGGCATGGGCGAGGTATTGAACATGGCAGCCGAGATGAAGGCCTATACCCTGACCGATCGCGCGACCTACGGCGCCTACCGAGCCAGGACGGGGCTGGCAATCATCATCGAGGGGGACAAGCGCATGTTCAATCCCTACGGCATCATCGCGGTGAACCCGGCCAGGCATCCAAAGGTGAACTACAGGGGAGCGAAGGCGCTGATCGAGTGGATCACCTCGCCGGAAGGGCAGGGCAGGATCGCGGCCTTCAAGCCGGCGGGCGAGCAGCTGTTCTTCCCAGCTTCGAAATAAACAATAGGATGTGGGTGGAAAATTCCAGCGGCGCGTTATCAGGTACGTAAGCTTGCGGAAGCTCTGCAATTATATTTCTACGGATGAATTCAAGAGTATATGATTGCAGATTCTAACTCGACCTTTTATGTATGCCGACGTCATCTCCGTCAAAATTCGCCCCTGATTATCTTCCATTCGAAACGACCCTCGCTCGGCAGATCGTTCGACAGCATCTCAATCATTTGAACACGGTTTTTTGGCTCGGGCAATCCTCTAACCACGTTGTGAATAGTTCGTATACTGCGGTTGTGGCGAATAATCCTGGTGTGAAAGGACATTTCAAAAATGCCACGCTCTGGCAGTCGGCGACACAAGACTTCGACACGTGGTCTCGCCAGAATGCAGTTATATCGGCTGCTTCCATGCTGGAGGTGTACATTGTCTCTGCAGGCCTGACTGTCTTTCAGGCGATGCCGGAGCTTCTGGATCGGAGCCTGCTGGGAACAGATAGCGTTCATCTGCTCAAAAACCCGGATACATTGAGCACGAGCTTCCGCAAAACCATGAAAGACCGGGCGGAGTCGTTCACGAAAGGACGATGGACTGACCGTCTCCAGCGTTTAAGAATGGCATTCGGGAAGATTCCCGCGACAGTTGAAGCAGAAGTTTCACATCTGCAGCAATTGCAAGACCTTCGCAACAAAATTGCCCACAAATTCGGGCACGACGGTGAGACCTTGCGCCGCACCCCGTGGGAGCCTGTCAAAGCAATCAAGCCTACAGATGCAAAGATCATCAGTTACTTCAGAGTGGTGGACGTTGTTACTGCTGAACTGGATAAGCACGTATTCGGCCCTCTAACCGGCGGGTACGAAATAGTTAGTGAATACGACATGTGGAGAAGGAAAACCGGCTCCAAGTCATCTTCGATTAACACCTTAACGGAGCCAAATGACTTCAAGAACTATATTGGCCAAGTGTTTGGTCGCTCCCCTTCGAAGGAGTACATTCGATCAATGATCCAATATTATCAAAACGCATAAAAGCCTGAGCGCAGTAAGCATCCAGGCTATTCGAGCCGGGCCACGGCGCCCTGCATCATGGCGTAGGGGACGGCTCCGCGCAGCGGGGCCGCTTCTTCCCATCCTGCCCCCATCCTGCGCAGGAACATGATGGGTACGCCGCTCACGCCGAGCGCCTGCGCCAGCTTCTGGTCGTCGAGCACGGCGGCCAGGTGGCGCCCATCGTCCAGTGCCGCCCGCAGGGCGGCGGGGTCCAGCCCGGCCTCGGCGCCGATTGCGCACAGCACGTCGACATCTCCGATATCCCGACCCTGCTTGAAGAACCCGCGGAACAGCGCCTCGTGCATAGTCGCGAAACGGCCCTGCGCCTCGGCGAAGGCGACCGCTTCGAAAGCCTTGCGGCTGCGCGGCTGCACCGGCGGCAGCTTCAGGGCCATGCCGCGCTCGCGCGCCAAGGGATATACGGAGCGTTCCCAGGTGGTAAGCAGGTAGTCGCCGTTCGGGTCGAGGGTCGGCTTCGGTTCCGGGCGCAACTCGAAGGCGCGCCACGCGACGTGCAGCTCCCCGCCCATTTCCTGCTCCAGCCGCTGCAGCAGGGGCAGCTCGAGGTAGCAGAAGGGGCAGACATAGTCGCTCCAGACGTCGATGCGGATGCGCGGGGAAGTATCCATCTTTCGATGCTACCCCGATCGCCCCTTGCGCAGCGCACGGCCAGCGTGCGCAGGCGAATGCGCAATTCCGCTAGAGTTGAACCGTACCTGTGGCTGCATGGATAAGGTCGGGGGAGCGCGTGTTTTCACAAATGGAAGAACAGGTTCGTGCCTGTGTTGAATGGCTGAGACTGGCCGTTGAGGCGCTGGGCGCGCTGGTGATCGCCGCCGGCGTCGTGCTGGTCGTCATCGGGCTGGTGCGGCACATGCTGTCGCGGCAGGGAGGCGGCTTCATGCCGATCCGGCTGACCTTCGCCCGCTACCTGACCATGGCCCTCGAGCTGCAGCTGGCCGCCGACATTCTCTCCACCTCGGTGGCGCCGACCTGGGACCGGATCGGCAAGCTGGCCGCCATCGCCGTGATCCGTACTGGCCTAAATTATTTCCTGACCAAGGAGATCAATGAGGAGCGCAAGAACGAACAACTTGCCCTGCGGCATGCAGGAAGCGGACGCGCCGAATAATCGGCAATCGGCCGTCATCATGCCGGTAGGACACCCATCCGCTCCATCAGATGCTTCCGGTAGCTCCGGCTGATCCTGAGCCGTACGCCGCTTTTCAGCATCGCCTCCTGCTCCCCCTCCACATTCAGTTCGATCGCGTGCAGCCGCCTGAGATTGATGATGGTCGACCGGTGGATCCGGCAAAAGAGCGTGGGTTCCAGCTCCGCTTCGAGTTCCGCCAGGCTGCGGCGTATCAAGTGCACCTCATGTCCGACATGCAAAGAGGCGTAGTAGTCGGCCGCCCCGATCCAGTCGATGTCCGGAATGGACAGGAACAGGACTTGGCCCGCATTCCTGAGTGCCAGACGCCTGTCAGGCTGCGTATTCGTCCTCAGCCTCTCCTTGGCCCTTGCCAGGGCCATGTCGAAGCGCTCGTCGCTGTACGGTTTGAGCAGATAGTCCAGCGCACCGGCATCGAATGCCTTCAGTGCATGGCTGTCGTAGGCCGTGACGAAAACGAGGGCAGGCGGCAGGTTCGCCCCAAGCATTTCAAGCACGTCGAAACCATCGCAGCCCGGCATTTGAACATCGAGGAATACCAGATCGGGCATGCATGCCCGGATGCCCTCGGCCGCCGCCGCTCCCTGGTCGTATTCGCCGGCCAGTTCGATATCGGGATGCCGGCGCAGCAACGCCTTCAGATTGGCGCGTGCAGGCGCCTCGTCGTCGACAATCACCGCGCAGATTTTTCGGCTGGAATCCTGCATGATCAGGCGTGAACAAGTGGAAGGATAATCTTGACCTCGACGCCATCGCCACGGTTGTACAGGTCGAGCGAAAAATTGCCGTCGTACAGGTTCGCGAGACGCTGGCGCACATTGTTCAAGCCGATCCGGCCTGCCTTGACGTCGGCGGGCAAGGGCGGGCCATCGTTGTAGACCGTCATCGATAAGCGCTCGCCTGCCTCAACAATCGTCACGCCGATCCTGCCGCCTTCGGCCCGGTGGGCCAGGCCGTGATTGAATGCATTCTCGACCAATGGTTGGAGCAGCAAAGCGGGTACCCGCGCCGATCGGAGCTCGGGCGGTGTGTCGACACTGCAGCGCACGCGCTCGCCGAAACGCATTTTCTGGATCGCGAGATACTTATCCAGGAAGGCCAGTTCCTCGTCGAGTGTGACCAGGTGGCGGTCGCCATCCGCGAGGACACGGCGCAGCAGCTCGCTCAGTCCGGTGATCATTCCTACAGCCGCATCGTTGCGCCGCTCGCGGACCAGTCCCGTGATCGTATTCAGGGCGTTGAACAGGAAGTGCGGCTCGATCTGGCGCCGCAAGGCGTCGAGCTGCGCCTGGACGAGCTGCTCGTTCAGTTGCGCGCGCTTGGCCCGCTCCAGCACCAGCCCTTCGCGTGCGCGTACGCCATACCCGATGGCCAGCGTCGTCACGTACAGCACCACGCTGGTCAGCATGCCGTTGACGAAGTGCTGGCGCCATAACTCGCGCCACGATGGCGCCGGTGTCGCCAGCCACGGATCGAGGGCCTGTTCGAGCACCGCGGTCCACAAGGCGGACAGCAAGCCGATGCTCAGGCAGACCAGGAAATGGCCGGGCAATCCCAGGCGCTGCGCGTCCTGCGCGGCGATGCGCATGCCCAGCCGCAGGACCGCCGGCGTGGCCGCGGCCCACACCAGCCAGTACAGCATCCGGAAGCAGAACAGCTCCGGCCAGGCATGGTGCATGCCGCCGGATTTCATGACGATCAGCGTTTGTATCGCGTCGAACAGGCCGATGCCCGACCACGCCACCGAGGCCCAGAACCAGTCGCGTGATATCCAGCGGTCAGGGCAAGCGGGGGCTGAAGTGGAGGTCTGCATGCGTGAACGATAAACGAAAATGGGAAGGGTTTGCAAAAAATGCAGCGAAACGACGGTTCCATGCAGTGGCCGGCATCGCCATGGGCGAGGGCGGCAGTCACACTGGATCCTCTTGTTCAGCAAGGCGCCTCCTTTTCGTCAACCCAACCAACTCCTTCCATGCCAAAGCTAAAACACTTCCTTGCCTGCGGCGTGCTGGCGGTTTCGCTGCCGGCGCTTGCGGTGGTCATCCGGCACGATGTCCCCGACCTGAAGTACCGGGTCCAGGAAACGCCGATGCAGGCGATCGCCAACTTGCCTCATGAGGGCCATGGCGTACTGATCGCGCCGCAATGGGTCGTCACCGCCGCGCACGCGACCCAATGGCATCCTGTGACGGAAATCATGCTGAATGGCGCATGCCGCAAGGTCGAGCGCCTGATCGTCCACAAGGGCTACAAGGCGCTTCCGAAGGAGCTGACGGCAGCCGACGCGGACGCCGCCCCTGGGATAGCGCATCTGGCCGCATCCGATGACATTGCCTTGATCAAGTTGTCGGAACCCGTCACCGATGTGCAGCCGCTCAAGCTCTACCGCGGCGATGACGAGGCGGGAAAGCTCATGCAGGTGATGGGGATGGGCGCTACCGGCACCGGCGACCGTGGGCTGGAGCCGCACAGCGCGCACCGTACAGCGATGCGGCGCGCGTTCAACGTCGTCAGCAGCGCCGATGCGCGCTGGCTTGCTTATGTGTTCGATTCCGGGCCCGATGCGCATCCGCTCGAAGGCGCCAGCGGGAACGGCGACAGCGGCGGCCCGGTCCTCATCGTAGAAGACGGCGAGTGGAAGCTCGCGGGGCTGACATCATGGGTGTTTGCCGAAGGTAAGGTCAGTGCGTGGCAACCTGGCAGGTACGGCGGCAAAAGCTTTGCCGTTCGCGTATCACGTTATCTGCAGTGGATACAGCATGAACTCGCAACAAGCGGTTCGCCCGCGCCGTCCGGTTCCAGGGACTAGGCCTTTTCACGGATGGCCGAGGGCGTGCGCGAGATTGCGGCGCCCCTGCTCCTCGAAGCGATGGCGTAGGGCGGGCGTCGCATAGATGTGCTCACGCTCGAGAAATCCTTGCAGGACGGCGTGGCGCCTGGCGGCGTAGATGTCCGGCGCCACCCAGGAGTACTCGGACCGGATCTGCCGTTCGTACTCGGCGAAGCGCGGCTGGGGAGCGCCGAGGATCGACAGGTCGATGTCGGTCAGCAGGGCCGCATCCGGCGTGTCGGGCAGGGCGCTGTGGCGGGTCGCCATGACCAGATCGTGGATTCGATGGCAGGCTTGCTCGCCGAGCCCTGCGGCGCGCAGGGCCGTGACCGCCCACTGCGCCGAGCGGGCTTCGTTGTCGTGAGCATGCACGTCGTAGACGGCATCGTGGAACCACAGCGCTAGCTCGATCTCGTCGAAGCGTTCCGCCTCGGCCTTGAGTTCATCGGCCAGCGCCAGGCATTCGCCCAGGTGCTGGAGCGTGTGATAGTGGCGCTGCGGCTCGCTGTAGGCGGCCAGCAGCCCGTCGCACAGGCCTTCCGGTTGCGGCAGGCCAAGCCTTTGCCACAGCGCCGCCCAGCCTGCCCTCAAGCCGTCCATGGCCTACATCAGGATGACGTCGTACTGCTCCTGGTGGTAGCCCTTCTCCACCTGCAGCGAAATGCGCTTGCCGATGAAGTCGCCCAGCATCGCCAGGTGCTGGGATTCCTCTTCCAGGAACAAATCGACCACCTCCTGCGAGGCGACGATGCGGAATTCGCGCGGGTTGAACTGCTTGGCTTCGCGCAGCAGTTCGCGCAGGATCTCGTAGCAGATCGTGCGGCTGGTCTTGACCTGGCCCTTGCCGGCACAGGCGGGGCAGGGCTCGCACAGGATGTGGGCCAGCGACTCGCGGGTGCGCTTGCGCGTCATCTCGACCAGGCCGAGGGCGGAGAAGCCGCTCACCGAGACCTTGGTGCGGTCGCGCGCCAGGGTTTTCTTCAGCTCGGCCAGCACCGCGTTGCGGTGCTCGTTGTTCTCCATGTCGATGAAGTCGAGGATGATGATGCCGCCCAGGTTGCGCAGCCGCAGCTGGCGCGCGATCGCGTGCGCCGCTTCCAGGTTGGTCTTGAAGATGGTGTCGGCGAAGTTGCGCCCGCCGACGAAGCCGCCGGTGTTGACGTCGATGGTCGTCATCGCCTCGGTCTGGTCGACGATCAGGTAGCCGCCGGACTTCAGGTCCACGCGGCGCCCCAGGGCGCGCAGGATTTCCTCCTCCACGCCGTACAGGTCGAACAGCGGGCGCTCGCCGGTGTAATGGGTCAGGCGCGACAGCACGCTGGGCGTGTACACCTGGGCGAAGTCGACCAGCTTCAGGTAGTTCTCGCGCGAGTCCACCTGGATGGTGGCCGTCTCGTCGTGCACGAAGTCGCGCAGCACGCGCTGGGCCAGGCTCAGGTCCTGGTAGAGCAGGGTGGTGGGCGGCCTGGTGCGGGCGCCCTGGACGATGGCGCCCCAGGTCTTGCGCAGGTAGTCGATGTCGGCCTTCAGGTCCTCGTCCGAGGCTTCCTCGGCCTGGGTGCGCACGATGTAGCCGCCTTTTTCCTCGCCGGGGAGCAGGTTCTGCATGCGGGTGCGCAGCAGTTCGCGGTCGGCTTCCTTCTCGATTTTTTGCGAGATGCCGATATGCTGGTCCTGCGGCAGGTAGACCAGCATGCGGCCGGCGATCGAGATCTGGGTCGACAGGCGCGCGCCCTTGGTGCCGATCGGGTCCTTGATCACCTGCACCGTCAATACCTGGCCGTCGAACAGCAGCTTTTCGATGGGCGTGGGCGGGGCGCCGTTGCCTTCGTGGCTGCGCGCTTCCCAGATGTCGGCCACGTGCAGGAAGGCGGCGCGTTCCAGGCCGATGTCGATGAAGGCCGACTGCATGCCGGGCAGCACGCGCACGACCTTGCCCAGGTAGATGTTCCCCGCCAACCCGCGCGTGAGCGTGCGCTCGATGTGCAGCTCCTGAACCGCGCCCTGCAGGACCAGCGCGACGCGCGTTTCCTGCGGTGTGATGTTGATGAGGATGTCTTCGTTCATGGACCCAGCCGTGCGATGTTGTTCAGGGTGACATGATACACGGTGGCAGGGCTGGCGGCGGCGCCGCCAGCGCCGGGAGGAGGCGCGCCGGGCTTACAGGACGTAGCCGGCTTTGCGCAGCAGGTTCGCCGTCTCGAACAGCGGCAGGCCCATGATGCCCGAATGGCTGCCCTCGATATGCTCGATGAATACCGCCGCGGCGCCCTGGATGCCGTAGCCGCCGGCCTTGTCGTAGGGCTCGGGCGAGGCGCAGTAGGCGCGGATCTGTTCCGGGGTGAGCTTGGCGAAGCGCACGGCGGATACCTGGGTGATCTGCTCGGCGATGTTCATGCCGTGCACGGCCACCGAGGTCAGCACCTCGTGGGTGCGCCCCGACAGGCGCTCCAGCATGGCGACCGCTTCCTTCGTATTGGCCGGCTTGCCGAGGATTTCGCCGTCGATGGTGACGGTGGTGTCGGCCGACAGCACCGGGCGCATCGGCTGGCGGCGGCTCAGCACGATGTTCCAGGCGAAGGCGCCTTTTTCGCGCGCCACGCGCGCCACGTAATCCATGGGCGCTTCGCCGGGATGCACCTCTTCGCTGACGTCGGCGCCGCGCACCGGGTCGTTGCGCAGGGCCAGCAGTTCGAACTCGACGCCGATCTGGCGCAGCAGTTCGCGCCGGCGCGGGCTCTTGGAGGCGAGATAGATTTTCTTGTCGTTAGGTCTCGTGAACATGGCGCTCAGACGCGGTGGTAGGGATGGTTCTGGGTGATGGTCCAGGCACGGTACAACTGTTCCGCCAGCATGACGCGCACGATTCCGTGCGGCAGCGTCATGCTGGAGATGCGGATCATGCCTTCGGCGCGCGCTTTCAGCTCGGGATCGAGGCCGTCGGCCCCGCCGATCAGGAAGGCGGTATCGCGCCCGTCCTGCTGCCATTGCTCCAGCTGGCGCGACAGGCCGACACTGGTCAGGTCCTTGCCGCGCTCGTCGAGAGCAATGATGCGCACGCCTTTCGGCAGCACCGCTTCGATGCGCTCGCGTTCGAGCGCCATCGCGGTGGCCGCCGTTTTGCTGCCGGAACGTTCGACCGGCTTGATTTCCTTGAGCACGATGCGCAGCTCGGGCGGCATGCGCTTGACGTACTCGGCAAAGCCGGTCTCGATCCAGGCCGGCATCTTGTGGCCGACCGCGACAATCATCAACTGCATGAAGGCTTACTCGGCCGCTTTCTTCACGCGGCGGATCACCTTCTTGACCGGCGCTGCCTCGGCTGCCGGGGCCGCTGCCTTGACGGCGCGCTTCGGCTTGGCTTTCAGTGCTTCGACGGCGGCGGTTTCGCTCTTGCTCGGCGCTACCTTGACGGTCTTGCCCGTCGGGACCTTCTTCGCCGCCGGTTTCTTGGCGGCGGTGTCGGTGGCTTTCTTTGCCGCCGGCTTGCGCTCGCGCACCGGCTTGGCTTCCGGCTGCGCCTGGTTGGCCGCCAGGTGCTTCGATTTGATCTTCGGCTCGGCAGCTTCCGCCGCTTCCGGCGTCGACTTGCGCTTGGCCGCGCCCAGCTTGACCGGCTTCTCGCCCCAGATTTCTTCCAGGCGGTAGTACTGGCGGATCGCCGGCTGCATGATGTGGACGATCATGTCGCCCAGGTCCACCAGCACCCATTCGCCGGTGTCTTCGCCTTCCAGGCCGACCACGTCGCCGCCTGCGGCCTTGACCTTGTCGCGCACCGAAGCGGCCAGCGCCTTGGTCTGGCGGTTCGAGGTGCCCGAGACCACGGCGATGCGGTCGAACAGGCTGGTCAGGTGGGTGGTGTCGAACAGGACGATGTCCTGGCCCTTGACGTCTTCCAGGGCGTCGACGACCAGCGTTTGCAGTTTCTTGATATCCATTAGTTTTTATATAGGTTGTGTTGTTGAATATAGTCTAGCACTTGCGCCATCACCAGCGCGCTAGCGTCTGCGCCCGAGCGCAGGGCCTCGCGGATCCGGGTGGCGGAAATATCGACCGCCAGCGTATGCGCCAGACAAACTTTTCCGTGCGGGCTATGCCGCACTGCGTCCGGCGTTGCAAGCCGCGCGGACAATTCTTGGGCGACGACGGGCGGCAGCTTGTCGCTGGCCAGCTCGTAGCCGGGGCGTGCCGCCACGCCCAGGTTGGCCAGGTCGAACAGCGCATGCCAATCGCGCCAGCTGTCGAGCTTTTGCAGCTGGTCGGCGCCCATCAGGAACACGATCGAGGCCTCCGGCCCCAGCTCGGCGCGCAGGGCGCGCAAGGTGTCCACCGTATAGGTCGGCTGGCCGCGCTCGATTTCCTGCAGGTCCAGGAGCACCGGGAAGGGCTTGTCCTTGAACGCCAGTTCCAGCATGGCGACGCGGTCGGCATCGCTGGCCTGCAGGGCGCCTTTTTGCCACGGACGGGCCGGCAGCACGCGCAGCTGGTCGGGGTGCAGCAGATCGGCGAACAGCTCGGCCAGTGCGACGTGGCCGTGATGCACTGGGTCAAAACTTCCTCCCAGTAAGGCAAGGCAGAAGGTCACGGCGCCAGCCAGTCCCGGTGGACCAGGAAGTCCGAATACAGCCGGGCTTCCGCGCTGCCGGGGTCCGGGTGCCAGTCGTAGCGCCATTTGACGATCGGCGGCATCGACATCAGGATGGCCTCGGTGCGGCCGCCCGACTGCAGGCCGAACAGGGTGCCGCGGTCCCAGACCAGGTTGAACTCGACGTAGCGGCCCCGTCGGTAGGCCTGGAAGTCGCGTTCGCGTTCGCCGTAGGGCGTGTCCTTGCGTGCTGCCAGGATCGGCAGGTAGGCGCCGAGGAAGCTGTCGCCCACGCGCTGCACCATCGCGAAGGACTGGTCGAAGCCCGCTTCGTTGAAATCGTCGAAGAAGATGCCGCCCACGCCGCGCGGTTCCTTGCGGTGCTTCAGGTAGAAGTAGTCGTCGCACCACTTCTTGAAGCGCGGGTGCAGTTCGCTGCCAAAGGGCGCCAGGGCGTCGTGGCAGACCTGGTGGAAGTGGCGGGCATCGTCCGCGTTGCCGTAATAGGGCGTCAGGTCCATGCCGCCGCCGAACCACCAGACCGGTTCCTTGCCTTCCGCCGTCGCTTCGAAGAAGCGCACGTTCATGTGCACGGTGGGGGCGTGGGGGTTACGCGGGTGCAGCACCAGCGACACGCCCATGGCTTCCCAGGCGCGGCCGGCCAGTTCCGGGCGCGCCGCCATGGCCGATGGGGGCAGGTTGGCGCCCGTCACGTGCGAGAAGTTCACCCCGCCGCGCTCGATCACATTGCCTTCCTCGATCAGGCGCGAGATGCCGCCACCGCCTTCCGGGCGTTCCCAGGCGTCGCGCAGGAAGGGCTTGCCGTCGACTTCCTCGAGGGCTTGCACGATGCGGGCCTGGAGGCCGAGCAGCCAGGCTTTGACGGCGTGGGGGGACGGGGTGGACATGCGGTTTGGATAAGCTTGTGAAAAATGGGCAGATTGTACACCTGCCTGTCATTGTTATATCAGTTTGGTGTGCCGGCACGAGCGGGCGATACGTCGCGCAAACAAAACTTGGGTTCCCGCCTGCGCGGGAATGACGGGTTGAGGGACGTGTCCTCAACGACGGAGCTGGATCTCGCCAGCTACCGTAGCACCGTCATTCCCGCGCAGCGGGAACCCAAGTTTGCATGCGTACCCGCTGCCTGAAACCTCAGCGGCAACGCGAACTTACTTCACGCCACGCCACCCGATATCGCGGCGGTACTGCGCGCCGTTGAAGTGGATCTTCTCCACCGTCTCGTACGCCTGCTTCTGCGCCATCTTGACGCTGTCGCCCAGGCCGACCACGCACAGCACGCGGCCGCCGCTGGTCTGCAGGGTGCCGCCCACCATCTGGGTGCCGGCGTGGAAGGTCACGCATTCCGGCGTCTCCGCCGGGATGCCGTCGATGATGTCGCCCTTGCGCGGGCTTTCCGGATAGCCTTCGGCGGCCATCACGACGCCCACCGCGGTGCGGCGGTCCCATTCCAGTTCCACCGCGTCCAGGGTGCCGTTGCAGGCATGGTCCACCACGGTGAGCAGGTCGCTCTTCAGGCGCGCCATGATCGGCTGCGTCTCCGGGTCGCCCATGCGGCAGTTGAATTCCAGGGTGCGCGGGTTGCCGTCGGCGTCGATCATCAGGCCGGCGTACAGGAAGCCGGTGAAGATGATGCCGTCCTTGGCCATGCCCTGGATGGTCGGGTTGATGATCTCGCGCATCACGCGCGCGTGCATCGACGGGGTCACGATCGGGGCCGGGGAGTAGGCGCCCATGCCGCCCGTGTTCGGGCCTTCGTCATGGTCCTTGAGGCGCTTGTGGTCCTGGCTGGTGGCCAGGGGCAGCACGTTCTTGCCGTCGCACATGACGATGAAGCTGGCTTCCTCGCCGGCCAGGAATTCCTCGATCACGATGCGCGCGCCGGCGTCGCCGAAGGCGTTATCGGACAGCATGTGGTCGACGGCAGAATGCGCTTCGGCGAGCGTCATCGCCACGACCACGCCCTTGCCGGCCGCCAGGCCGTCGGCCTTGATGACGATCGGGGCGCCGTTGGCGTTGACGTAGTCGTGGGCCTGTGCCGCGTCCGAGAAGCTCTGGTACTTGGCGGTCGGGATGCCGTGGCGCTGCATGAAGGCCTTGGCGAAGTCCTTCGAGCTTTCCAGCTGCGCCGCTTCCTTGGTCGGGCCGAAGATCTTGAGGCCGCGCGCGCGGAACAGGTTGACGATGCCGGCGGCCAGCGGCGCTTCCGGACCCACCAGGGTCAGGTTGACGCCTTCGGCCACCACGAAGTCGGCCAGGGCCGCCGGGTCCGTGACCGCGACGTTGACCAGGTGCGGATCGAGTTCGGTGCCGCCGTTGCCGGGGGCGACGAAGACGGTCTGGACGCGTTCGGATTGGGCCAGTTTCCAGGCCAGGGCGTGTTCGCGGCCACCCGAGCCGACTACGAGGATTTTCATGGGAGCTTCCGGTTTATTCGTCGATCACGGCGTTGGTGTACACCTCCTGGACGTCGTCCAGGTTTTCCAGTGCGTCGAGCAGTTTCTGCATCTTGACGGCGTCTTCGCCGGTGAACACGGTTTCGGTGGCCGGTTTCATGATGACTTCCGCCACTTCGGCCTTGAAGCCCGCCTTTTCCAGCGCGTCCTTCACGCCTGCGAAGGCGAACGGGTCGCACAGCACTTCGAAGCCGCCTTCTTCGTCGGGGATCACGTCGTCGGCGCCGGCTTCCAGCGCGGCTTCCATCAGCTTGTCCTCTTCCACGCCCGGCGCGAACAGGAACTGGCCGGTGTGCTTGAACATGAAGGCCACCGAGCCTTCGGTGCCCATGTTGCCGCCGAATTTGCTGAAGGCGTGGCGCACTTCGGCCACGGTACGCACGCGGTTGTCGGTCATGCAGTCGACGATGATCGCCGCGCCGCCGATGCCGTAGCCTTCGTAGCGCACTTCTTCGTAGTTGACGCCTTCCAGGCCGCCCGAGCCGCGCTGGATCGCGCGGGTGACGTTATCCTTCGGCATGTTCGCGTCGGCGGCCTTGTCCACGGCGAGGCGCAGGCGCGGGTTGGTGGCGACGTCGCCCCCGCCCATGCGCGCAGCCACCGTGATTTCCTTGATCAGGCGCGTCCAGATCTTGCCCCGCTTGGCGTCGGTGGCGGCTTTCTTATGCTTGATATTGGCCCATTTGCTGTGTCCAGCCATGTCGAGAATCCTTAGACGAGAAGGGAGGGCCACCGCCCTCCCGGAATGCAAGAGTGGCCGACATTCTAACATAGGCCCCTCTTGCAAAATCGCCGGGTCTGACTTATGGAAACAACAAACGGGTTCCCCAGGCCAGGAGGGCCAGCCCGCCCAGGCAGGCGATCCAGTGGCCTCCTGCCAGCTTGATTTCGGCCGGCGCGAGCACCAGCAGGGCGGCGACCGGGGCCGGGTGGAGCGGTCCGGACGCCAGCGGCAGCAGCATCAGGAGCCAGATGCTGCCCATGCAGGTGCGGGAGTGGCCGACGCCGCGGCACAGGACGCTCCAGGTGTCGTCGCGCCAGCCGGCCAGGAGGCCAGGCAGCGGGGCGCGGCAGTGCTCCAGGCAGGCGTGCTTGGCCGGCAGCCACTGGTAGATGCCGGCCGCCACCAGCGCCAGGCCGAGGGCCGCCGGGTAGCGCACCGCCATCGATTCGTCGAGCATGCCGGCGTCGTGCAGGGTCCACTGCATCAAACCTCCCAGGAGTGCGAACAGGGCGCAGGGGATCAGGTGGCCGAGGACGAACAGCGCCGTGCGCAGGCGCGGCAAGGGGGCGCCGTGCCAGCGCGCGGCCCGCGCGACCAGCAAGGTGGGACGGACCGCCAGCGGCAGCATGACGGCGGCGGCCATGCCGGCCCAGAGGGCGAAGGCCAGCGCCAGCTGGCCGGCGCCATAGGGCGCCGGCTCCGGATTGTTCTGGAGGGGCGGGGCGGCGGCGGGGCCGGCGCCCGTGGACAGGGCGCTGACCAGGAGCACCAGCCAGCACAGGATGGCGACCAGGGTCAGCCAGGCCAGGCCAAGGCGCACCTGGCGGTCGGTGGGGGCGTGGCTTCCGGTTTCGATCAGGTTCATCGTGGGGCTCCTTGATGCGCCATCGGTGTGCGGGCGAACCTGGGCCCCCGCCTTCGCGGGGGGGACGGTGCGGGAGCGGGTGGTGCGAGGTCGCGCAGCGGCCTGCGTGCGCCTGCAAACGCGGGTGGAAAGGCGGCCGGCATTGGGTTCCCCTGTCGTTGATGTGTTCTGTTCGACCGCGGGACCGCACCGGCGTTCGGCGGGCCCGTCAGCGAAACCGGTCCAGGCGTTCTACAATCGACGGATGAACAAAAGCCTCGCCGCCAATCCTGCATCTCCTTTACCACGCTCCGCCTTCGTCGCCGGCCTCTCGATCGCGATCGCCGGCGCCGTCTTGTTTTCGACGAAGGCAGTGGTCGCAAAACTGCTGTACCGGTACCACATCGATGCCGTTACTTTGATCGCGTTCAGAATGCTGTTTTCGCTGCCGGTGTTTGCCGCGGTGGCGGTCTGGCAGATGCGCGCCGGGCCGCCCCTCACCCCCTCGGACCGCTGGCGCATCGCCGGGCTGGGCCTGGTCGGCTACTACCTGTCGAGCTACCTCGACTTTCTCGGGCTGCAGCACATCTCGGTGGGGCTGGAGCGCCTGATCCTGTTCCTGACGCCGACCTTTGTCCTGGTCATCAATGCGGTGTTCTTCAAGCGGCGCGTCAAGCCGGTCGAGTGGGGCGCCCTGGGGCTGGCGTATTGCGGCATCGTGCTGGTGTTCGTGCACGACCTGGGAGGGGGCGCCGGCAGCACCATGATCGGTTCGCTGTTCGTGCTGGGCTCGGCGGTCGCCTACGCGGCCTACCTGCTGGGCTCGGGCGAGATGGTGCGCCGCATCGGCTCGCTGCGCCTGGTGGCCTACGCAATGTGCGTGTCGAGCGCAGCCTGCCTCCTGCAGTTCTTCCTGGTGCATCCGCCAGGCATGCTGATCCAGCCGGCGCCGGTTTACTGGCTCTCGCTCGTGAATGGAGTATTCTGTACGATCTTCCCCGTATTTATGACCATGGCCGCGGTACAGCGCATCGGCGCCGCGACCGCCTCGCAGGCAGGCATGATCGGGCCGGTGTCGACGCTGTTCCTCGGCGCCCTCATCCTCGGGGAGCCAATCACGGCGGTGCAGCTGGCCGGCACCGGGCTTGTGCTTGTGGGGATTTATCTTCTGTCGCTCAAAAAATGACCAAACCGACCCAGCCACGTATCGCGCTCATCGCGCACGACAAGAAAAAAGACGACATGATCAAGCTCGCGGGCGAGTACCGCGAGTTCCTGCAGGCCTGCATCCTGTCGGCCACCGGGACCACCGGCGGGCGCCTGATCAATGAGCTCGGCCTGAACGTCGAACGCATGCATTCCGGCCCGGTCGGCGGCGACCTGCAGATCGGCGCCCAGCTGGTGAACGGCCAGATCGACTGCGTGGTCTTCCTGCGCGACCCGATGACGCCGCAGCCGCACGAACCCGACATCAACGCCCTGGTCCGCGCCTGCGACGTGCACAACATCGCCTGCGCGACCAATGTCTCGACCGCGCACCTGGTGCTGTCGCAGCTGCGGGCCGCATTCGCCAAGTAAAGCAAAAGGAGTCCCCATGCGCGCCAAAGCGATCCGGATCGCCGCCAACGGCGGTCCCGAAGTAATGGAGTATGTCGACGTCGAAGTAGGCCAGCCGGGGCCGGGCGAGGCGCTGGTGCGCCAGCACGCGGTCGGCCTGAATTTCATCGACGTGTATTTCCGCACCGGCCTGTATCCGCAGCCGCTGCCCGCCGGCCTGGGGCAGGAGGGCGCGGGCGTGGTCGAGGCGGTGGGCGAGGGCGTGACCCATGTGCAGCCGGGCGACCGCGTCGCCTATGCGGGCGGCCCGAACGGCGCCTATGCCGAGCTGCGCACCATGCCTGCGCACGTGCTGGTGAAGCTGCCGGATGCGGTGGGCTTCGAGACCGCCGCCGCCATGATGCTGCAGGGGCTGACGGTGCAATACCTGTTCCGCAGCACCTATCCGTTGATGAGCGGCCAGACCATCCTGTTCCATGCCGCCGCCGGCGGGGTGGGGCTGATCGCCTGCCAGTGGGCGCGTGCATTGGGCGTGAACCTGATCGGCACCGTGGGCTCGAAGGAAAAGGGCGAACTGGCGCTGGCGCACGGGGCGGCGCACGTCATCAACTACAACGAGGAAGACATCGTGGCGCGGGTGCGCGAAATCACCAAAGGCGCGGGCGTGCCGGTGGTGTACGACTCGGTGGGCAAGGACACCTTCTTCCGTTCGCTCGACTGCCTGAAGCCGCGCGGCCTGATGGTCAGCTTCGGCAATTCGTCCGGCGCGGTGGAGCCGTTCTCGCCGGGCGAGCTGGCCAAGCGCGGGTCGCTCTACCTGACCCGGCCGACCCTGGGCGCCTACATGGCGACCCGTTCCGAGCTGGAGGCGATGGCGGCCGACTTGTTCGGGATGGTGGAGAGCGGGAAGCTGAAGGTCGACGTCAACCAGACCTTCCCGCTGGCGCAGGCCGCCGAGGCGCACCGCGCGCTGGAGAGCCGCCGCACGACGGGTTCGACGGTGCTGCTGCCATGAGGGATACCAATGGAGACAACCGCCCGCCACCGTCGGGCGACGATGGGGTGCCGAAGTTCGGAAGGCTGCTGCTCGTGCTGATGGCCGCGGTCCTGATGATCGTGGCGATCACGTTTGGGTCGGAGGCGTGGTTCAGCTGAGCGGAGTTCGCCAGTCGCTGTCGCGGCTTTCCACCCGCTACTTATCCGCCGTCCCCGCGAAGGCCGGGATCCAGGTTTGTACGCATACCGCTAGCAATGAGCGTAGTTGGCGGCCCACCGAACTTGGGTTCCCGCCTTCGCGGGAATGACGGTTCAAGGGGGCGGATTGACGGATATGCCGCTCTGTTCGCGCAGCACGGAGAACATCGATAAAAAAGGCCGGGCATCTGCCCGGCCTTGTGCCATCCGCCTTTGCGGAATCAGCCCTTCTTCTCGTCCAGCGTCACCTCGACCCGCCGCGCCGCGCCCGACGGCCCCGGGAAATCCGCAAACGCGCTCCTCACCAGCGCCGGCATCACCTGCGGCGTCGACAGCTCGCGGCTGGTGTTGTGCACCGTGACGTCGAACAGCCTGCGCGCATCGCTCGCCTGCTTGATCGAGACCTGCAGCTCGCGCCGGTACTGGTGCTCCACCGAGACCTGGTAGGCCGGGCTCCAGAACGGATCGTAGAACGGGCTGTACCAGCCGCCCCAGTAGCGGCGGTGGAAGCCGCGGTAGCCGAAGCGTCCCATCGGGTGAACCATCGGGGAGTAGAACGGCGACATCACCGGCTCCAGCACCCGCACCGGGATGTCGGTGGTGGTGAAACGCATCGACACCGTCAGGGCCGGCGTGGCGCCGTTGGCGTCGCGGAAGCCCAGGCGCGCCAGCTCGCCGCGCACCAGTTCCTGGTAGCTGCGCCATTCCAGCGTGTCGTCCTGCTGCGGCGGAACTTCAAAGACGTAACTCTTGTCTGCCATCTGGGCGGGCCATTGATGGAAGGTCGTGACATCGCTGCGGTAGGTTGTGGCGCAGCCTCCCAGCAGCAGTGCCAGCGCCGTTCCTGCGGCGACCGTGATCAGGCGTTTCATTGCTTTCTCCCTTGTATGGTCGGTCTTTCCCCGATGATGTAGCTTAGCCTTTGTTCCATATTTATTGCGCAGAATTTACACCCAGTTACGCACGGCACATTCCGATACATGAAATCGTATGAAGCACGTGAAAATCTTGTTGGTAGAATAAGCACTTCATCCACTGTGTTTGCGGACTCCCTATGCGCACCGATACGCCTCAGACCATTTACCGGAAGGACTATACCCCGCCGAGTTACCTGGTGGATACTGTCGAGCTCGGCTTTGACCTCGATCCGGCCCGGACCGTCGTCGCCAACCGCCTGACCCTGCGCCGCAATCCCGGCAGCAGCCAGCGCTCGATCGAGCTGCATGGGGAGGACATTGAACTGGTGGCGCTGCGCCTGAATGGCAAGGCCCTCGGCAAGGGCGACTACCGCCTGGCCAACAATCTCCTGGTCATTCCCGAGGCGCCGGATGAGGTCACCCTCGACATCGAGACCGTTTGCGTGCCCGAGCAGAACACCACGCTGAGCGGGCTGTATGTTTCTAACGGAAACTTCTTCACCCAATGCGAAGCGGAAGGCTTCCGCCGCATCACCTTCTTCCCGGACCGTCCGGACGTGATGGCGACCTATACCGTGATGCTGCGCGCCGACAAGGCGCGCTACCCGGTGCTGCTGTCCAACGGCAACCTCATCGAAGAGGGCGAGCTCGACGACGGCCGCCACTACGCGCTGTGGGAAGATCCGTTCAAGAAGCCGTCCTACCTGTTCGCCCTGGTCGCGGCGCAGCTGGTGTGCCAGGAAGAAACCTTCCGCCTGGCCGACGGCCGCGACGCCCTGCTGCAGGTGTGGGTGGAAGAGGGCAACCTCGACAAGACCGACTATGCGATGCAGTCGCTCAAGCACAGCATCCGCTGGGACGAGGAGCGCTACGGCCTCGAGCTCGACCTGGACCGCTTCATGATCGTCGCCACCAGCGACTTCAACATGGGCGCGATGGAAAACAAGGGCCTGAACATCTTCAACACCAAGTTCGTGCTGGCCAACCCGCGCGTGGCGACCGACATCGACTTCCAGGGCATCGAAGCGGTGGTGGCGCACGAGTACTTCCACAACTGGACCGGCAACCGCGTCACCTGCCGCGACTGGTTCCAGCTGTCGCTGAAGGAAGGCCTGACGGTGTTCCGCGACCAGGAATTCACCGCCGACATGATCGGGACCGAAACCGGCCGCGCCGTTACCCGCATCGACCAGGTGCGCACCCTGCGCCAGGCCCAGTTCCCGGAAGACGCGGGCCCGATGGCCCACCCGGTGCGCCCCGACTCCTTCGTGGAGATCAACAACTTCTACACGGTCACCGTGTACGAGAAGGGTGCCGAAGTGGTGCGCATGTACCAGACCCTGCTGGGCCGCGAAGGCTTCCGCAAGGGCATGGACCTGTATTTCCAGCGCCATGACGGCCAGGCCGTGGAGTGCGACGACTTCCGCCGCGCGATGGGCGACGCCAACGGCCGCAACCTGGTCCAGTTCGAGCGCTGGTACAGCCAGGCGGGTACGCCGGTGCTGCGCTTCGAAGCCCGCTGGGACGAGGCGGCGGGCACGTATACGCTCAAGCTGTTCCAGTCCTGCCCGCCGACGCCGGGCCAGCCGGACAAGCTGCCCTTCCATATCCCGGTGGCCGTCGGCCTGCTCGACCCCCAGGGGCGCGACATGCAGCTGACCGTCGACGGCGTGGAATACGGCACGACGGCGGTGCTGGAGCTGACCCAGGCCGAACAGACCTTCGTGTTCACCGGGGTGAACGAGCAGCCGGTGCCGTCGCTGCTGCGCGGCTTCTCGGCGCCCGTGATCCTGCAGAACGGCTACAGCGACAGCGAGCTGCTGCACCTGTTCAGCCACGACAGCGACCCGGTCAACCGCTGGGAAGCCGGCCAGCGCCTGGCCATGGGCCGCCTGCTCAAGCTGACCGGCGAAGCCAGGCACTCGCCCCGCCTGGACCTGGACGATACCTTCGTCGAGGCCATGCGCAAGATGCTGGCCGACGAGACGCTGGACCCGGCCTTCCGCGAGCAGGCCTTGCTGCTGCCTTCGGAAACCATGATCTCGGAGCAGCTCGATACGGTCCATCCGCTGGCCGTGCACACCGCGCGCCAGTTCATGCGCGCCGACCTCGGCACGCGCCTGCGCGCCGAACTCATCGAGCAATACGAAGCCAACCAGACGCCGGGCCCCTACAGCCCGGATGCGGCATCAAGCGGCAAGCGCGCGCTGAAGAACCTGGCGCTGGCCTACCTGAACGCGGCGCCGGACGCGGAGAGCATCGCGCTGGCCCAGCGCCAGTTCGACACGGCCGACAACATGACCGACCGCGCCGCGGCGCTGAGCGCCCTGATCCAGTCGCGCGTGCCGGAAGCGGCCGATGCGCTGGACGTGTTCTACGAAGAGTTCAAGGGCGAAGCCCTGGTCGTGGACAAGTGGTTCACGATGCAGGCCACGGCCTCGACCACCGACGTGGCGGCGGTGCGCGCGCTGATGCGCCATCCGGCCTTCACCCTGCGCAACCCGAACCGCGCACGCAGCCTGGTGGCAGCCTTCTGCGCCAGCAACCCGGTGCAGTTCCACGCCCCGGACGGCAGCGGCTACCAGTTCTGGGCCGAGCAGGTGATCGCGCTCGACGCGCTCAACCCCCAGGTCGCCAGCCGCCTGGCGCGCGCGATGGACCGCTGGCGCCGCTATGCACCCAAGCTGCAACACCAGATGCGGGCGGCGCTGCAGCAGGTGGCCGGCCAGGCCGAGCTGTCGAACGACGTGCGCGAAGTGGTCAGCAAGGCCCTCGCCAACTAAAAGAATCGAATTACCATCCAACCAAAGGAAGTCCATGAAACGCGTCAGTCTTACGCAATACCTGGTGGAGGAACAGCGCCTCCACCAGAACATCAACGCCGAGCTGCGCCTCCTGATCGAAGTGGTGGCGCGTGCGTGCAAGCGCATCAGCTACTCGGTCAGCAAAGGCGCGCTGGGTGAAGTCCTGGGCACGGCCGACACGGAAAACATCCAGGGCGAAGTCCAGAAGAAGCTGGACGTGATCTCGAACGAAATCCTGCTCGAAGCCAACGAGTGGGGCGGCCACCTGGCCGCGATGGCCTCGGAAGAGATGGAAACCATCCGCCAGATCCCGAGCCGCTATCCGAAGGGCGAATTCCTGCTGCTGTTCGATCCGCTGGACGGCTCGTCGAATATCGACGTGAACGTGTCGATCGGCACCATCTTCTCGGTGCTGAAGGCGCCGGAAGGCATGACGGAACCGACCGAGCAGGACTTCCTGCAGCCCGGCACCGCCCAGGTGGCGGCCGGCTATGCCGTGTACGGCCCGCAGACCATGCTGGTCCTCACCACCGGCAACGGCGTGCACTGCTTCACCCTGGACCGCGAGATGGGTTCGTGGGTGCTAACCGAGAGCAACATGAAGATCCCGGAAGCCACCAAGGAATTCGCGATCAACATGTCGAACAAGCGCCATTGGCATCCGCCGGTGCAGCGCTACGTCGACGAGCTGCTGGCCGGCAAAACCGGCCCGCGCGGCAAGGATTTCAACATGCGCTGGATCGCCTCGATGGTGGCCGACGTGCACCGCATCCTGAACCGCGGCGGCGTCTTCATGTACCCGGCCGACCTGCGCGACCCGGGCTCGCCGGGCAAGCTGCGCCTGATGTATGAAGCCAACCCGATGGCGATGATCGTCGAGCAGGCCGGCGGCGCCGCCACCGACGGCAAGGGCCGCATCCTGGACATTCCGCCGGCCAAGCTGCATCAGCGCGTGCCGGTCTTCCTGGGGTCGAAGGAAGAGGTCGAGGTGGTCACGGGCTACCACGCGCAATAATATTTTCGCAATAAGGCTGCACTCTTACGATACACACTAGCAAGTTTGTGGCGTTATTTGCTAGAATACGGTGTTTTCGCCGCTGTAGCTCAGTCGGTAGAGCAGCGCATTCGTAATGCGAAGGTCACCAGTTCGATTCCGGTCAGCGGCACCAGAATTCAGTAGCAGGATCAAAGGGTTGCATGCATAGCATGCAACCCTTTTTTCTTTTGCCCGATGCGGCGCAAGCCATGTGCGCGGCGGGCCGGTGATCTCATGGATCCCGCGGCGGCTGCGGCGCGCGCACATCCCGCACCGCCCGCGCCAGGCCCGCGGGCGCCGGCACCTCGCCTTTGCCGGCGGGCCAGCCTTCGCGCTGGCGGCGCCGGTCGCCGTCGGTCGCTTCGGTCTGGTCGTGCAGCAGCACCTGATAGGTCGGGAAGGGCAGGTCGACGCCGTGCGCGGTCAGCGCCACCTTGACGGCCTCGAGCACCTTGTCCTGGATATCGAGGGCATCGGCGCGCCGGGGCGGCTTGATCCACCAGCGCATCCGGAGCTTGATGCCGGCGTCGGCATACGCCACGACCAGGACATCCGGCGCAGGGTCGGACTCGACCTCGGGCAAGGCTCGCATCGTATCGAGGATCACCCCCTTGGCCGCGACGATATCGTCCCCGTTGCCGATCACCAGGTCGTACTGCATGCGCCGTTCCGGGTAGGCGGTGTTGACGATGAAGGTGCCTTTGTACAGGTCGGAGTTCGGAATCACCACCAGCCGGCCGTCGTAGGTGCGCATCTTGGTCGCGCGCGTTTCGATCTGTTCGATCGTTCCCTCGAAGCCTCCGAACACGATCTGGTCGCCGATCCGGAAAGGTTCGGTCAGCAGGATCAGAATTCCTGCCAAAAAGTTTTCGAAGATATCCTTGAAGGCAAAGCCGATGGCGATCCCGGTGATCCCGAGCGCACTGATCAGGTTTCCGGGAGTGAATGTGGGAAAGGCGATGGTCAGCGCCAGCAGCAGCCCCAATAGACGGACGCCCCATTGCGCCATCCGGCCAAGCACCATGACGAGGTTGGCGTGCTTGCCGGCGTTGAGATGCTGCACCAGCTTTCGCGTCCAGGCGGCAATGAACAGGAACAGGAGGAAGACGAGCAGCGCAATGACGAGGTTGGGCAACATGCGCAAGGCGCTCAGGCCCAGGGCATGCAGGCGTTGCAGCACGATGGCGAATTCGGTTGGCAAGGGTACCGGTGGCCGAGGCCTTGAATGTCGAGCGTCCATGATGACGGATTCGCCGTACCGCCGGCGCAGCCTTGCGGCGATTGCGCCCGCCGGCCGGCGCATCCGGTCTGGCGTGCGCGCGGCGGCGCGCCCGATGCGCATACTGGCGGCATCGCGGCATCCTGGGCGAGTGAAGGCAATACGGAAGGAGGCACCATGCTGGTCGAAAGCTGGGAGAATATTTTCCGCGTCGTCGTCGTCGGCATCCTGGCCTACGCCGGCCTTGTGCTGATGCTGCGTATCAGCGGCAACCGGACCCTGTCGAAGATGAACTCGTTCGACCTCGTCGTCACGGTGGCGTTCGGCTCGACCCTGTCGACCATCCTGGTGAACAAGGATGTCAGCCTGGCGCTCGGCCTCGCGGCCCTTGCGCTGCTGGTCGTGCTGCAGCTGGTCATTACCTGGTGTTCGGTGCGTTCTTCCTTCATCAACGACATCATCAAGACCTCGCCGACGGTGCTGGTACTGGATGGCCATTTGCGTCGCGATGCGCTCAAGCGCGTGCGGGTCACGGAAGACGAGGTGCTGGCCGCCATACGGCAACAGGGCCAGGGGGCGCTGGAGGACATCGATGCCGTCATCCTGGAAACCGATGGCAGCCTGTCGGTCATCCCGTCAAGCCAGGCGGGAAACCGGTCGGCGTATGGCGCGCTCACGCGGCGCGGGCAATGAGCACTCCTGCACGCTCCCCGGGGTTCATCGCCCCTCTTCGTGGCGATCGCGCCGCGCGGAGCGGACTACCAGCCACAGGGTGAGCCTCTGCAGGCCAAGCAGCACGGCGGTGATGCCCAGCGCAAGGCAGAACAGCACCAGATTGCTCGTGTCGCCGGCCTTGAGTCCGAAACTCAGTGCCGTCGCGACTGCCGGCGGATGCACGGCGTCGCACAGGATCATCGCCACGATCGCCAGCACCATCGCCGTTCCCGCGGACAGATAACCCGGCCCCAGGAGAAGGAAGCACGCCATCCCGATGAAGGCGGCGCCCAGCTGCGAGAGCAACAGGGTGCGTGCCTGGTTCACGCTGTGCTGCGGATCGAGATAGATCAGGAAGGCGCTCGACGCCAGGGAGGCGAACAACAGCCTTTGCCTGCTGACCGCTTCCACCAGGGCCAGCACCAGCAGCACGGTCAAGGTCGGTGCCAAGGCCAGCAGTAATTCCCTGCGCAAGCCGAGGCGGCGCCGGCGCGACGGAAGTTCGCTCACTGCCGCTCCCTGGCGAATTCGGACGCCGGCCGTTCCGCGTCGGCCTTCGCACTCTCGGACTGGAGCTCCTTGTTCAGGAAATAGTTCAGCGCGGTCCTGATCACGGCAATCGCGGCCAGCTTGCCGATCCGGTCCCAGGTCGGTGCCACCGAGGTCGACAGGATGTCCGCCGCCAGCTGGAGTTCGAGCGCCAGGGTCAGGTAGCGCGCGAAGGCCAGCCTGATCGGGATGAAGCTGTTGCCGCGCTCCGCGAGCAAGTGGCGCACCAGGCCGGCGATCACCAGGACGACGCCGGCGGCGATCACCAGGGCGCCCAGCGCCTCCACCAGCAGCCGCAGCCACTCCACATAATCGCCGACCTGTCGTTCTACCTGTTCGAACATGGAATCCTCCTCGAGCGCTTGCCTCGTCAGGCGGTGCAGGGCACCACCTTGCGCACCAGCTTCTCGACGCTGAGACCCTGCACCAGCACGGAAAACACGACGACGATATAGGTGATGGTCACCAGGGCATCGCGTTCGGGACCGGCCGGCAGGGAAAGCGCCAGCGCGACCGAAATGCCGCCGCGCAGCCCACCCCATGTGAGGACTTGCCATGCGCCCTGGGGCAGGCCGGATTTCCTGCCGAGCACGGCGACCGGCAAGCCCGCCGTCAGCAGGCGGGCTGCCAGTGTGACGCAGATCGCCACCATGCCGGCGCCAAACAGGGTTCCCGAAAACGGCAGCACGAGGGCCTCGAAGCCGATCAGTACGAACAGGACCGCGTTGAGCATCGAGTCGAGCAGCTCCCAGAAGTGGTCGAGCTGTTCGCGCGTCAGGTCCGACATGGCCTTGCGGCGGCCACGGTTGCCGATCAGGATACCGGCCGCCACCATCGCCAGCGGGGCGGACACGCCGAGATGGTGCGCCAGGCTATAGCCGCCCAGCACCGCCGCAACCGTCAGCAACACCTCTTCCTGATAGCTGTCGATACTCTTGAGCATGCGGTAGACGACAACGCCCAGCGCCAGGCCGAAAGCGATGCCGCCGCCGGCCTCGCGCAGCAGCAGGGCCGAGGTCTCGGCGCCGCCGGGGGCATGGTGTTCGGCCGCCATCGCCGCCATCACCGTGAAGACGACGATCCCGACCCCATCGTTGAACAGCGACTCGCCCGAAATGACGGTCTCGAGATTCGCCGGCGCCCCCACCTTACGCAACAGCCCTGTGACGGAAATCGGATCGGTGGGCGCGATCAGGGCGCCGAACACCAGGCAGAAGGCAAGCGGCAGGTGCATTCCCGTCAGGGGCAGCAGGTAGTAGAGACCGAAGCCGACCGCGAGCGCGGCCGCGATCGTCCCGAATACCGCCAGCAGCCCGACCTGCCAGCGGTACTTCGCCAGGTGGTGTAGATCGACTTGCAACGCGCCGGCGAACAGCAGGATGCTCAGCATCCCTTCCATGAGTACTTCGGAGAAGTCGATGGCGCCGAACAGTTCGGCGGCGTAGTCACGCGGCCTGCCGTGGCCCGCGTAGTCCAGCAGGAGCGTCCCTGTGGACAGGATCAGGGCCGCGGCCATCACGCCGATGGTCGACGGCAGCTTCAGGTAGCGTGCGTTCACCCACGCAATCACCGCGGTGATCGTCAGGAATACAGGAACGACTTCCGGCATGGCTCCCCTTTCATGTCAGTCGGGCGGGTCGGGCAAGGCGGCTTCCATTCTGTTTATCATGGCCCAGTGCCTCCCCGGTAGTCCGCATACCGGAGCCGCAATTGCTCCAGATCCGGCGGGAAGTCGAGCGCGCGTTCCGCGCGCGCCAACGCCAGGGAGGCATGGCGTGCGGCCACCAGTGCCAGGCGGCGGTCGTCGCAGCGGCCAAGCTCGCCGAGCACCCGCTGTATGCGCATTGCCACCTCGATCAGGCCGGCGCCATCCCGGGCGAGTGCGGGGAAGGCGTCTTCGAACATGTCGTCGAGAGACAGGGGCGGCACTTCGATCCGGTCGTACTTGGGCGCCTCCGGCTCGGCGGGGCTCACCCAGTCGGCGAATAGGCGGTGCAGGGAGCCGAGGATCCCGATAGCCGTGCCGGGGTCGTTGACGCCGGGAGACAAGGCGCGGCAGCCGATCTCGGCCAGGACCACCAGGCCGAAACGGGGATCGTCGTCGAAATGGCGGAGCGGGCCGACGGTGAAGGCCTTGCGCAGGGCTGCCGCCTCCACCGGCCCGCTGTCTTCCGAATCCGGCACCACATAGCCGAGCGGGTGCGACGGTACGATCACTGCGCCAGGCACGGCGGCCAGCGTGATGCGGACCCTGTGCCGCTCGGCCAGGCGCTGCAGCGCGGGCATGTCGATCCGTTGCAGGTATCCGGTCGCGTCGCTGTGGAAGGCCAGGCCGTAAGCAGGCCCGCCGGCGGCCAGGCCGCCCAGGCAGGGATGCAGCCTGCGCCTGGCCATTGCCTGGGCCGTCGCCTGCTCGACCTTGGCGATGACGGCGCCAAGGCGGCCAAGGCGGGCAATGCTGTCGACCCAGCGCACGAACACCAGGACCACGATGACGAGCGCCAGCAAGGTCAATATGAACAGGGTGAAGCGGCCGGCCTTGCCGAAGTAGTCGTTGGTGGTGGCGCTCAGCGCCACGATCGCGAAGATGAAGGTGCTGACGAAGATCGACAGTGCGTTTTGGGAAACGTCGTCCGCGACCACCAGCGGGAAGGCGCGCGCGGTCGCCGACTGCCCGGTCGAGGCATAGGCCGCCACCATCGAAGCCACGGCGAAGGTCGCCACCCCCAGCATGCTGGCCGCAATGATCTTCAGCAGGTCGACGACCGAGGACTGGGCGATTTCAGGTACTTTCCAGTCGATCGGGATGCCGTCCGCGACATGCGCCAGCAGCACGCCGGCCACCGAAAGGATGCAGGCGATCAGGGGCTTGACCCACAAGCGCTCGCGCAAGCGGCTCAACAGGAATTGAAACTGATCGGGCAGGTGCATGGGCAGGCGCTTCGCTCGCTGTCGATCCGGCTAGGTCCGGCAGAAAGCTCAGCCTAGCCGCAGCGTGCGGTGCTGTCGGTTCGCTGGGGAACACTGCCGCATGTCACGGTTGGGGCCGGTCGGAGGCGGCGCGCAGGACGCGCCGGGCTCCGGCCGGGGGATCATTTTTCTTTGCGGTAGCGGCCGGCCTAGCAGTTCATGTATTTCCAGTTGCGCTGCTTGCCCTCGGCGATCCATTCCACCGCCTGCTCCAGGCGGCGCAGGCGGGTAACCTCGGTCTTGGCATCGAGCAGCCATTCCACATACTCGCGCTTCGCGCTGGGCGAGAAAGCCTGGAAGTGCGCGCTGGCGCCCGGCTTGTCTTCCAGCGCGGCGCTCAGGTAATCCGGCACCACCACGTCGCGCGCCAGCTTCGGCCTGGCGCGGGCCGGCGCCTTGACGCCTTCCACGTTCAGCGCCATCGCCTTCCTGACGTAGCCGGCCAGCGTCTTCTTCGGCGGCAAGTCCTTGAGCGAGGTGATGCGGCCGAACTGGCCCATGGCCTCGCGTCCCTTGTCGTCTTCCTGGGCGATCAGCAGCTCGCCCTTCCAGAAGCCGAAGGCGCAATGCGCCTTGAAGGAAGCCATGTTGCACAGCATGCCCTCGTAGAGGAAGAAGGGCATGCTCCACTTGATGGTCTCTTCCACCTCGGGGCAGGCCTCGTGCACCACCTGGCGCAGGTGGGTCAGGATCGGCTGGGCGAAGGGGGCCGAGTTGGCGATGTAGTCGTCGATGCGCGGGTCGAGGGTGGGCATGGTGATCTCCGGTCTGGAAGACCATTTTGCTTAATGGTAACCGGAAAGTCTACCGGTCCGCGCCCGCCAGCACCGGTTCGGCTTCCTGCAGTCCGCGCGCCAGGCTCGAGACGCTCGGGTTGTCGATGAACACGCAGCGCTTTCCCGTACGCTTGCAATGGTCCTTCACACGCCAATAGGCGGCGTGGCTGATGCAGCCGGTCTGGCAGATCACCAGGTCGGCCGCCGCCAGACTGGCGTCGAGCAGGCTGCTGCTGTCTTCGAGCCCGCCGTCATGATGGGCGAACTGGCCGCCGGCGCGCTCGACCAGGTTGCGGTAGCCAGGCACGGCGCCGTTGCGTCCGCCCACGCACAGCACGCTGCGCTTGACCAGCCGCACCGGCGCCTCGACCGGAGCAGGGCTGGCGGCCGGCGCCGGTTCTTCCTGCGCCGGCGCGGGAGCAGTGCGCGCGGCCTTCAGCTCGGCCAGCTGGGCGCGCAGCGCCTGTTCGCGTTCCTCCAGCCGGGCCACGCGGTTGGCCAGGCGCTTGCGGCTTTCCAGCTCCGGCACGGCGGCTTCCAGCTGGGCAAGCTGGCTGCGCAGGGTATGGATCTCGGTGTCCTTGCCGATCGCGGTGGCGCGCGCCTGCATCAGGAGCTGTTCATGGCGCTGGGCCTGCTCGGCCTTGTCCTGCACCAGCGCCTGGCAACGCTGCTGCAGCCTGGACAGCTCGCGTTCCATCCGGGCATGATCAGCCAGCAGCGCATTGAACTGATCGATGTCGGCCCGCGCACATGCCCCGGCCTGGTGCTGGACCATGTGGATGTCGCGGCACATCTTCTCTTCGAGCTCGGCGCTGCAGCGCGGATGGCTCAGGCCGGCCCAGAATGCGCCCGCCACGTCGCCGGCTGCCACGGCCGCGTCCCACATGGCGCCGACCTCGGCCGTGGTCTTGGCGGCGCGGAAACGCTGGACGCAGACCGCGTAGCGGCGCTCGAGTTCTTTCTGCACGGCCTCGGCGACCGGTGTGCGCAGCAGGCAGTCGCTGACCGCGCCGACGTGGATCTCGTAGTCGTCGTGCATCAGCTGCCCCCCGGTCACTCTCTCGACCAGCCTGCGCAGCACGCCCAGCGGCAGGCCGACGCCGATCAGCGGGCAGTGGCAGGTGTGGCTGAGTTCCCACACGCGCCGGCGGCGCGAACCCTGCGGCGCGCCCGAAAAAGCGCTTTCATGCAATGCTTCCTTGTCGCACATTCGACCTCGCTCCAGATCTAATTGATAATGATTCTCATTTCTATTTTAGCCAAATCGAGAAGGGATGCAAGAGGAATCTGGACAGCAAAGAAGGCCATGCAGGCGCATTTCGGAGCTAATCGCGGCAAGTTCTCTGCGGATAGTAGAGCTCTGTTAGGCAACGCACGGTCCGGACATGTTGTCCGTTGTATTTTTTGTATCGCGACGCAGTGGTCCGATACTGCGCTCGTGTCGGACGCCACGGGGCGTGCGCCCGACAGCGAGGACGGGGTGGCTGCCTGCCGTCACAATTGTTGAGTTTGCTTTAGGTACAGACACCGACAACCTTGACCTAAAGCATCACTCATCAGGAGTGATTGATGTAGCGCAGGCCATTCTCGTCGCCTCGTTTTGTTGCGGGCGAAATCGAGGAAGAATGTGGTGATAGTCAGTATCGGTCTACTCCGCGTTGGTCTAATTTTACGAGGGATACATCATGGATAATCAGAAGTCAACCGAGGGAAAAGGCAGCGACGCAAGCCGCGAAGGCGCAGGTTCGAGCATCGGTAAAAGCCAGGATTCCAATCTCGGCAAGAGCAGCGGTGCATCGGGCTCGAGCCTTGGCAGCGGTGCGTCGGGCGGCAGCCTCGGCAGCGCCAACGCCTCGCCGAGCAGCGCCAGTGGTGCCACCAGCTCCAGCACCGGTGCCGTAGGCGGCACCAGCAACGCCGGCTCCGGTTCGAGCGGCAGCTCGCTGGGCAGCAGCGCAGCCGGCAGCAGCGGCTCGTTGGGCAGCAGCGCTTCGTCCGGCAGCACCGGTTCGATGGGCAGCAGCGCTTCGTCCGGCAGCACTGGTTCGATGGGCAGCAGCGCAAGCAGCGCCAACATGGGCAGCACCACCGGCAGCAGCCTGGGCACCAGCACGGGCGGCAGCGGCAGCATGGGCGGCGGCAGCGCCGGCAGCAGCCAGTCGGACATGGGCACCCAGCAGCAGCAGGGTGGCATGAAAGGCGCGCTGTCGTCGATGTCTCCGGACAAAATGCATCAAGGCATCGACAAAGCCGCACAGGCAGCCCAGCCCCTGGTCGACCGCCTGGTCAGCACCGCTCACGCCGGTGTCGATCGCGTCAGCAGCATGCTGGGCAGCACCCGTGAAAGCATGGGCCAGCGCTCGCAGCAGCTGAACGACAAGTACCAGGACCTGTCGGCCCAAGGCCGCGAATATGTCCGCAACAACCCGGGCAGCGCCATGCTGGCGGCGATCGGCGTTGGTTTCATCCTCGCCAAGCTGCTGGGCGGTTCGAGCGACCGTTCGCGTGATTCCCGTTCGTATCGCGACTATCGCGATTATTGACCGGTAGCCGCCAGAGGGCGGACTGTGAAGGAGCCCGGCCAGCGTTTGCTGGGCCGGGCTTCGTTTTTTGCGCCTGCGTTCTGGGTAAGGGCTATGCACGCAAACCCACTGCGTTTGACGCTCACCCCGGCGTATGTTCTCCCGCTTTTGCCACAGCCGGCGCCGGATGCCGCCGCAGCTTGCCCCTCCAGCGCTTGAGCAGATGCTCGAAGTCGTCCACATACGTGAACACCGCCGGCACCACCAGCAAGCTGAGCAAGGTCGAGGTCATCAATCCCCCCATCACTGCAATCGCCATCGGCGAACGGAAACTCGGATCGCCCGATAGGCCCAGCGCCAGCGGCAGCATGCCCGCGCCCATGGCGATGGTGGTCATCACGATCGGCCGGCTGCGCTTGTGGCAGGCATCCACCAGCGCATCGAAGCGGTTCATGCCCGCCTTGCGCGCCAGGATCGCATAATCCACCAGCAGGATCGAGTTCTTGGTCACGATCCCCATCAGCATGATCAGGCCGATCATGGTGGGCATCGACAGCGCATTGCGCGTGATGAGCAGGGCCACGAAGGCGCCGCCGATCGACAGCGGCAACGCCGCCAGGATGGTCGCCGGCTGCATGAAGTCGTTGAACAGCAGCACCAGCACGCCATAGATGCACAGCACGCCGATCAGCATCGCCACGCCGAAGCTGGCGAACAGCGCCTGCATCTCCTGCGCATCGCCCAGTTCGGCGATCTGCACCGAGGGCGGCAGGTTCTGGAACACGGGCAGGGCGCGCGCCTCGGCGTTCACCTCGCCCAGCGAGCGGCCCGACAGTTCCACTTCCAGGGTCACGTTGCGGCTGCGGTTCAGGCGGTCGATCTGGGCCGGGCCGCTTTCCACCGTGATGTCGGCGACGTTCGCCAGCAGCACCGGACCCTGGGCGCCAGGGACGGTCAGGCGGCCGATGGCGTCCAGGTCGGCGCGCACCGCGTCCGGCAGCTTGACGCGGATCGGCACCTGGCGCTCGGACAAATTCATCTTGGCCAGCGCCTGGTCGTAGTCGCCGGCGGTGGCCACGCGCACCGTCTCGCCGATGGCGGCCGCGGTCACGCCCAGGTCGGCCGCGCGCGCGAAGTCCGGGCGCACGATGATCTCGGGTCGCACCAGCGAGGCGCTGGAGCTGACGTTGCCGATGCCGCGCAGGGTGCGCAGCTCGCGCTCGGCCTGGCGCGCCGCCAGCTGGAGCGCTTCCGGATCTTCGCTGCGCAGCACCAGCTGCATCTTGGTGCCGGTGTCCGGCGCGCCGACATTGAAGCGCGCGCCGGGAATCGCGGCCACGCGCTCGCGGATGCCTTGTTCGATGCTGGACAGCGACTCGTCGCGGTCGTCGCGGTGCACCGTCTTCACGGTCAGTACCGCACGCCGCGCCTCGGCCGCCGCGCCCGGCGCGAAGGCGTCGCCGCTGGAGCCGCCGCCGATGGAACTGAACACGTTCTTCACGCCCGGCACCTGCATCGCCGCCAGGCGCGTCTGCTCGGCCACCGCATGCGTCTCGGCCAGGGTGGATCCGGGCGGCAGCTCGACGTTGATCTGGGTCTGCGAGCGGTCGGCGGGCGGCACGAAGCCGGTCGGCAGCAGCGGCACCAGCGCGATGGAGCCGAAGAAGAACACGGCCGAGCCGATCGCCGTGGCCAGGCGGTGGCGCAGGCACCACTTCATCACCGTCATGTAGCGGCGCATGATCGGCCCGTCCTCTTCCTTGTGCGGCTTGGCCGGCTTGAGCAGGTAGGCACACATCATCGGCGTCAGCAGGCGCGCCACCAGCAGCGAGGCCAGGATCGCCAGCACCGCCGTCCAGCCGAACTGCTTGAAGAACTTGCCGGGAATGCCGCCCATGAAGGCGGTCGGCAGGAACACCGCCACCAGCGAGAAGGTGGTGGCGATCACCGCCATGCCGATTTCGTCGGCCGCCTCCAGCGATGCCTGCATCGGCGTCTTGCCCATGTGGAGGTGGCGCGAGATGTTCTCGATCTCGACGATGGCATCGTCCACCAGCACCCCGACCACCAGCGCCAGCGAGAGCAGGGTCACCATGTTGAGGGTGTAGCCGAACAGGTACTGGCCCAGGAAGGCCGGGATCACCGACAGCGGCAGCGCCGCCGCCGCGATCAGGGTGGCGCGCCAGTCGCGCAGGAACCACCACACCACCAGCACCGCCAGCAGCGCGCCTTCGTACAGCATTTCCATCGAGGCGTCGAAGTTCTCTTCCACCGCGAAGGAGTTGTCGATCACTTCGCGCAGCACCAGGTTCGGATGCTCCTTCTGCAGCTGGGCGACGGCCCCGCGCGCGCCTTCCGCCACGTCGACCTCGCCCGCGCCGCGGGTGCGGAACACCTCGAAGGCGACGACCTTGCGGCCGTCCTGCTCGGCGAGCGCGCGCGGCTCGGCCACGGTGTCGCTGACGGTCGCCACCTGGTCGAGCCGCACGCTGCGGCCGCCGGGGAGGGGAATCTCCATGGCGGCCAGCGCCTGGGCCGTCTTGACGGTGGCGATGGTGCGCACCGACTGCTCGGCGCCGCTGACGTCGCCGCGCCCGCCCGGCGCCTCGCGCTGCACGTTGCGCAGCTGGCGCGAGACGTCCAGGGCCGACACGCGCAGCCCCGCCATGCGGGCGTCGTCGAGCTCCACGCGCACCTCGCGCGTCACGCCGCCCACGCGCTTGACCGCGCCCAGGCCCGGCACGCTCAGGAGGCGCTTGGCGATGTCGTTGTCGACGAACCAGCTCAGTTCCTGGTCGTCCATGGCGCTGCCCGCGCCTTGCGCACGCGCCACGGTGAAGGTGGCGATCACGCGGCCGGCGGTGGCGGCCTTGGTCACGCTCGGGTCGCGCATCTCGGCCGGCAGGTCGGCGCGCACGCGCGAGACGGCGTCGCGCACGTCGTTCACCGCGTCCGACAAGTCCTTCTCCAGGATGAATTCCACCGTGATGGTGGCCACGCCGTCGAGCACGCGCGTGTAGATGTTCTTGACCCCTTGCAGGGTGGCGACCGAGTCCTCGATCTTGCGCGCGACCTCGGTTTCCAGCTGGGCCGGGGCGGCGCCGTCCAGCACCGCGCTCACGGTCACGATCGGCAGCTCGATGTCCGGGAAGTCCTGCACCTTGTTGGCCTTGAAGGCCAGGAGGCCCGCCAGCGTGAGGAGGGCGAACAGCATGATCGCCGGGATCGGATTGCGGATCGAGAGGGCGGAAAAATTCATCGCGGGTGTCCTCTCAGGTTGCCGGCCGCGCCGGCGCCGGAACATTGCGCACCAGGTCGCCGTCGTTCAGGAAGCCGGCGCCGCTGACGACAATCGGCGTCCCCGCCGCCAGGCCGCCGGTGACCTCGACCCGGTCCCCCAGGCGGCGTCCCGTCGTCACCTTGAGCTGGCTCACGCGGCTGTCGCGGTTCAGGCGGAACACGTAGGAGAAGCCGTCGCGCACAGCGATCGCCTGCTGCGGCACGGTGAGCGCGCTCGACGCGCCCAGCTCGAAGCGCCCGCTGGCGAACATGCCCGCCTTGAGCGGCGCATTGCCCGAGAGTGCAGGAGGCAGGTCGACGTAGACCAGGGCGATGCGGCTCTGCGGGTCGACCGAGGGCGCCACGGTGCGCACCTTGCCGGTGACTTCGCCGCCGCTCGCGGCCCGTACGAAGGCGCGCATGCCGGGCTTGATCCGCCCCAGGTCGGGCGCGGTCACCTCGGCACGCCATTCGAGGCGGCCCTGGCGGATCATGCGGAACAGTTCCGTGCCGATCCCGACCACGGCGCCCACGGTGGCGCTGCGCGCCGAGATGACGCCGCTGTCCGGGGCCACCACCTGGGTGTACTTGAGGCGCAGCTGCTGCTGGGTGAGGGTGGCCTTGGCGGCGCTCACGCGCGCGCCGGCGGTGCGCTCGGCGGTGAGGAGCTGGGTGACCTGCTGCTCGCTCAGCGCGCCGGAGCTTTTCAGGGCGCGGGCGCGCTCGGCGTTGGCCGCCGCTTCCGCGGCATTGGCCTGCGCCTCCTGCAGGGCGGCGCGCGCCTGCTCGACGTCGGCGCGCACGGTCTCGCTGGAGAACACTGCCAGCACCTCGCCCTTCTTGACGACGTCGCCGACATTGACGCGCACCTCGGTCAGGCGCAAGCCGCCCGATTCGCTGCCGATCACCGCCTCCTGCCAGGCAGCGATGCTGCCGTTGGCGCTCAGGTCGAGGGGGAGGCTGGCGCTCGACGGCAGGCCGGTGGAGACGGTCAGGGCCGGCTTGGGCGGGGGCGACGGTTCGTCTTTCGCGCCGGCGCCGCGGTTCAGGGCGAACGCAATCAGCGCGCACAGGGAAGCTGCCGCAGCGGCCAGGAGCGCGGCGCGTGGAATCCGTTTGATCTGCATGGTGTCGATGACTTTCAGGTAAGCGGTCAAGTGTAGCAAAAGCGGCCTGCACGGCAACGCGCACCCGTGCGGCCTATGCAGGGCGCTTACAAAGATTTACATGGCCGGCCCGTGGGGCGGGAGACGCCGCGCCTTGCTTGCGGTATAAATCTCACATCGACAAGGAGATTCCATGGTCCGGATACTGGCTGCCGCCCTCGCCCTGTTCTGCCTGATGCCCGTTGCCCGCGCCTGGGAGGCTGCGCCGCTGACGGCGCAGCAGGCCGCGCACGTGCTCAACCGGATGAGCTTCGGCCCGCGGCCGGGCGACATCGGGCGCTTGCAGCGCATGGGTCTGCAGGCGTATGTGGCGGAGCAGCTGGATCCATCCAGGCCCGATCTGCTTGGCGAGACGGCGCGCCGGGTGCACGAACTGGCCAGCGCGCGCGTGGACGCCGGCCCGGACGAGGCCGATGACCTGGCCCGGCAGGAGCGCCTGCTGCGCGCGATCGCCAGCAGGCGCCAGCTCGAGGAAGTGCTGGTCGGCTTCTGGCTCCAGCAGAAAGGCGAAGCCGGCTTGGGCGCGGCCGCACAGGCGCGCATGGCGCAGGAGCTGCGGCCGCGGGTGTTTGCTCCGTACTCAGGGTCCGACAGCCCGGCCGCCTGGTGCCGGGCCCTGGCGGACTGGTTCGTCGGCAGCGCGCCGCCGCCGCTGGTGGCGCGCATGGAAGAGGCATGGCGGCGCAGCGGCGGGGCACAGAAGGAAGTGCTGCGGGCGCTGTTCACGAGCCCCGAATTCCTGGCTCCCGCAGCGCGTTCGGCCAAGCGCAAGGATCCCTTGCGCCTGCTGGCGTCGGCGGTGCGCGGCAGCGGCATGGAGGTGGCCAATGCGGCGCCCCTGGCCCAGGCGCAGCGGAAGCTGGAAGAGCAGGGGATGGCGGCCTGGCCCGAGGTGGCGGCAGCCCTGGCGGAAGGCCGCCTGGCGCTGGCCGCCGAAGCGCCGCGCCGGCACCGCCAGGCCTCGGTGGCGCCGCCGGTGCGCGCCGTGGATCAGGCGGGCGGCCCGGTGTCGCCCGCCCAGGTGCGGCCGGAAGCGCCGACGCCGTCGGCTGCCGCGATGGCCGCGGCGACGCGCACGCCGCCGCTCGGCGCGCAGCTCATGCGCGAGGCGCTGGGGCTGGCGGCATCGAATGGGTCGGCTGTGGAATTACTCGGCAGTGAAGAATTCTTGCGTTACTGATGCGGCTCAAACCAGCGGGTTCAGGCCGGGCGCACAGGGCATTGCGCAATGCCGCAAAAGCAAGAAAATATGGTGGATCTGGAAACGTTTCTCTCCACAAGGAGCTACGGTAGTTCTACGGTATTGCAGTGCACAATAATTTGGACTATATTGGAACCGTCTCCTCCAGTTTTCTCCGAAAATTGGATTCCAGCCCGCTAAGCCTTTCGGTTTCGCGGGCATTTTTTTTATCCGGCTGGCTCAGGCGGCCTGCACGTCCTCGCCCTGGAAGGCGTTCTCGCGCCAGGTCAGCACCAGCGTATCGCGGTGCCCGTGTTCGCCCAGCGGCTGGATCGGCGTCGATTCGTGGATCACGGCCGCATCGTCCAGCAGCAGCAGGGTCCAGGGCTCCAGCATGGTGAAGCGCTGGCCCGCCGGACCGTCGGCGTCGAATACGCGGGTCTCGCCGCCCTTGATGCCGTGCCGGCCAATCAGGATGACTGCGACGAAGTCCACGCCGTCGCGGTGCGCGCCTTCCGGCGTCGGGCGGCCGATGCCGTCGGCGGTATCGATGCGGAACTGGTGCGCCTCGACGTACCAGCGGCGCGGGCCGCGCACGCCGGAGCAGACTTCGCCCAGGGAGCGCAGCAGGCGGTTCCAGGCCGGGTTGGCCACGGTCTCCGGCTCCACCGGCGCGAACAGGCGGTGCATGCCGCCGTGCAGGGCGTTGTACTCGACCGGCTGCCAGTGGGCGCGGTGCGGCGTCTGCGCGAGCGCGCTGCCGTCGTCGATGAAGCAGGAGTGGCGGCGGCGCCGGTAGCGGCCGCCGTCCTTCAGGTAGTTGTCCAGCTCGAGGTGCTCCCAGCTCGGCGCCAGTGTCTGGAGCTCGTCCAGGCTGCAGCCGGCCAGGCGGGCGACGTCGGCGGGACGCAGCAGGGCATAACCGGTGCTGCGCAGGGCGTCCGTCAGCTGCGACGGGTCAAGGTAGGGTGGTTGCGGTGTTGTCATGCCGGCTAGCGTAGCACTTTTCCACGCCACCGGCTTGGGGCTGGCCTATCCTGGTTCACCAATTCTTGACCAGGGTAATGCGGAAGGAACGCGGTTCGACCGGGTGGAAGTGCACGTCATCGACCGGCGCCGTTTCGCCCTTCAGCTGCGAAGCGTAGAAGTAGTCGATGGCCGAATCGCGGCGGTTCGTGAGGTTGAAGCCTTCCAGCTCCAGCTGCCAGTCCTTGGCGATCCGGTAGCCGAGGCGGCCGCCCAGTGTCACGCTGGCCTGCGAGCGCACGCTGTCGTCCTCGATCAGCGGGCGCGGACCGAACCAGCGCAGGCGCAGCGCGCCCGACCATGGTCCGCTGCGGTCCACCGTCAGGCTGAGCTGGGCCACGCCCTCGATGGCGCCCGGAATCCGGTTCGCGGCCGGATTGCCGCCGCGCGAACGGGCGCGCGCATAGGCCGCGTCGACGTCGACCGACAGCCACTTGAGCGCCCGCCAGTAGTTCGAGAACTCGATCCCGTAGCGGCGGCTCGGATCGCCTGCTTCCGTATTGCCGGCATCGCCGATATAGGTCAGCTCGGAATCGAAGTCGAGGCGGTACACCGACAGCGAAGTCTGCATGGCGGGAATCGCCGCGCTGCGGATGCCGAATTCATAGCCGCGCGAGCGCACCAGTCCCGGGGTGCGTTCGACAGGGTCGAGCGTCTTCGGATCGACCGTGGCGACCGTGCCGCGGGCGTCGTTGCTGTGGAAGCCGTGGCCGTAATTGGCATACAGCTCGGTCGAGGCCCACGGCCCGTAGGCCACATTCAGCGAGGGCGTCAGCAGCGTGTCATGCGCGCTGCCGGTGTTGTCAAGCCGGTCGCTGTCGACGCGAAAAGCGTAGCGGCTGGCGCGCACGCCGGCCACGGTGCGCAGCGCCTCGCTCCAGCGCGTGGCGTTCTCGATGAAGAGGGCGCCGCTGGTCTCGACGATATGGTCTTCGCGCGTGGTCGCCAGGCGCTGGCGCGCACGGGTGTCGTACAGGCCGTTGTGGATGTTGTCGTTCTGGAGCTGGGCGCCCACCGTCACGTCGGACGAGAAGCGTTCGCTGCGGTGCACGTGCCAGGTGTGGCTGCCGTCCAGGCCGGAAGTCACGCGGCGGTCCGGCTGGCTGAACTGGTCGCCGTTGACCGGGTCGTTCATGAAGTAGGTAAAGTTCGAGTACAGGTCGAGCCGGTTGCGGATCACGTAGGCGCTGAGTTTCGAGGCCGCGTCGCTCGACGTCTGGCGCCACACGCCGGACAGGCTGGCGCGCCTCGCCTCGCCGCCATCCAGGCTGTCGAGATTGTCGTAGCGGCCCAGCTGGCCGGCCCGCACCGCGCGCAGGGGAATCTGGTCGGAGGCGTTCCAGTGCCCGCTGTAGTGCATCGCGGTCACGCTCCAGCCGTTGTTGGCGTAGCCGCGGCTGTAGCGCAGCACCGCATTGGTCTTGCGGTAGCCGTCGGCCCGCGTCCACGGGCCGTCGTTCTTCATGCCTTCCAGCGCAAGCAGCACGCTGCCGCCGGCCGCGTCGAACGAGCCGGCCAGCACCGTGCGTGCATAGCCGTCCTGGCCCAGCGTGGCCGTGGCCAGGTTCTTCGTCAGGCGGTTGGCGTAGGTGAGCGAGGCCACCCCGGCCGACGAGAAATCGCCTTCGCGCGCGGAGTAGGGCCCCTTGCGGTAGTCCAGGCGGCCGACCAGCTCGGGGATCAGGAAGTTCAGGTCGGTCCAGCCCTGGCCGTGGGCATGGCTGCGCTGGTTGACCGGCATGCCGTCCACCCAGGTGGCGAGGTCGGTGCCGTGGTCGAGGTTGAAGCCGCGCAGGTAGAACTGGTTGGCCTTGCCCTCGCCGCTGTGCTGGCTGGCGATCAGGCCGGGCGTGACTTCGAGCAGTTCGCCGGGGCGGTAGGCGATGCGGTTGGCGAGGTCCTTCGCGCCCGCGCTGCCGGCGCCGGCGGAGTCGGCGATGCCGAGCATGCTGGCGCGCGAGCCTTCGACCAGCACGCGCTGGAGGACGAAATCATCGGCATGGGTGGAAGTGTGGACGAACAGCGCGGCCAGCGCGCAGGGGAGAACACGTAATTGCATCGTCGATTCAGCGGGCCGGTTGTTCCAGCGCCTGGCGCATGAAGGTGAGGGAACGCACCGTTCCCGCCTGGTTGAGGTTGACGGTATTGACCTGGTCGGGCAGGAAGTCGATCAGCACGCCCTGGCGAATGACGGCGGCCTGCGAAAGCTGCGTCTGCTCGGCTTCCTGGAACACCACGACGCTCTGCGCATCGATGGTCATGCCGATCCAGCGCAGCTTCAGGGGCTGGTTGTCGGGGCCCTTGATGGCGAAGCGCTGCTCGATGTACTTGCGCAGCACCTCCTGGTCTTCCGGATCGCTCAGGTCGAACTGGCGCTGGTAGAGGTTCGTCAGGAGCGCCTCGATATCGTGCGCCATGTAGGTGTGCACGACTTCGGTGCTCTTGGTGCGCGCGTTGTACGAGATGTCCGTGATGCTGGTGTGGAAGCGGTGCGCGTGTGCCGCCGCGCTCATCGCGATGAGCAGGGCGGCGCACAGGGCTTTGAACAACCCGGGTTTCATTGGACGGCCTTCGGTGCTTCAGCAGCAGGCTTCTTCAGCGGGGTGTGGAAATCGCGCATCAGATTGTTCTTGTCCTGTTCGGTCTTGAAGAGTTCCAGGCGCGAAGGCACTGCCTTGCGCGGCCAGGCGTTGTTGCTGACATCGATAT
>CAMPHU010000006.1 GCA_946886065.1 uncultured Massilia sp. | reverse complement strand
CGCGAAGGCGGCCGTACCGTCGGCGCCGGCGTGGTTGCCAAGATCATCGCCTAATTAACAGGTGGAGATCGGAAGCGCGTCCTTCGGGACGTCGCTTCCTCCCAACGGATGGGGACAGACTTTTTGGTCTGTCCCCATCTTTATGAGAGGGTTCGGTGATATACTCCCGCCTCTTGAGCTGTACCGAAGTACCTTTTACACATTGCCGGCCCTAGCCGGAACGTTCTTTTAAAGGAAATAGCATGTCCGCTCCGAACCAGAAAATCCGCATCCGCCTGAAAGCGTTTGACTACAAGCTGATCGACCAGTCCGCACTGGAAATCGTCGACACCGCCAAGCGCACCGGCGCGGTTGTCAAAGGCCCGGTCCCGCTGCCGACCCGTATCCAGCGTTTCGACGTGCTGCGTTCCCCGCACGTGAACAAGACCTCGCGCGACCAGTTCGAAATCCGTACGCACCAGCGTCTGATGGACATCGTGGACCCGACCGACAAGACCGTTGACGCACTGATGAAGCTGGACCTGCCGGCTGGCGTCGACGTCGAAATCAAGCTGCAGTAATTGCTTCCTCTGCCGGCGGATCATTCCGCCGGCGGTTCGAAGGCCGGGAAGCCCGTACGCGGGCAACCCGGCCTTTGTCGTTTACCAAGCCGGCAAGCCCGTATCGCCATTCGAATTCGCTAGCCGCAGAACGGGAGGACGCAGGCCGATACCGGCTATTGGAGTACCAGATAAAGCGCCCGCCCCAGCAGGCGGCCAGTCACCGCCACCCCCGCGAACACCAGCGCCATCAGGCCCAGGATGCCCAGCCATCCAAGCAGCGTCGGCTCGGGAGCGCGCCGCGCCGTACCGCGGCCCTGTTGCTTGCCCGGGTCGGACATATGCACCTCCGCACACGCAAAAATTCATTCTTCCCCATCCCTGCGGCGCGGCCTTTGTCCTGGACGAAGCCAGGGCCTGATCTGGCGCTCACCACTTGCAGCCGTGGTCCTTCTTGTCGACCAGGCTTGCCAGCGGCATGGCGAGCAGCGCCAGCACGCCCATGCCCTGGAAGGCGGTCAGGCAATCGGCACGCTTGCCGGAATCGAACTTCTCGCGGAAGCGCTGGTGGCCGGGGTCGGGTTCGGCGGACAGGACGTCCCCCGTGCGAACCGGGGCTGCTTCCTCGAACTTCATGTCGCGCACGGAGCGGCGCATGGCCTCGATATCGAGTTTGTGCTCATCGGCCGTGGCGCGCTCCCCGGCGGACGGCACGGTCCGGGCGGGGGAGGGCTCAGGCTGCGCGAGCGCGGCGGCGCAGGCTGCCAGCAGGCAGGCAAGGGTCGCGCAGCGCGAACGGAAAGAAGCGGACATCGGCGTGACGGAAGTGATTTGTCCCCACTGTAGCCGTTCGCCGCACGCTGTGGTGGGCTGCACGCGCGTTTCATGCCCGCCGCATCGTTTTGGCCCGCGGGATTGCACCGCGCGCGCGCAGATGGTGTAATCGGCACGTTCCGTCACCGTCCAGCCTCTTCCCGACCATGCCTGTTCCACGTTTCCTCTCCACGCTGCGCACCCTGTCCTGGGCCGAGCTGGGCGGCTATGCCTTCGCCACATTCGCCCTGACCCAGCTTGCGATCCTGTTGGCTCCCGCATCCGTCCAACCCGGCCTGCGCCATGCCGGCATCGTCCTTGCGCTCTGCCTGCTGGCCGCGAAGGATATCGCGCACGCGCCCGACGCCTGGCAACGCCTGCGCGCCGCCATCGCCGAGCGCGCGCCATGGCAGCGGATTGCTGCGGCCCTGCTGCCGCCGGAGCTGGTCGGCATGTTCAAGCTGGACCGGCTGATGTGGGTTGGATGCCTGCACCGCCTGCAACGCCGTCCGCAGGCGGCGCTTCCAGACGGGGTGGCGCTCACCTACCTGAATCGCGGCGCCTACGGCACGGCCTCGGCGATCGCCATTGTCATGGTGTTCACCGAACTGCCGCTGGATGCGATGATCGTCCAGCTGTTCGTGAAGGACCCGTCCAAGCTCCTCATCGTGCATGTACTGTGCGCCGCCGCGGCCCTGTACACCCTGGTGTGGGTGATCGGCGATCGCTGGCACCTCGGGGCGGGGCGGCATGTGCTGACCGGCGAGGCCCTGCACCTGCAAGTCGGCGCGCGCACGTCCGGCGCGCTGCCGCTCGCCGCCATCGAAAGGATGGAATCGGTCGATGAGCCGCTGCCGGCCTGGCGCCGCAAGCATGGCGTGGGGCGGCTCGAGACCTTGCTGGTGACCCCCTTCGACAAGCCGAATTGCGTACTGGTGCTCAAGCCGGAAGTGGACGCCGCCATCCTGCACTGGCAGGTCCAGCGGCGCGTGCCGAAATATGTGTTCCTGTATCTGGACCGGCCCGAACTGCTCGCCGCGCGGCTGCGCCAGGGATAGCCGCGCTACGGAAGGCGCACCGCGTCGCCCGCGCCGAACAGCTGCGATTGTTCCACCATGCGTTCGGCCCAGGCGCGGTGCGTCGCCACCTCGCACATCGCATCGTCCATGCGGAACACCGCCGGGCTGGATTCGTCGAGGATGGCCCGCGCCACCGCCAGGTCCTGGGCCTTCACCCTGAAGTGCTGTTCGATCGGCGCGATCTGCGTCGGGTGGATCGCCGTCTTGCCGGCCATGCCGTAGGCCAGGTCCTCCAGCACTTCCTGGTCGAGCAGTTCGGGCAGGTCGAGGTATTCGAACACCGGCGCCGTCAGCGCGAAACCGTAGGGACGGAAGGTCGTCACCAGGCGCGCGATCACCGGGCCGAGCGGCGTGCGGTAGATCGTCATGCCGCGCGGACGCCGCAGCCCGAGGAGGGCCAGCAGGTCGTTGCCGCCGACGCGCAGCGCCCGGATGCGCATGCGCACGCCCGGCGCGTCCAGCAGCGCGCGCAGCTGGCGCATTTCCCCTTCGTCGAACACCTCGGCCGTTTCCAGCGTAGGCATCAGGTCGTGGCCGGTGTCGCGCACGAGCCGGAAATAGGTCTCGAAGTTGTGCCGCGTGACCTTCGGCAGCACGAAGCCGTCCAGCTTTTCCGCGCCGGGCATCGCCAGCACCCGCGCGAGCACTTCCGGATTGCGCACCCGTACGAAGCGCTCGGCGGCGGCCTGGGGCCGCATATGCGCCAGCACCACCGACAGGTTGAACAGCGCCCAGCTCAGGTCGCGCTCGCCGACCGCATCCTCCAGGCAGAAGATGAGCGAACGGGCCTGCTCCAGCTTGTCGCCGTTCGCGATCCGGGACAGGTTCTTGTGATTGGCAGGCACGTACAGCGACGCTCCCAAAGGCTTAACCATCCGAAGCACTCCTGATCAGGGAAACTGCGTGGTAGGGCAAGGCCGGGTCGATCTCGACCGGCACACGTTTTTCTTCCGCCAGTACCGCCAGGTGCGCGACCTCGGGCGAGGCGGGATTGCGCAGGATGAGGCGGCGCGGTACGCGGCGCAGCAGCACGCGGGTCGCTTCGCCGATACCCGGCTTGATGAGGTTGATGTCGGCGATGCCGTATTTCTCCCGCGTGCGCTGGATGAAGTCCTGCGAGCGCTCACTAGCCTCAAGAACATTGATTGGCGAAGCGGCGACGGCTTCCTGTGCCAATGCCAGCCGCGTGAGCGCGTCGGCGAAGGCGCGCGAGCGGTCGTGCGGCCTCAGGTGCTCATAGAAAACACAGCCGTGGAAATCCTCCGGTCCCATCGCTTCGTCCATCACGGTACGGCTCACCAGCCCCGACACCGTGGCATTCAGGATGCTCGACGGAATCAGGTAATCCTCGGCCGAGGCCGCGCAGGCTGCCGCGCCGGCCAGGTCGGACAGTACATGCAGGCCGGGATCGAAGCGCGTTCCCTGCGCGTCGTTGAAGGCCCTGATCGAGACGTCCAGTTCGCGCGCGATCACGCCCTTGCCGGTCCATCCGTCGACGAACACGATGTCGCCAGCAGCATGGCCGCGCGCCAGGATGTGGCGCAGCGCCGCCGTGTCGATGCCGCGGTCGCGCACGATCGACACCGAATAATGGCAGGCCGCACGCTTGAACACCTGGCGCAGCAGACGCGCCACCACGACGCCGACCGGTGTGCCGGCCCGCGCCAGCGACACCACGACCGGGGCAGGCGAACCACGCGCCGCGATCAGGCCCGCCAGGCGCAGGCAGTCGCGCGCCATGCGGCCGTTGTTGACGCGGCAGGCTTCGTCGAACAGCAGCATGTAACGCGCGGAGGGCGGCGGCTCGGCGGACAGCATCTGGCTGTAGTGGCGCCGGCCCGACTGGATCAGTCTTTCCTTTTCCGCCACGTCGACGAATTCGTGCACGGGCAGCCGCCGCAGCAGGAAGCTCACGTCCTCCGCCGGATAGCTGCCGGGGAAATTCATAGCGCCCCCACCGTCAGCCCGGCCAGCTGGGTGCCGCGCGGGATCAGCGCGTAGTCGCAGGCGGCCATGAAGCGCGCATCCGAGCGGCTGTCGCCCATGCCGATGGTGACGATGTCGCCATGCTCGGTGCGCAGGCGCGCCGCCACGTGGGCCGCCGCGTGCGCCTTGTCCAGCGCCTTCGGCAGGATCGCCAGGTTGTTGCCGTTGCGGTGGACCACGTACTGCCTGGCGCCGTCCTCGATCCAGGGCCGCACCACCTCATGCTCGAGGAGCGCCAGCCGCCCGGCGATCCGGTCGGGATCCTTCACCACCAGGAAGAAGGGGGTGGCGAAGTCCTCGATCATGCGCGCCCGGGCGCCGTAGCCGGTGCGCGCCGCGTGCCCGTCGATATGGGCGGCCAGTTCCTGCAGGCCGGGCAGGGCGGCCGACATCGCCGTGCGCATGCCTTCCAGCCAGGCGTGGTCGACACCGCCGCCGGGTTCGAGCACCACGCCGCCGTAGTCGATGATGGCGTAGCTGGAGAAGGGGAGATGGACGCGGCGCAGGGCATCCTGGTCGCGCGCGGTGGTCGGTATGACGGTCATGCCGTCCTGGATGAACGACAGGAAGGCGCGCTGGGCGCGCGTGGTGTAGGAGCACACGCTGCCGTCCTTGTAGTAGGCGGCCGGCTCCAGTGCGTCCGCGCCGCCGCACTTCTCGAAGGTCTGGAACAGCGTATCGTCCAGGTCAGCGAACAGGAACTTCTTCAATGCGGTCCTCGGCGTGATGGTGGAACAGGCGGGCGTCCAGCCGGGCTGCGAGTTCGCGCAGGGCGGCGTCGGGTGCGGTTTCGTGGCAGATGAAGACGTGCTGGTACTGGCCCGGCGCGACGTTGTAGAGGAAGTTGGCGATGCCCTCGCCGTAGTTGTCGGAGAAGCGCAAGGCGTTTGCCACCGCGCCCCAGGTCAGGATCGGCGAGCGGGTGGTCGACTGCACCCAGGCGGCGACGCCGCACCGCTCGAGCTCCGCGCCCAGCAGGGTCGAGGAGTGCATGAATTCGCCGGTGCCCAGCACCAGCACCTTGTCGCCGGGCGCGATCCCGGCGGCCAGCCGCTCCGCGAGCTGCCGCGGGGCGCGCAGTGCGCCTTTCAGTCCCAGCCGCCCGAACGCCGCGCTGGCGCCGCGGTCGGCTTCGGCGTCGAAGCGCTGCGCCACGCCGCCGTCCGGCGCATGCGGTCCCGGCGTGAAGCGATACTCGCCCTCGACCAGCGCGCCCAGGCTCACCGGCATGCCGAAACGCGCATCCAGCCGCGCGCCGGCCTCGCGGCCCATGAAATTCGTGATCGTCGCAAGATGCACGCGCTCGATGCCGGGATTCAGGCGGCGGCAGGCGGCGGCCAGGTTGACGAAGGTGTTGCCGGTGCTGGCCTCGTCGTCCACCAGCACCAGGGTGCGTGCCCGCAGCAGCAGATCGCGCAGCGCGGGATTGGCGGGAAGATGCAGGAACTGGCGCGGCGCGTGGCTGTGCGCCTCCTCGAACTCGATCAGTTCGCCCGTGCCGACGCGGTAGCGCGTGGTGTGCAGGTACAGGGCGGGGTGGTCCGGGTGTGCGCGCAGCCAGGCTTCGAACACGCCCTGGCCCAGGCCGATCGCGGTTTCGGCCATCGCAATGAACACCACCGGCCCGTCGGCCTCGGGCACGGTGCAGGCCAGCCTGGCGTGGATCGACAGCATCGCGGACGGCCGCACCGGCCAGTGCTTGCCCAGAACCTTGCTGAGGAAGAGGAAGCCACGCCTGGCATTGGCGCGCGCGGCAAAGCCGAGCAACTCGTCGACTTCCTCGGCGCCGCGTTCCAGGATCACTTCGAGGCTACCGGTCGGCAGCTCCACGCTGCGGCGGGCCAGCAGCGCCGCTTGCGAGGGCGCGTTCATGCCAGCTCCACGGCGTGCGAGAGTTCGGCCACCCGGATCCCGTTGCGCACGTTCGGCACCGCGACCGCGTCGAAGCCGTCGGCGAAGCCGCGCAGCGCGATATAGGGCAGGTTGGGCCCGGCCACGCAGGCCATCCCGATGCCGCCCGACATGCGCGGATTGATCTCCAGCAGGCGCGGCCTGCCGCCCCCTTCGCGGAACTGGACGTTGAATACGCCGTTCAGGCGGTGGCGTGCCGCCAGGCGCGAGGTGGCATCGAGGATGTCCGCGCGCTGGTCGATCAGCTGGCCGCTGCCGGGCTGGGACAGCTTGCGCCGCACTACCGCGCTTACCAGGCGGCCATGGTCGCCCACGCAGTCGACGCTGTATTCCGGTCCGTCCAGGTATTCCATCAGCAGCATGCTGCGGAAGCTCCCCAGCGCGGCGAGCCCGCGCCGCAGGTCCTCGCGCCCCACCTGGTACTCGGCGCCGGCCAGCAGCAGTTCCGCGCTATTGCGCTCCTCGTCGATCAGGGCGAAACCGAGCCCATAGATCGAGTGGGTCGGCTTGACGCACAGCTTCGCGTGGCGCGGACGCAGCTCCTCGTAGGCGGCGTCGAACTCCGCGACGTTCTCGAAGCGGCGGAACTCCGCCACCGGCGCTTGCGGCAGGTCGGTCTCCATGTAGAAGCGCGCCTTGTCGTGCAGGAGCTGGAGGGTGGAGTGGGACGCCGCGCTCAGTACCCGGGTGCCGGCGTCGGCGAAGCGCATATGCTCGGCCGCCAGCGCCGTCGCTTCGCGCCCTGGCACGAAGATGTCGATGGCGTGCTTGCGGCAGAACTCCAGGCACCAGTCGACATAGGCCTGCGTGTCCAGCCCGGTCGGCTCCAGGTGGAATGCGTGGGCCAGGCGTCCCGCCGGCGCATGGCGGTTGGGCTGGCTGTGGATCAGGGTGAAGCGGCCTTCGGTGTCGGCCTCGCGGATCAGCTTGATCGCGGCGTAGACGGACGAGAACGTCCTGTTGTACCAGACGCGCATGCAGTTTCTCGACATGGTGGCGGTGAGCCCGCGCATGCGCGGGCGGGGAAGCGGAACGGACTCAGACGTTCACGCCGAACGAGCGGGCCAGCGGCCCCAGGCCGCCCTTGAAGCCCTGGCCGACGGCGCGGAATTTCCATTCGCCGCCGTGGCGATACAGTTCGCCGAAGATCATGGCGGTTTCGGTGGAGCTGTCCTCGGACAGGTCGTAGCGGGCGATCTCGGTGTCGCCGGCGGCGTTCAGGCAGCGGATATAGGCCTTGCCGACCATGCCGAAGTTCTGGTGCCGCGCGTCAGCCTCGTGGATGGTGACGCAGAACGAGACCTTGTCGATCTCGGGCGGCACCCGGGCCAGGTCGACCGCGATCTTCTCGTCGTCGCCCGCGCCCATGCCGGTGGTGTTGTCCCCCGCATGGACCACCGAGCCGTCGGCCGACTTGAGGTTGTTGTAGAAGATGAAATCGGTGTCGGCGCGGACCTTGGCGTCGTTCTTCAGGAGGAAGGCGCTGCCGTCCAGGTCGAAGGCCGCGCCGTCGGTGGCGCGTGGGTCCCAGCCCAGGCCGATGATGACCTTGGTCAGGCCCGGTGCTTCCTTGCTCAGGTTGACGTTGCCGCCTTTCTGCAGACTGATTGCCATACTCGCTCCTCGTTAAAAACAGGGGGAAGGGTCATCATCGCCGGGACGCACAGTGCAGCGCGTCAAGCTCACTATAGGCGTTTATTGTTCAATTGTACACGGTCGGAATGTCACACATTTCGTTGTTTTCCAGACGTACACGTTGCCCGTTTTGTAACATTCGCGTCATAATGCCTTTAGGAAAGGGAGGCAGGATGGCAACAATGAAGCAGGTCGCGGAACGGGCGGGGGTATCGACCTCCACCGTATCGCACGTCATCAACAACACGCGCGCGGTCAGCGAGGACGTGCGCACGCGGGTGCAGGCGGTGATCGAGGAGATGCGCTACATCCCCAGCGCCGTGGCCCGCAGCCTCAAGAACGACAAGACCTACACCATCGGCGTCTCGGTCCCGGACAACACCCACCCCGGCATTGCCGAACTGCTGCGTGGCATCGAGGACGCGGCCTTCGCCGTCGGCTACAACATCATGCTGTGCAACGGTCATGAGGACGCGCAGCGCCAGGCGGCCCACCTGCGCGGCCTGATCGAGAAGCGCATCGACGGCCTGGTGCTGGTGGGCGGCAGCACGCGCGGCCAGCTGGCGCCGCTGCTCTCCAGCCAACCCCTGCCCATCGTCCTGGCGGACCACGAGGTGCCCGGCGTCGACGCCGATTTCATCGGCCTGGACCACGAGGCGGCAGGATATGCGGCCGCGCGCCACCTGATCGAGCTCGGACACCGGCGCATTGCCTGCGCGGCGGGACCCGAGCACCAGCCCGCCGGCCAGGAACGCCTGGCCGGCTTCAAGCGCGCCCTGCGCGAAGCGGGGCTCGAGCTCGGCCCGGCTTATTTGGTGCATGGCGAAGCGGACTGCCAGGGCGGCCACGACGCAGCGCGCCACCTGCTTGCGCTCCCGGTGCCGCCCAGCGCACTGTTCGCCTGCAATGACCTGATGGCGCTCGGCGCGCTGTGCGCCGCCCAGGAAGCGGGGCTGGACCTGCCCGCCCAGCTGTCGGTGCTCGGCTGCGACGACCTCGGCGCGGCGGCCTTTGCCGTGCCGCGCCTGAGCACGGTGGCCCAGCCTGCCTATGACATGGGGCGCAAGGTGGCCGAGCTGCTGTTCCAGCGCATCCGCGGCGAGGGCGGGGTGCGCCGCCATGAACGCCTGCAGGGACGGTTGCTGGTGCGCCAGTCCACCAGCCATCCGCAGGCGCGGCGGGTGCTGGCGGCTGCTTCCTAGGCTTGCCGGCATCAGACCGGGCCGCCCGCGTGGCTTGGACGCATATGCTTGGGGATTGTCCGCTACCGGCCAGAAGCGGACAGACAGTTCATAGCACCAATTCAATCCAAAGTGGATAGTCATGCGAACTGGGTTAGCGTTCTACCTCTTTGCCGAGTTGCTGAGTACTCTCTACTACTGCTGGCGTTATTGGGTGTGGCATGGGTGGGAGACAATCGGTCCTCATGCATTTCCTAGCTCACCAGACGCACATTATCTGTACTTCAACGCACAAGCTGATTATTTCTTAGGTAGAGGACTGATGATAGGACTACTACTTGGAGGTGTTGTCATCGCCACAGTGATGTCCAGATTACAGGGTGTGCACGTTACGCGAATTGATCGCATCTTACGGAACAGCGTCGTGCTGTTACCTGCGTTCGTCCTACTATGCGGATATCTGAGCCAAATCCAATTTCAAACTAACTAAGCAAATTCCGCTTTGGGTCGGGAGCGGATGCAACCAAAGGTCCGCAATCGGCCAAAAGCGGCCGTTGATTCGTTCATGTCGAGGGAGATAAGGTCGTGAGTGTTTCTGAGCTCAAGCGGTGCGGCATCATGCTGACCATGGTTTGCTTGACTGCCTTCATTCTCTCCCTGATTTGGAAGGTGCCATATCTGTACACCGCAATAGGCTTCGCTGTTTGGGCCTTCGCAGGGCACCTAATCACGATTGATGATGATCTGCCAAGCGGTTGGAGCAATCCGGATGGCGATATTCCGTTTCCGTGGAAAGAAATAGCGGTTAAAGCGGCAATCTTGTTTAGCCTTCTCGGGCTAGTTTTCTTGGTTCCTTTCCTTCAGACGCTTGGTGCGTGACGAAGAAGGCTCAATGTCTGCTTCGGGTCGAGAGCAGCCGTCCAGATAGGGCCGCAATCGGCCAGAAGAGGTCCTTCGCAAAACGCCCGAGATCGGCCACAACCCGACAAAATTTATGTATGCGATTTACTTTAGATGGAAAGTAGCTTCTGGTCGTGAGCCAGACTTTGAGCGCGCCTGGCAGGAACTAACCAAACTTATACGCGATGAGCGAGGCGGTCTAGGGTCGCGTTTGCATCGGTGCGCCGACGGCCACTATTTCGCATATGCCCAATGGCCGTCCGAACACTTCTGGGCCACACAGCCCGAGCCTACTGCACGCATGGTCGAGCTGCGAAACCAGATGCTTGAGTGCTCTGAACTGGTAGATGGCCCACTTCGGGGTGATGTCGTTGCCGACCTCCTGATATCGGTAGCTCCCGACTAAGGAATCAGGCTGGCGCGAGCATTCACAGGCGTGAGTGACCGCTTGAATGCGCAGTCGCAATCGGACATTTGGCTCGTCTCGGCGGCGACATGCCGTAGACTGAACGGCCTGACCGGCGATGGACGCACGCCTGGCCGATCATCGATACCTGTTCCGGTTAAACGACAGCCTGTTCACTCGGAACCTTGCCTCTGTGTAGACTGGCAGTCCCGACTTCAACAGGCGGCGCCATGATTACCATGATGATGTGCTCCATCCTCACGCTTCTTGCCCTGGGCTGGGTACTCTGCATCAATTCGAACGACCGCAGGATTTTCGAAAGGGAGCTGGAGGAGGATCTCAATGACGCCCCTGGCGACTACCCATAATTAACGCCCTGGCGCCGGTTGAGGACTGGCCCGGCATGCCGGACAACGATCGCCCGGGAGTGCAAGTGCCGGTTTCAGGCGCGCGCCGCCAGCGGCTCGGCAGCAGCGCTCACGACCGTGCCGCGCACCCCATTGCGCCCGCCATGCTTGACCCCATACAGCTGCACGTCCGCCGCTTCGATCAGGGCCTCGAACTTCGCCGGCACAAAATGATGCAGCGTCGGGATCGAGGCAATGCCGAAGCTCGCAGTCGCCGAGACGAAGGCGCCGCCTCCGATGGGTGTAGGCGTGTTGGCGAAGGCATGGCGGATGCGTTCCGCCAGCGCCTGCGCCTCGGCCAGCTCCGCTTGCGGAAGCACGATCAGGAACTCCTCGCCGCCGTAGCGGATGACGCTGCCGTCGGTCTCCTGCGTCATCGCCTGCAGCAGCCCGGCGAACCCGCTCAGCACCTGGTCGCCGGCCGCATGGCCGTAGCTGTCGTTGATGCGCTTGAAATGGTCGATATCGCACAGGACCGCCGACAGGGCGTTGCCGTAGCGGCGGGCGCGCGCCAGTTCGGCGTCCAGCAGGCCGCTTTGCAGGACGCGGCGGTTGTAGCAGCCGGTCAGGGGATCGCGGTCGGCCAGCTGTTGCAGCAGCATCGAGGAACGGAATTGCTCGCGCTGGGCGAGGTGGAAGCGGCTCGCCGCGATATAGCCGAGGGCATTGCCGAGGATGAGCATCAGCACCAGGGCCAGCACATCGTCCGGGTTCAGGGAACCCTGGACGATCAGCATCGCCGCGAACTCCACGCTCGCGCCCACCCCGATCGCGACCGCATAGATGAAGCGGTTCGGGAAGTTGACGTAAACCGCCATGAGGATCAGCGCGAAGGACATGAGGTTCCACGCCATCGCGCTCGGCTGGTACCAGCACAATATGGGGAACACGATCAGGCCCACGGCGAGGACCAGGCAGGTGGTCAGGATGGACACCCGCACCGAGTCCGGATGGCGGGTGACGGCGACATAGCCGCCCAGGGCGGCCGCGCCGACCACCACGCGCAGCGCGACCATGGCCCAGGCGATGGGCGTGATGCCCAGGGTCGTGAGATCGGTGACGCCGAACGCGATATAGAAGAATGCCGAGAACAGCAGGCTCGCCTTCAGCTGGGCATTACGCTCCGGCAGGAAATGGCGGAGGAAGCGGTCTTCGAACTCCGGATCCGCGAACTCGGCGCGCCGGCGGTCGATGGTCAGGCGCAGTGGGGACAGGTCTTGGGAAGGCACAGGAACGTTCGGCGCGTGGCCCGAGGAAGAATCGTTTGGCGGGCACGCGGTTGGCCGCGTCCGGTCGCATCAACAGCATTCTAACTCAGGCAAATGAATAAATTGCCAATTAGAAACTAGCAATCTATCAAATTCCGCTGGGCAGTGGCGCTCCGCATACACCGCCCGATCCGCGCGCCTCGAGAGCCAGCCTCAGGCGGCGATCCGCTCCGCCTGCGGCAAGGCGGGCGGAAACGCGGCCGGCGCGCCTTCCACGTGGATCGTCTGCGCCGGTAGCGCCAGGCGCACCCCCTGTTCGGCGAGCATGGCCACGATGCGCAGGTAGATCTCCTGCTGCACATCCATGAATACCCGGTAATCGGCGCTCTCGACGAAGTACACCACCTCGTAGCTGAAGGCCGGCGCGCCCAATCCGTTGAAGTGGGCGCGGTCGAAGCGCACCTGCGGCTGCTCGCTGACGATGGCCTCGATCAGGCCGGGCAGGGCGCGCAGGCTCGGCTCGGGTGTGGCGTGGTTCACCGCCAGGCTGAACACCACGCGCCGCGACTCCATGCGGCGCAGGTTATGGATCCGGCTCTTGAGCAGGGCGGCGTTCGAGAACACGATCTGCTCGCCGCCCAGGCTGCGCACGCGCGTGGTCTTGAGTCCCACGTGCTCCACCGTGCCGAGGGCATTGTCGACGATGATGAAGTCGCCGATCACGAAGGGCTTGTCGAGCACGATGGACAGCGAAGCGAACAGGTCCCCCAGGATGCTCTGCACCGCCAGCGCCACCGCGATGCCGCCGATGCCCAGGCTGGCCACCAGGGTCGTGATGTTGACGCCCAGGTTATCGAGGATCATCAGCACCACGACAGCCCACAGCAGTACCCGCACGATGAAGCCGATCGCGGCCGACGACGTGGCGCGGCCGGGATCGTCGGCCTGCTGCGCGCGGGTGGACGCGAGCCAGCTCCGGACGCCGTGGTCGCCCCAGATCGCGCACTGGACCAGCAGGGCGGCCATCGCGGCGCGGCCGGCGAACAGCTGGCCGCGCTCGGGCAGGACCAGCAGGCTGGCGCCGGCATACAGGCCCAGGATCGCCAGCACCGCCAGGCGCGTCGAGGACAGCGCGGCCACGGCAACCCCGCGCGCTCTCGAGGCGCGCCGGGCGGTGAGGCTGCGGATGCGCCGCAGCAGGATGGCCTTGACCGCGTCCAGTCCGGCCGCGACCGTGACGGCGACGGCCAGCGCGATCAGCCAGTCCGTCAGGGAATTGCCGAGGATGATGTGATTCATTGGTGAGCTTCCTTGATTCGGCGGCGCGTCACTGCGCCGGGGAGGAGAGGGCGGCGGCGCCATGGGGTACCGGAGATACCATCGACAAGGCGCCGGCCGCAGATGCATTTGTACAATAGCATTTCGTTTCGGCATCAACAACCCGCGCACGATTGCCTCGCCGGCACCCATTTGTCGAAATTTGGTCGCAGGCCGAAAAAAGCTATTGCAAAACTTCAAGCAAGCTTCGTATAATGCGGCTCCCCGGGCGGTTAGTTCAGCTGGTTAGAATACTTGGTCGACATCCAAGGGGTCGCAGGTTCGAATCCTGCACCGCCCACCAGACTTCCAGATCGCAAGTCCTCGAGACTTGCAGAGAAAAGGCGCAGCGGTGTGCCTTTTCTGTGCCGTTCAGCTAGAACGGATTCCTCGCTCTCTCCATTATGCGAAAAACGCAACAGAGCCGGCTACGCGCCCGATTCTTCTGTTGCGCCGTCGTCGTTTGCACGCTATACTAGCCGGCTTCGGTATGGGTCTATCTTTTTTGACCCATATTTTTTAGTAGTTCAACTACCCCCGCCCAATCGTAGGTGGGAATGGAGAAAAAATGAGCCTGGGCCTTCTCGGTCGCAAGGTTGGCATGATGCGTATCTTTACGGATGACGGCGATTCGATCCCTGTCACCGTCCTGGACGTGTCGAACAACCGTGTTGCGCAAGTCAAAACTCCTGAAACTGACGGTTATACCGCTGTTCAGGTCGTCTTCGGTCAACGTCGCGCTTCCCGCGTGAACAAGGCCGCCGCCGGTCACTACGCCAAGGCTGGCGTCGAAGCCGGTACGATGCTGAAGGAATTCCGCATCGATTCCACCAAAGCCGCTGAACTCAAAGCCGGCGACACCATCAATGCTTCGATGTTCGAAGTGGGCCAGAAAATCGACGTGCAAGGCACCTCGATCGGTAAGGGCTACGCCGGTACCATCAAGCGTTACAACTTCTCGTCGGGTCGTCAGACCCACGGTAACTCGCGTTCGCACAACGTTCCTGGCTCCATCGGTATGGCCCAGGATCCGGGCCGCGTGTTCCCGGGTAAGCGCATGACCGGTCACATGGGCGACGTTACCGTCACCACCCAGAACCTGGAAATCGCCCGCATCGACGCTGAGCGTCAACTGCTGATGGTCAAAGGTGCCGTTCCTGGCGCCAAGAACGGCCAAGTGGTTGTCAAGCCGGCTGTCAAAACCAAAGCCAAGAAAGGAGCTTAAATATGGAACTTCAGCTCCTGAATGAGCAAGGTCAAGCTGGCGCAGGCGTTGCAGCTGCCGACACCGTGTTCGGCCGCGAATACAACGAAGCCCTGATCCACCAGATCGTGGTCGCTTACGCCGCCAACGCACGTAGCGGCAACCGCAAGCAGAAAGACCGCGAAGAAGTCAGCCACACCACGAAGAAGCCATGGCGCCAGAAGGGCACCGGCCGCGCTCGTGCTGGTATGTCGTCGTCGCCTCTGTGGCGCGGCGGTGGTCGTATCTTCCCGAACACCCCGGACGAGAACTTCTCGCACAAGGTCAACAAGAAGATGTTCCGTGCAGGTATCTGCTCGATCTTCTCGCAGCTGGCCCGCGAAGGCCGCCTGAACGTGGTTGAGAACCTGTCGATCGAAGCTCCGAAAACCAAGCTGCTGTCGCAAAAGCTGCAGGGCATGGGCCTGGAATCGGTCCTCGTGATCACCGACACCATCGACGAAAACCTGCTGCTCGCCTCGCGTAACCTGCCGAACGTGCTGGTCGTCGAGCCGAAGGCTGCTGACCCGATGTCGCTGGTGTTCTACAAGAAAGTCCTGGTCACCAAAGCTGCTCTGGCCAAGATCGAGGAGATGTACGCATGAGCGCCGCAATCAAATTTAGCGAAGAGCGCCTGATGAAGGTGCTGCTGGCTCCGGTCATTTCCGAAAAAGCGACCTTCGTCGCGGAAAAGAACGAGCAGATCGTGTTCAAGGTTCTGCCGGACGCGACCAAGCCAGAAATCAAGGCTGCCGTCGAGCTGCTGTTCAAGGTCGAAGTGGAATCGGTGCAAACCGTGAACCGCGAAGGCAAGCAGAAGCGCTCGGGCCGTTTCAACGGCCGCCGCAACCACACCAAGCGTGCTTTCGTGTGCCTGAAGCCGGGCCAGGAAATCAATTTTGTCGAGGAGGCTAAATAATGGCACTCGTTAAGATGAAGCCAACCTCCCCAGGCCGTCGCGGCATGGTGAAAGTTGTGACCGAAGGCCTGTACAAAGGCCGTCCGTTCGCAGCCCTGGTTGAAAAGAAATCGAAGACTGCTGGCCGTAACAACAACGGTCACATCACCACCCGCCACATCGGCGGTGGCCACAAGCAGCACTACCGCCTGGTTGACTTCAAGCGCAACAAGGACGGCATCCCTGCCAAGGTCGAGCGTATCGAATACGACCCGAACCGTACCGCGCACATCGCTCTGCTGTGCTACGCCGACGGTCACCGTGCGTACATCATCGCCACCAAGGGCATGGCTGTGGGCGACACCGTCATGAACGGCGCGGAAGCACCGATCAAGGCCGGTAACTGCCTGCCGATCCGCAACATCCCGGTTGGTACCGTGATGAACTGCGTCGAAATGCTGCCGGGTAAGGGCGCACAGATGGCCCGCACCGCCGGCGCCGCCGTGGTCCTGATGGCCCGCGAAGGCACCTACGCACAGGTTCGCCTGCGCTCGGGTGAAGTCCGTCGCGTGCACATCGAGTGCCGTGCAACCGTGGGTGAAGTCGGCAACGCCGAGCACAGCCTGCGCAAGATCGGTAAAGCCGGTGCGATGCGTTGGCGCGGTGTGCGTCCGACCGTCCGCGGTGTCGTGATGAACCCGATCGACCACCCGCACGGTGGTGGTGAAGGCCGTACGGCAGCAGGTCGCCATCCGGTGTCGCCATGGGGCCAGCAGACCAAGGGCAAGAAGACGCGTTCGAACAAGCGCACTTCGTCGATGATCGTCTCGCGCCGCGGCAAGAAATAAGGGATAAAACATGACTCGTTCATTGAAAAAAGGGCCGTTCATTGACGCCCACCTGGTGAAGAAGGTCGAAGCCGCGCAAGCGACCAAAGACAAGAAGCCAGTCAAAACCTGGTCGCGCCGCTCGACGATCACTCCTGACTTCATCGGTCTGACCATTGCCGTCCACAACGGCAAGCTGCACGTGCCGGTGTACGTCTCGGAGAACATGGTCGGCCACAAGCTCGGCGAATTCGCGCTGACCCGTACGTTCAAGGGCCACGCTGCTGACAAGAAGGCGAAACGATAATGGAAACTAAAGCAATCCTCAAAGGCGTTCGCCTGTCGGAACAAAAAGGCCGCCTGGTTGCCGACCTGATCCGTGGCAAGAAGGTTGACGCAGCACTCAACATTCTGCAGTTCAGCCCGAAGAAGGGCGCGACCATCATCAAGAAGGTTCTCGAGTCGGCGATCGCCAACGCGGAACACAATGATGGCGCCGACATCGACGAGCTGAAGGTCACCCAGATCTACGTCGAAAAGGGCCCGATCCTGAAGCGCTTCACCGCACGTGCGAAGGGCCGCGGCGATCGCATTTCGAAACAATCCTGTCACATCTACGTGACTGTCGGTAACTAAGGGGTCATACGATGGGTCAGAAAATCCACCCAACCGGCTTCCGCCTGGCGGTCACCCGTAACTGGGCGTCGCGCTGGTACGCTGGCAACGGCAACTTCGCCGAGATGCTGAAGGAAGACCTGGAAGCACGCGCTTTCCTGAAGAAGAAGCTGAAGAACGCTTCGGTCGGCCGCGTCGTCATCGAGCGTCCTGCCAAGAACGCGCGCTTCACCATCTACTCGTCGCGTCCTGGCGTCGTGATCGGCAAGAAGGGCGAAGACATCGAAGTGCTGAAGTCGTCGCTGGCGAAGATCATGGGCGTGCCCGTGCACGTCAATATCGAAGAGATCCGCAAGCCGGAAATCGACTCGCAGCTGATCGCCGACTCGATCTCGCAGCAGCTCGAAAAGCGCATCATGTTCCGCCGCGCGATGAAGCGCGCCATGCAGAACGCAATGCGCCTGGGCGCCGTCGGCATCAAGATCATGTCGTCGGGCCGCCTGAACGGCATCGAGATCGCACGTACCGAATGGTACCGCGAAGGCCGTGTGCCTCTGCACACCCTGCGCGCCGATATCGACTACGGCACCAGCGAAGCATCGACCACCTACGGCATCATCGGCGTCAAGGTCTGGGTCTACAAGGGCGACCGTTCGCCGACCGGCGAAGCACCTGTGATCGACGTCCCGGCCGATGAGAAGAAGCCACGCGGCCCGCGTCGCGATGATGGCAAGCCGGGCGGCCGTCCGCGCCCAGGCGCCAAACCAGGAGCCGCTCCAGCAGGTCGTCGCGCCGCTGCCAAGCCGGCTGAGAAAGCAGGAGAATAAAGATGCTGCAGCCATCCCGCAGAAAGTATCGTAAAGAGCAGAAGGGCCGTAACACCGGCATCTCGCACACCCGCGGCACCGCTGTGTCGTTCGGCGAATTCGGCCTGAAGGCAGTTGCCCGCGGCCGTATCACCGCACGCCAGATCGAAGCGGCACGTCGTGCGATGACCCGTCACATCAAGCGTGGCGGCCGTATCTGGATCCGTATCTTCCCGGACAAGCCGATTTCGAACAAGCCGGCCGAAGTCCGTATGGGTAACGGTAAGGGTAACCCGGAGTACTACGTCGCTGAAATCCAGCCAGGCAAAGTCCTGTACGAGATGGACGGCGTCGCAGAAGAACTGGCGCGCGAAGCGTTCCGCCTGGCCGCTGCCAAACTGCCGCTGGCAACCACCTTCGTGGTGCGCCAAGTCGGCCAATAACAGGAGTTGAATATGAAAGCATCGGAACTCCGCGGCAAAGACCAGGACGCCCTGCAGAAGGAGCTGAATGAGCTGCTGAAGGCCCAGTTCGGCCTGCGCATGCAGCTGGCTACCCAGCAGCTGGCGAACACCGCGCAGCTCAAGAAAGTACGTCGCGATATCGCGCGTGTGAAGACTGTGATGAACTCGAAGGAAGCCAAATGAACGACACCACTAAAACGGCGCTGAAGCGTACGCTGGTCGGCAAGGTCGTGTCCGACAAAATGGACAAGACGGTGACCGTCCTGATCGAGCGTCACGTCAAGCACCCGCTGTATGGCAAGATCATCGTGCGCTCGAACAAGTACCACGCGCACGACGAGACCAACCAGGTCAAGACCGGTGACACGGTCGAGATCACGGAAGGTCGCCCGATCTCGAAGACGAAGGCCTGGACCGTGACCCGTGTTGTGCAACAAGCACAGGTCATCTAAGCCTTAAAATTTGTCTTGCGTGGCCCGCTGGTATCTGGGATACTAGCGGGCTTCGTTCATGTGTTGCCGCAGTATGTCCCCCGCGATGTCGGCGGCCTGTGTAGCGAAAGTTATTGGAAAGTCCAATCACCCAATCGTCATGCTCCAGCAGGGGCGTGCCGGCGGGACCAAGACTGACCGCAGGCCCACGGTTCTCCGTGGGGTTTTCTACGGCTTAAGTTGGGAAAGAAAATACTATGATTCAAACCGAAAGCCGGCTCGAAGTGGCCGACAACACCGGTGCCAAGGAAGTTCTGTGCATCAAGGTGTTGGGCGGCTCGAAACGCCGTTATGCGAGCATTGGCGACATCATCAAGGTCACCGTCAAGGTGGCTGCGCCGCGTGGTCGCGTCAAAAAAGGTGAAATTTACAACGCCGTGGTTGTGCGTACCGCCAAAGGTGTGCGCCGCCAGGACGGTTCCCTGGTCAAGTTCGACGGCAACGCCGCCGTGCTCCTGAACAGCAAGCTGGAGCCGATCGGTACCCGTATCTTCGGACCGGTGACGCGCGAGCTGCGTACCGAGAAGTTCATGAAGATCGTGTCCCTGGCACCTGAAGTTCTGTAAGGAGTCGCAATGGATAAGATTCGTAAAAACGACGAAGTCATCGTTCTGGCCGGTAAGGACAAGGGCAAGCGTGGCGTCGTTCAGAAGCGTGTAGACGCTGAGCACGTCATCGTCGAGGGCGTCAACGTCGCCAAGAAGGCGACCAAGCCGAACCCGATGACCGGTAACACTGGTGGTATCGTCGACAAGACTATGCCGATTCACGTCTCGAACGTCGCTCTGTTCAACGCAGCGACCGGCAAGGCAGACCGCGTGGGCTTCAAGGATGTGGACGGCAAAAAAGTCCGCGTCTTCAAGTCGAACGGCGAAGTAGTGAAGGGGTAAGAACAATGGCCCGTCTCCAACAAATTTACAAAGACAAAGTCGTCGCCGAGCTGACCGAGAAATTCGGTTACAAGTCGGTCATGGAAGTGCCGCGTCTGACCAAGATCACCCTGAACATGGGTCTGTCGGAAGCTGTCGCCGACAAGAAGGTCATCGAGCACGCCACTGGCGACCTGACCAAGATCGCCGGCCAGAAGCCGGTCGTGACCAAGGCTCGCAAGGCAATCGCAGGTTTCAAGATCCGCGAAGGCTACCCGATCGGTACGATGGTGACCCTGCGCGGTAACCGCATGTACGAATTCCTGGACCGCTTCATCACCGTGGCACTGCCGCGCGTGCGTGACTTCCGTGGTGTCAACGGCAAATCCTTCGATGGCCGTGGCAACTACAACATCGGCGTCAAAGAGCAGATCATCTTCCCGGAAATCGATTACGACAAGATCGACGCGCTGCGTGGCATGAACATCTCGATCACGACCACCGCTAAGACCGACGAAGAAGCCAAAGCGCTGCTCGCCGCCTTCAAATTCCCGTTCAGGAACTAAGAGCATGGCAAAACTTGCACTGATTAACCGCGAACAGAAGCGTGCAGACCTGGTGGAGAAATTCGCCGCAAAGCGTGCCGCTCTGAAAGCGATCATCGACGACCAATCGAAGTCGGAAGAAGAACGTTACGAAGCTCGCCTGAAGCTGCAGGCCCTGCCGCGCAACTCGGCCCCGACCCGCCAGCGTAACCGCTGCGCAATGACCGGCCGTCCACGTGGTACTTTCCGTAAATTCGGTCTGGCCCGCACCAAACTCCGCGAATTCGCCATGAAAGGCGAAATCCCGGGTATGACCAAAGCTAGCTGGTAATAGGAGAATAAGCAATGAGTATGAGCGATCCTATCGCCGATATGCTGACCCGCATCCGCAACGCACAAACTGTCCAGAAGACCACGGTCGCAATGCCGTCGTCGAAAGTCAAGGTTGCGATCGCCAACGTCCTGAAGGACGAGGGTTACATTGAAGATTTCGCCGTGACCACCGAAGGTGGCAAGGCTGAACTGAAAATCGGTTTGAAGTATTACACCGGCCGTCCGGTCATCGAGCGCATCGAGCGCGTGTCCCGTCCTGGCCTGCGCGTCTACAAGGGCAAGAACGAAATCCCGTCGGTCATGAACGGCCTGGGCGTGGCAATCGTCTCGACCCCGCAAGGCGTGATGACCGACCGCAAAGCACGTGCTACCGGCGTCGGTGGCGAAGTGCTGTGCTACGTGGCTTAAGGAGTAGACATGTCTCGAGTAGCTAAGATGCCAATCGCCGTCCCGGCAGGTACCGATGTCGCCATCAACGCGTCGTCGATCACCGTCAAGGGCCCGCTCGGCACCCTGACCCAGCCGCTGAACGGCCTGGTCAAAGTGGAAAACAACAACGGCACGCTGACCTTCGACGTGGTGGACGATTCGCGTGAATCGAACGCCATGTCGGGCACCCTGCGCGCCCTGGTCAACAACATGGTTACCGGCGTCACCAAGGGCTTCGAGAAGAAGCTGAACCTGGTGGGCGTGGGCTACAAGGCAGCTGTGCAGGGCAACGCCCTGAACCTGTCGCTGGGCTTCTCGCACCCGGTCCTGCACGCGATGCCGGAAGGCGTCACCGCAGTCACCCCGACCCCGACCGAGATCCTGATCAAGGGTATCGACCGTCAAAAGGTCGGCCAGGTTGCCGCGGAAGTGCGCGCTTACCGCTCGCCTGAGCCTTACAAGGGCAAGGGTGTCCGTTATTCGGACGAAGTGGTGAAGCTTAAAGAAACCAAGAAGAAATAATCGGAGCTGACGATGGACAAGAAAGAATCGCGTCTGCGTCGCGGACGTCAAACCCGCATCAAGATCGCCCAGCTGGGCGTGAACCGTCTGTCGGTTCACCGCACCAACCTGCACATCTATGCGAACCTGATCAGCCCGGACGCAAAGGTGCTGGTGTCGGCTTCGACGCTGGAAGCAGAAGTGCGCGCCGAACTGGCCGGCAAGAGCGGTGCAGGCGGCAACGCTGCCGCTGCCGCCCTGGTGGGCAAGCGCGTCGCCGAGAAGGCACTGAAAGCAGGAATCACCGAAGTTGCGTTCGACCGCTCGGGTTTCCGTTACCACGGCCGTGTGAAGGCGCTGGCAGAAGCCGCGCGTGAAGCCGGTCTGAAGTTCTAAGGAAGAATCGTCATGGCAAAAATGCAAGCGAAAATGGCAAGCGACAAGCCGGATGATGGCATGCGCGAGAAAATGATCGCGATCAACCGCGTCACCAAGGTGGTGAAGGGTGGTCGTATCATGGGTTTTGCAGCGCTGACCGTTGTCGGTGACGGCGATGGCCGCATCGGCATGGGCAAGGGCAAGTCGAAGGAAGTTCCTGTCGGCGTGCAAAAAGCGATGGAAGAAGCCCGCCGCAACCTGATCAAGGTGCCCCTCAAGAACGGTACGCTGCACCACACCGTTACCGGTCGTCACGGCGCCTCGCGCGTCATGATGTCGCCGGCCAAGCCGGGTACCGGCGTGATCGCTGGTGGCGCAATGCGCGCTATCTTCGAGGTGATGGGCGTGACCGACGTGGTCGCCAAGTCGACCGGTTCGTCGAACCCGTACAACCTGGTTCGCGCTACCCTCGACGGTCTGGCAAAAATGAGCACTCCGGCTGACATCGCTGCCAAGCGCGGCAAGTCGGTTGAAGACATCCTGGGTTAAGGGGAACAAACATGGCAAACACTGTCAAAGTCAAGCTCGTCAAGGGCCTGATCGGTACCCGTCAGGATCACCGTGCCACCGTGCGCGGCCTGGGTCTGCGTCGTGTCAACTCGGTTTCCGAGCTGCAGGACACCCCGTCCGTGCGTGGCATGATCAACAAAGTCGCGTACCTCGTTAAAGTTGTTTCGTAAGCCGCGGCTTACGTACGGAGAAATCAATGGAACTCAATACCATTCAACCAGCTGACGGCGCCAAGCACGCAAAGCGTCGCGTTGGCCGCGGTATCGGCTCGGGCCTGGGCAAGACTGCCGGCCGCGGTCACAAGGGTCAGAAATCGCGTTCGGGCGGCTTCCACAAAGTCGGCTTCGAAGGCGGCCAGATGCCTCTGCAGCGTCGTCTGCCGAAGCGCGGCTTCAAGTCGCTGAACGCATCGTTCAAGGCTGAAGTGCGTCTGTCGGACCTGAACGGCCTGGCTGTCGGCGATGTCGACATCCTGGTGCTGAAGCAGGCAGGCATCCTGTCGGTCGTGGCACGTGACGTCCGCGTCATCCTGTCCGGCGAGATCACCAAAGCGGTGAACCTCAAGGGCCTGAAAGCGACCGCCGGCGCGAAAGCGGCGATCGAAGCAGCTGGCGGTTCGGTCGCTTAATTGCGGCCTGCCTGATCGGAGCAAAAATTGGCGACTAATTCACAACTTGGTAAAAGCGCCGCTTCCGGCTTCCCCTGGGGCCGGCTGTGGTTTTTGCTTGGCGCATTGGTCGTGTACCGCATCGGTGCTCACATCCCGGTCCCCGGGATTGACCCGGTGCAGCTCGCGTCGCTGTTCAAGCAGAACGAGGGCGGCATCCTGGGCATGTTCAACATGTTCTCGGGCGGCGCCCTGTCCCGCTTTACCGTGTTCGCTCTCGGCATCATGCCTTACATTTCGGCTTCGATCATCATGCAGCTCGCATCGATCGTTTCGCCGCAACTGGAGGCGCTGAAGAAGGAAGGCGAAGCCGGCCGCCGCAAGATCACCCAGTACACCCGTTACTTCACGGTTGCGCTGGCGCTGTTCCAGGCGTTCGGCATCGCGGTCGCGCTCGAGGCGCAGCCGGGACTGGTGCTCGATCCGGGCATCGGTTTCCGCTTCGTCACCGTCACGACCCTTCTGACCGGCACCATGTTCCTCATGTGGCTGGGCGAGCAGATCACCGAACGCGGTCTCGGCAACGGCATCTCGATCATCATCTTTGCCGGTATCGCAGCGGGTCTGCCTTCGGCCATGGGCGGCTTGTTCACCCTGGTGTCGAACGGTTCGATCGGCAGCTTCTCGGCGATCCTGATCGTCGCGCTGGTGGTGGCAGTGACTTTTGGCGTGGTGTTCGTTGAACGCGGCCAGCGCAAGATCCTGGTCAACTACGCCAAGCGCCAGGTCGGCAACAAGATCTACGGTGGCCAAACCAGCCACCTGCCCTTGAAGCTGAACATGGCTGGCGTGATCCCGCCGATCTTCGCTTCGTCGATCATCCTGTTCCCGGCAACGATCGTCGACTGGTTCACGCGCGGCAAGGACTCCAGCAGCCCGGTCATCGGGTTCCTGAAGGACCTGGCGGCGTCGATGGGACCGGGCGAGCCGATCCACGCGTTGCTGTATGCGGTGGCGATCGTGTTCTTCTGCTTCTTCTATACCGCGCTGGTATTCAACAGCAAGGAAACGGCGGACAACTTGAAGAAGAGCGGTGCATTCGTTCCGGGCATCCGTCCGGGCGAGCAGACTGCCCGCTACATCGACAAGATCCTGATGCGCCTGACCCTGGCTGGTGCGGTCTATATCACCCTGGTGTGCCTGGTGCCGGAGTTCATGACTGCCCAGTGGAAGGTTCCCTTCTACTTCGGCGGCACGTCGCTCCTGATCATCGTGGTGGTGACGATGGACTTCATGGCACAAGTGCAGAACTACGTCATGTCGCAGCAATATGAATCGCTGCTGCGCAAGGCTAACTTCAAGGGCGGAATTCCGACGCGATAAGCGGGGAGTGCATAGAGCGAATGGCAAAAGACGACGTCATCCAAATGCAGGGGGAGATTCTCGAGAATCTCCCGAACGCGACCTTTCGCGTGAAGCTGGAAAACGGGCACGTGGTGCTGGGGCATATCTCGGGTAAAATGCGGATGAATTACATCCGCATTCTCCCGGGCGACAAGGTGACGGTGGAACTGACCCCGTACGACCTTTCCCGGGCCCGCATTGTGTTCCGCACCAAGTAAAAAATCATCAAGTAAACGAACCGAAGAGAGTGCAAAATGAAAGTTAACGCTTCAGTCAAGCGGATCTGCCGCAACTGCAAGATCATCAAGCGCAAGGGCGTGGTCCGTGTGATCTGCGTCGAGCCGCGTCACAAGCAGCGTCAAGGTTAATACGAGGAATATCGAATGGCACGTATTGCAGGGGTTAACATCCCAAATCATCAGCACACTGTTATCGGCCTGACGGCGATCTACGGTATTGGCCGTCCGCGCTCGCAGAAGATCTGCGACGCAACCGGTATCGCGACCAACAAGAAGGTCAAGGACCTGGACGACAACGAACTCGAGAAGCTGCGTGACGAAGTTGCGAAGTTTGTCGTGGAAGGCGACCTGCGCCGCGAACTGTCCATGAACATCAAGCGTCTGATGGACCTGGGCTGCTACCGCGGCATGCGTCACCGTAAGGGTCTGCCGGTGCGCGGCCAGCGTACCCGTACCAATGCACGTACCCGCAAAGGTCCGCGCAAGGCCGCACAATCGCTCAAGAAATAATCTAGGAACCTGACCATGGCCAAGCAACAAAGCAGCGCAGCAGCAGCTCGCGTGCGCAAGAAAGTCAAGAAGAACGTCGCCGAGGGCATCGCCCACGTCCACGCGTCCTTCAACAACACGATCATCACGATCACCGACCGTCAGGGCAACGCTCTGTCGTGGGCTACCTCCGGCGGCGCCGGCTTCAAGGGTTCGCGCAAATCGACCCCGTTCGCAGCGCAGGTTGCTGCCGAAGCTGCAGGCAAGGTCGCTCAGGAGTCGGGCGTGAAGAACCTGGAAGTGCGTATCAAGGGCCCGGGCCCGGGCCGCGAGTCGGCTGTGCGCGCACTGAACAACCTGGGCATCAAGATCACCGAGATCCAGGACGTGACCCCGGTTCCGCACAACGGCTGCCGTCCGCCGAAGCGTCGTCGTATCTAATACGTGATGCTTGGGACCTCGGTCCCATGGTGTTTCAAAGATTGCCGGTGCAGTTGCCCGAAATAGGGTATACTGCCCGGCTCTTGTCGCCTGCCATTTCAATGGCGGGCGATTTGTTTAAGCCACGTCCGGCCAACTGTGGACCGGACTAGCGCCTGGGTGCCAAGCACCGCTGGGGCGTGATCATTTATAAAGGTATCTAACGTGGCACGTTATATCGGACCAAAAGCAAAACTGTCGCGCCGTGAAGGCACCGACCTGTTCCTGAAGAGCGCACGTCGCTCGCTCGATTCGAAGTGCAAGCTGGACGTCAAGCCGGGTCAGCACGGCGTGAAGTCGGGCGCCCGTACTTCGGACTACGGCAACCAGCTGCGTGAAAAGCAGAAGGTCAAGCGTATCTACGGCGTGCTGGAGCGTCAGTTCCGCCGCTACTTCGCTGAAGCGTCGCGCCGCAAGGGCAACACCGGCGAAACCCTGCTGAAGCTGCTGGAATCGCGCCTGGACAACGTCGCTTACCGCATGGGCTTCGGCTCGACCCGCGCTGAAGCACGCCAGCTGGTGAGCCACAAGGCCTTCACCGTGAACGGCAACGTCGTGAACATCGCTTCGTACCAGGTCAAGACCGGCGACGTCATCGCCGTGCGCGAAAAGGCCAAGAAGCAAGTGCGTATCGCTGAAGCCCTGTCGCTGGCTGAGCAAGTCGGTTTCCCGAGCTGGGTTTCGGTCGATGCCAAGAAGTTCGAAGGCACCTTCCGTTCGTTCCCGGAGCGTAACGAGATCGCTGCTGACGTCAACGAAGCGCTGATCGTCGAACTGTACTCGCGTTAATTGACGACCTCGGGGACGGCTTGCCGTCCCCTTGTCGTCACCCCCGCGAAGGCGGGGACCCAAGTTTCTCGGCTAAGTCGAACAATCTGGGTTCCCGCCTCCGCGCGTACGACGGGAGAGGTGGTGCGGACGCAGCAACCTAAGGTTGGCTCCGCAGCGAATCTCCGATTCCCATCATTCCCGTCGCTACCGTTTTCGTATCGCCGCCTGCTCCCCGCAGGCGTTCTCATTAATGCCATCAGCCTTATCGGTGTAACGAGCCGAGGGTATTGAAAAGGACATTTCATGCAAAATAGTCTGTTGAAGCCACGTATCATCGATGTAGAAGCACTGGGCGCCGGTCACGCAAAAGTCGTGATGGAGCCGTTCGAGCGTGGTTATGGTCACACCCTGGGCAACGCGCTGCGCCGCGTCCTGCTGTCGTCGATGGTCGGCTATGCCCCGACCGAAGTGACGATCGCCGGCGTCGTGCACGAGTACTCGTCGCTGGACGGCGTGCAGGAAGACGTGGTCGACCTGCTGCTGAACCTGAAGGGCGTCGTGTTCAAGGTGCACAACCGTGATTCGGTCACCCTGACCCTGAAGAAGGAAGGCGAAGGCGCCGTCCTGGCTTCCGACATCGACCTGCCGCATGACGTGGAACTGATCAACCCGGATCACGTGATCGCTCACCTGACCGCCGGCGGCAAGCTGGACATGCAGATCAAGGTCGAGAAGGGCCGCGGCTATGTGCCGGGCAACGTGCGCCGCCTGTCGGAAGACACCAACAAGACCATCGGCCGCATCATCCTGGATGCGTCGTTCTCGCCGGTGCGCCGCGTGTCCTACGCCGTGGAATCGGCCCGTGTCGAGCAGCGTACCGACCTGGACAAGCTGATCATCAACATCGAAACCAACGGCGTGATCACCCCGGAAGAAGCGATCCGCCAGTCGGCCCGCGTCCTGGTGGACCAGCTGAACGTGTTCGCCGCCCTGGAAGGCACCGAAGCCGCCGCCGAAGCACCGTCGCGCGCTCCGCTGGTCGATCCGATCCTGCTGCGTCCGGTGGACGACCTGGAACTGACCGTCCGTTCGGCAAACTGCCTGAAGGCCGAGAACATCTACTACATCGGCGACCTGATCCAGCGTTCGGAAAACGAACTGCTGAAGACCCCGAACCTGGGCCGCAAGTCGCTCAACGAAATCAAGGAAGTCCTCGCTTCGCGCGGCCTGACCCTGGGCATGAAACTCGAGAACTGGCCGCCGGCTGGCCTCGAGAAGTAATCCGCGATTTCAGTTTCGCTTTGCAGTACCCCGCCTGGACGCCTTGTCCGGGCGGTTTTAACCCCTGAACCGGTCCGCGGTCACGCGCAAGCGTGAACGATCGAAGAACTGGAATTGAAAACACTCGAAAGGATTTACCATGCGTCACCGTCACGGCCTTCGTAAGCTGAACCGTACCTCGTCCCACCGCCTGGCAATGCTGCGCAACATGACTGTTTCGCTGCTGCGTCACGAAGCCATCAAGACCACCGTGCCGAAGGCAAAGGAACTGCGTCGCGTTGTCGAGCCGATCCTGACCCTGGGCAAGACCGACACCCTGGCAAACAAGCGCCTGGCCTTCGCTCGCCTGCGCGACCGCGAAATCGTCCAGAAGCTGTTCGCTGAACTGGGTCCGCGTTACGCCAACCGCAACGGCGGCTACCTGCGCATCCTGAAGATGGGCTTCCGCGTTGGCGACAACGCACCGATGGCCTACGTCGAACTGCTGGACCGTCCGGAACCGGGCACCGCTGAAGAAGCACCGACCGCTGAGTAATCGGCTAGGTCTCCAAGAAACCAGGCTTCGGCCTGGTTTTTTTTCGCCTGATGTGCGCGTTGCAGGCCGGCTTGGGTACAAGCCGAAGCCACGGGTTTAAGCCTCGCCACAGACGCGAACAGTCCAGCCGGTGTACCATTCCGGTGCGCTGTAACAACTCACCCGACACCATGACCCGTTTCTTCCCCAGCCGCCTGCTGCAAGCCTGCCTGACGCTGTTCGCCGCCCTCGTGCTCCTGACCGCCGGCGCCGCACGCGCCGAAGAAGAGTTCCTCGACCCGGCCCTGGCCTTCCGCTTCGCCGCCCGCATGGCCGACCCGCAGACGCTGGAAGTGACTTACCAGATCGCCGACGGCTACTACATGTACCGCGAACGCTTCGGCTTCAAGGCCGATGGCGCCACGCTCGGCACGCCGCAGATCCCGCCGGGCAAGGTGAAGTACGACCCGACCTTCGAGAAGGATGTCGAAACCTACAAGGGACTGCTGACGATCCGCGTCCCCGTCGAAGGCAGTGGTAGTTTCACCCTGACGGCCACCAGCCAGGGCTGCGCCGACGCCGGCCTGTGCTATCCGCCGCAGCAGCACACGGCCAGCCTGGGCGCAGGCGCAGGCGGCGCCGCGTCCGGCGCGCCGCCGCTGCCGATCGGCGCCGCGGCAGGGCAGGGACCGGCAATCTCGGTCCCGCTGTCCTCGACGCCGGCCGCGGACAGCGCCCCGGCCGCTGCCGCGCCAGCGCCCGCCGTGACGGCGCCTGCCGGCAGCGCTCCCGCCGCCGAATCCGACATGTCCAGCATCGCCGGCATCCTCAACGGCGGCCGCCTGCTGGCCATCGTTCCCGCCTTCGTGCTGCTCGGCCTGGGCCTGGCCTTCACGCCCTGCGTGCTGCCGATGGTGCCGATCCTGTCTTCGATCATCGTCGGCGAAGGCCAGCAGGTACGCCGTTCGCGCGGCTTCGTGCTGTCGCTTGCGTACTCGCTCGGCATGGCCATCGTCTACACCGCGCTCGGCATCGCCGCCGGCCTGATCGGCGAAGGCCTGGCCGCCGCCTTGCAGAACCCCTGGGTGCTGGGCAGCTTCGCCATCCTTATCGTCGCCATGTCGCTGTCGATGTTCGGCTTCTACCAGCTGCAGCTGCCGGTCGCGTTGCAGACCCGTCTTTCCCACGCCTCCGGCCGCCGTTCTTCCGGCAAGCTGGCCGGCGTGTTCGCCATGGGCGCGATCTCGGCCCTGATCGTCGGCCCCTGCGTGGCCGCGCCGCTGGCCGGCGCCCTGGTCTACATCAGCCAGACCCGCGATGTCCTGATCGGCGGCGCAGCCTTGTTCGCGATGGCGGTCGGCATGAGCATTCCGCTGCTGCTGGTCGGCGTGTCGGCCGGCTCGCTGCTGCCGCGCGCGGGTGCGTGGATGGAATCGGTCAAGCGCCTGTTCGGCGTGCTGATGCTGGCGATGGCCTTGTGGCTGGTCTCGCCGGTGATCCCGGCGGCGGCGCAGATGCTGCTGTGGGCGGCGCTGCTGCTCGGCTACGGCTTCTACCTGCTGCGCCATTACCGTCACTGGGCCACGATGGCCGCCGGCGGCGCCATCGCCGTGCTGGGTGCGATGCAGCTGGTCGGCGTGGCCAGCGGCGGGCGCGATGCGCTGGCCCCGCTGGCCCACCTGCGCGGCGGCGCGCCGCAGCACCTGGAATTCAAGCGCGTGAAGAACGTGGCCGAGCTCGATGCGGTGCTGGCGAATACCGGCGGCAAGACGGCGATGCTCGACTTCTATGCCGACTGGTGCGTGTCGTGCAAGGAGATGGAAAAGCTGACCTTCGTCGACCCGGCCGTCCAGGCCAAGCTGGCCAACACCATCCTGCTGCAGATCGACGTGACCGCCAATAACGCGGACGACAAGGCCATGCTCAAGCGCTTCGGCCTGTTCGGGCCGCCCGGGATCATCCTGTTCGACAGGGAAGGGCGCGAGATCCCGGACAGCCGGGTGATCGGCTACCAGGACGCGCGCAAGTTCCTTGCGTCTCTGCAAAAGCTCGGCGGATGAAGCTTAAGAGCGGTCCTTGGTCGCCCAAGCGCTCATAAACGATAAGTCAACATGAAGAGCAGTTCAAACAGCGGCCTGGTGTATTCCACCGACGGCGGCCGCATGTGCCCCGCATGCCGGCAGCCCGCCTCGGCGTGCACGTGCCAGGCGCAAGCCGCGATCAAAGGCGATGGCAAGGTGCGCGTGTCGCGCCAGACGAAGGGCCGCGGCGGCAAGAGCGTAACGGTCGTCAAAGGGCTCGCGCTCGATCCCACCGCACTGGCTCTGCTGGGCAAGCAGCTGCGCACCGCATGCGGATCGGGCGGCACCGTCAAGGACGGCGTGATCGAGGTCCAGGGCGACCACTGCGACCTGGTGATGGAGACGCTCGCAAAGCTCGGCCACCATCCGAAACGCGCCGGCGGCTGAAGCAGGCCTTCAAGCTTCAGGCTCACCGAGGCTATCAAGGCCCAGCTGAGGGTTCCCCGATCCGCGTGTTGTAGCGAAGCCATACCGACCAAAAATATCATTTCCATTACGGAAAGAAAGTGTCTGTACAGACATATTCGTCGAGATAATGGAAGCCAGCATATCTTCGTCGAACCCGCCATGGCCATGATGTTTGAAGAATTCGAATCCTTCGATTCCAGCCCGCCCCCGCGGCCGGCCGAGGCCACCTCGCCGCTGGTCCGGCTGCAATACCTGATCGATAACACTCCTGCGATTGTCTACAGCTCGGTGCCCAGCGGCGACTTCAAGCTGACCTTCGTCAGCAAGAACGCCTACCACGTCCTCGGCTACCCGCCGGAGGAGATGCTGGCCGACCCGAACTTCTGGTTCGACCACCTGCACCCGGAAGATGCGCCCAACATCTTCTCCAGCCTGGCCCAGCTGTTCGTCGAAGGCGAGCGGACCTACGAATACCGGTTCCGCACCGCCAGCGGCGAATACCTGTGGATGCACGACCAGCTGCGCCTGATCCGCGACGAGAACGGCACGCCCGTCGAGGTGATCGGCTCGCTCAGCGACATCAGCGCGCGCAAGCACATGGAGCAGGAGCAGGAATGCCTGATCGCCCGCCTGCGCGAAGCGCACGACCAGCTGCTCCAGTCCGAAAAAATGGCGTCCATCGGCCAACTGGCGGCGGGCGTCGCCCACGAAATCAACAACCCCCTGGGCTTCGTCAACAGCAACATGGGGACGCTGAAAAAATACATCAACACGCTGCTGGCGGTGGTGGGCGCCAATGGCAGGGCGGTCGCCCAGATGGCGCCCGGCACCCCGCTGGCGGCGCGCGTCGACGCGATCGGGCGCGAGGCGGACCTGGCCTTCCTGAAGGAAGACGTGCCCGACCTGGTGAAGGAATCGCTGGAGGGATTGAAGCGCGTGCGCGAAATCGTCCAGGCGCTCAAGGATTTCTCGCACGTGGGAGAGACCGACTGGCAGCCCGCCGACCTGCATGCCGGTCTCGACAGCACCTTGAATATCGTCGCCAACGAGATCAAGTACAAGGCGACGGTCGAGAAGCGCTACGGCAGCTTGCCGGAAGTCACGTGCCTGCCGTCGCAGCTGAACCAGGTCTTCATGAACCTGCTGGTCAATGCCGCCCATGCGATCGAGGAAAGCGGCATCATCACCATCAGCACCGGCGTCGATGGCGACTGGGTCTGGGTGGCGATCAGCGACACCGGCTGCGGCATCCCGCCGCAAAACCTGAACCGCATCTTCGAGCCTTTCTTCACCACCAAGCCGGTGGGGAGCGGCACCGGCCTGGGCCTCTCGCTCTCCTACAGCACCGTCAGCAAGCACGGCGGGCGCATCGACGTGGATTCCAGGATCGGGGTCGGCACGACATTCACGGTCCGCCTGCCGATCGAGCCTCCCGCCAGCGCCGCGGGCGCTTCGGAAGCCGCAGCCTGAGCATCCCGGAAGGGCGGCAAAACAAAGGACGCCCGCAGGCGTCCTTTGTCATTCAGGTTCCGGCCGGCCCGCGCCGCGGGCGGCGCGGGCTCAGGACAGGAGGGCCGCTTGCCGGCCGCGTACTTGCGTGGCGCCGCCCGGCGCACGCGCCTCGGCATCGCCCAGCTTGAAAATGGCGACCACGCTGCCCAGCTTTTCCGCCTGCGCTTGCAGCGCGCCGGCCCCGGTGGCGGCCTCTTCGACCAGCGCCGCGTTCTGCTGCGTCACCTGGTCCATCTGGCCGATCGCGCGGTTGACCTGTTCGATGCCCGCGCTCTGCTCCTGGCTCGCGGCCGTGATCTCGGCCATGATGTCGGTCACGCGGTTCACGCTGGTGACGATTTCATCCATGGTGGCGCCCGCGTCGGCGACCAGCCGGCTGCCGGCGTCGACCTTGTCGACCGAATCGCCGATCAGCGCCTTGATCTCCCTGGCCGCCGCCGCGGAGCGCTGCGCCAGGTTGCGCACTTCGGTCGCCACTACCGCGAAACCGCGCCCCTGTTCGCCGGCCCGCGCCGCTTCCACCGCCGCATTCAGCGCCAGGATGTTGGTCTGGAACGCGATCCCGTCGATCACGCTGATGATGTCCACGATCTTCCTGGCCGAGGCATTGATCGAGTCCATGGTGTCCACCACCTGCGATACGACCGCGCCGCCCTTGCGCGCCACGGTGGCGGCGGAGACGGCCAGCTGGTTGGCCTGGAGCGCGTTGTCCGCATTCTGCCTGACCGTCGCGGTCAATTGCTCCATCGACGAGGCGGTCTCCTGCAGCGAGGAAGCCTGCAGCTCGGTGCGGGACGACAGGTTGAGGTTGCCGGAGGCGATCTCGGCGGTGGCCGCGGAGATCGCCTGCGCGCCGACGCGGACCTCCGCCACGATCCTGAGGAGGCTGTCGCGCATCTCGCTCATGGCGTACAGCACGCTCGAGCGCTTGCTGCCATCGGTGTCGATCATCACCGCCAGGTCGCCGGTGGCAATGCTGTTGGCGATGGCGCTGGCTTTCGCCGGCTCCCCGCCGAGCGCCCTCAAGATCGCGCGCACGATGACCGCCGCAACGAGTACGCCGGTGATGACGGCGGCTGCACACATGATCAGCATGAGCGTCTGGAACCCGCTCGCGACTTCGCGCGCGCGCGCCGACTCGGACTGGTTCGCCTTTTCCTTCAGGTCGATATACTGGTTGATCCTGGCCAGCCATTCGACGAAGGCCGGACGGGCATCCTTGAGCATGACTTCCTTCGCGCGGTCGAGTTCGCCCGCTTCGCGCAAGGCGATCACTTGCGACACCAGCGGCAGCGTACGGGCTTCGACTTCCTTGATGCCGGCAAGGATTTGCCGCTCTTCAGGGCTGGTATCGCTGCCCTCGGCAAGCATCTTGTCCAGCAACACGGCGGACTGTTCATAGTCGGAAGCCAGGCGACGGATGTCGGCCACGGCCGCTTTCAGTTCAGTGTCGCTGCCGACCAGCGTCACATCGCGCAGGCTGATCGCACGGTCGTGCACGCTGCCGCGGAAGTTGATGGCGTAGCGTTGCTTGACGCTGTTGACGTCGCCGATGGTGATCAGGCTGGAAGAGACCGTGTTGACCCGGCTGACGCCGATCCCTGTTAAAACAACCATCAGCAGAAGGATTGCCGCGAATCCGGTGCATACCTTCGTCTTGATAGTCATACCTTTGAATTGATTACTGTGCATGATGAGTCCTGGAGAGCGGTTATGGCATGGGAAAACAAGTTTGTTTCCGTCTGGAAAATACTATAACATGCGTTTTGTCTTAGACAAACTGAATTTTGAGGTAGGGGTATGAACGTGCCGATATCTGTAGTCTCGGAGGAGACAGGTATTGCCAAGGAAGTATTAAGAAAGTGGGAAGACCGCTACGGCTTCCCCGTCCCAGGACGGGACGCCGCGGACAAGCGCGTGTACTCGGGGGCGCAGGTGGAACGCCTGAAGCTGATCAAGACCCTGCTCGATGCGGGCATGCGTCCGGGTGCGGTCGTTCCGCTGGACGAAGCGCAGCTGGAGGTGCTGCTGGCCATGAACCGGCCGCCGGCCAAGGCCGGCGGCGGGGATGGCCGCGTGGTCGAACTGTTGCGCGCAAAGGAGCCGAACCGCTTGCGCGCGCACTTGCATGCCGAGCTGGCCCGGCTTGGCCTGGAAGGCTTCGTCCTGGACCTCCTGCCCGGCCTGAACAGCCAGGTCGGCGATGCCTGGGCCGAAGGCGTGATCGCCGTCCATGAAGAGCACCTGTACACCGAGATGGTGCAAGCCCTGCTGCGGGAAGCGGTGCAGGCGGTATACGAGCCGCTTGGCTGGCCGCGCGTGCTCCTGACCACGGCGCCGGGCGAATTGCACATGCTCGGCAACCTGATGGTGGAAGCGGTGCTGACGCTCGCCGGCGCGCGCTGCATTTCCCTCGGGGCCCAGTCGCCCTTGCCGGATATCGTTGCGGCAGCCCAGGCTTACCAGACCCAAGTCGTGGGACTGTCGTTCAGCGCTGCGCTGCCCCGCAAGACCATCGCCTTCATCCTCCGGCAATTGCGCCAGCAACTGCCGGGCGAGGTGCAATTGTGGGCGGGAGGTGCGGGCGCTGCCGGCCTCGAGAAAGTGCCCAGGGGAGTACGGATTTTCGGCAAGCTGCACGATGCCCGGGCCGCGATCCGGGCATTCAAGCCGCGCCCGGGCTGAGCACAGGCGCAGCTCCGGAAAAAAAAGGACGCCCGCAGGCGTCCCTCGCTTGCCTATCCAGGCGGATCAGCTGTGCATCATGCCGTGGCCGCCATGGCCGCGGTGATGACGGCCGCCGCGGCGCTGCTTGGCCTGCTCGTCGAACACCTTGCGCTGCTCCGGGGTGAGGACCGAGTAGAAGCTGTTCAGGGCCGACAGGCGGGCTTCCATGCGCGCGGTGCGCTGCTTCTGGCGCTCGATGCGCATCTGCAGGCGCTGCGGGGCGCTCAGGCTGGCCAGCTGGGCGCGGTCCGGACGGGCCGCACGGTCGGCTTTCTGCGCTGGCGTCATGCTGGCGACGAAGGCATCCCATGCCGGCTGCTGGGCCGGGGTCAGCTTGAGCGCATCGCGCAGCTTGGCCTGGCGTTCGGCGCGCTTTTCGGCGCGCTTGGCCTTGAACTCGGCCATCTTGGCCTGGCGCTGCTCCACGGTGAGAGCGTGGCCGTGGCGGCCTTCGGCAGGGGCCTGGGTCTGGGCCTGCACGCCTGCGGCGCCGGCGGCCAGGCCGAAGGCGGTCAGGGCGATCACGATGTTCTTGCGGATGGTGTTCATTGTGTTTCCTTCAGGGTGAGTTCAGTTTGGATGTGCAACTGAACTGCTCGCTGCACAGGACCCATCTTCGCCAAAAACTGTAACCGCCGGATTTCCCCTGTCTGGTACTTTGTATCAATATGTTTCGCCGGTCTCGGCTTATACATACCGATACAAAACGGCTGTCCAGCCTTCCCATAGATGCGGATAATTGAGGTTATGGATAATCCCTCTACGATTTTGATTGTCGACGACGACCGCGACATCCGCAGCCTGCTGGCCGATTACCTCGAATCGAACGGCTACCGCACCCTGGCGGCGGCCGACGGCACCGGCATGTGGAAATCCCTCGACGAAGCGCGTCCCGACCTGATCGTGCTCGACCTGAACATGCCCGGCGACGACGGCCTGACCCTGTGCCGCAAGCTGCGCGCCACCTCGACCCTGCCGGTCATCATGCTGACGGCCCGCAACGAGCCGCTGGACCGCATCCTGGGCCTGGAGATGGGCGCCGACGATTACCTCCCGAAACCCTTCGAGCCGCGCGAGCTGCTGGCGCGCATCCGCAGCGTGCTGCGCCGCTCGCACGCCATGCCGTCCAATTCGCCGTCCGAGAACGTGCAGCAGATGAAGTTCTCCGGCTGGACCCTGGACCTGACCGCGCGCCACCTCGTCAATCCGCAAGGCGTGGTCATCATGCTGTCGGGCGCCGAGTTCCGCCTGCTGCGCGTGTTCCTCGAACACCCGAACCGCGTGCTCAACCGCGACCAGCTGCTCAACCTGACCCAGGGCCGCGACGCCGATCCCTTCGACCGCTCGATCGACATCCAGATCAGCCGCCTGCGCCAGAAGCTGGGCGAGGATGCGCGCATGCCGCAGATCATCAAGACCGTCCGTAACGGCGGCTACGTGCTGGCCGGGCAGGTGACGGTGGAGCCGGCCGCGTGAAGGCTTTCCTCGGGTCGATGACCGGCCGCGTGTTCGTCACGCTGCTGCTGGGCATGGTCATCTCGGCCGCACTGACCCAGCTTGCCGCCGATCATGAACGCCTGCGCCAGTTCGAGCAGCAGCGCGACCAGCACCTGCTGGAACGCGCCGAGCAGCTGGTGATGGCGACCGAGATCGTGCCGGCCTCGGCGCGCATGGTCTACCTGTCGGTGGCCAACCGCCCGGGCCTGCGCCTCGAAGTCGGCGCGCCCCAGCCGCTGTCCGGCAGCCCCACCTGGTTCGCGCGCTCGCTGGCCGCGCGCCTGGGGCAGGGCTACGCGATCACATCCGCCTCCGGCCGGCCGCCCTCGTGCGAGCTGCCGAACCAGCAGCCGGTACTGTACGGCCTGATGTACGCCCAGTGGCGTGGCGCCTGCGAGACGCTCAATGTGCGCCTGCGCGACGGCGCCGAGCTGCGGCTGTCGGTACTGCCGCCGCGGCCGGCGCCCGCCGGCCTGGAAACCGATTACCGCACCGTGCTCTCGCTGTTCCTGCTCAGCATCGGCGCCCTGGCCTATGCGGTGGCGCGCATGACCACCCGCCCGCTCAAGCAGCTGGCGCAGGCGGCCCAGGACCTGGGCCAGGACATCAACCGCGCCCCGCTCGACCTGACCGGCGCCAGCGAGATCCGCCAGGCCAGCGCCGCCTTCAACGCGATGCAGGCGCGTATCCGCCAATACATTTTCCAGCGCACCCAGATGCTGGCCGCCATCACCCACGACCTGCAGACCCCGCTGACCCGCATGCGCCTGCGCCTGGAAAAGGTGCCCGACGCCGAGCTGCAGGAGCGCCTGATCGGCGATTTGTCGGCGATGCAGGAAATGGTGCGCGAGGGTCTGGTACTTGCGCGTAGCATGGACACTACCGAGACCATGCAAGTGCTGGATCTCGATTCGCTGCTCGAGGCGGTGTGTGCGGACGCCGTGGATGCCGGCCAGCAGGTCGGCCTCACCGGCCGCGCCGCCATGGCCATGCTGGGCCGGCCGCTGGACCTGCGCCGCTGCCTGGGCAACCTGATCGACAACGCGGTCAAGTATGGCCGCGAGGCGCGCGTGACCGTCGACCGCATCAACGGTGCCGCGCGTGTGCGCATCCGCGACAGCGGCCCGGGCATTCCCCAGGCCGAGCTGGGCCGGGTGTTCGACCCGTTCTACCGCGTCGAGACCTCGCGTTCGCGCGAGTCCGGCGGCACCGGGCTGGGGCTGACGATCGCACGCAACATCGCCGAGCAGCACGGCGGCAGCATTGCGCTGGCGAATCATCCCGAAGGCGGCCTCGAGGTCACGCTGATGTTGCCGGCGTACTACCCGAACAAATCGGCGCACAAATAAGCGAAGAAATAAGTAAATAATCGGCTTGAAATAATGGCATGGAAGAATGCGGCGGCGCCGGCTGCCGTGTTCACGCGCCAATGATTACCATATGAACAGTGCCGCTAAGCAGGTGGCCAAGGGACAGGAATGAAAAAGAAGAATGTCGGACTGATTACCGGAGCCGTTGCGCTGGCGCTGGCTGGAGCGTGGTACGTGAACCAGGGCGGTGGGGCGCATGCCGAAAACGGCAAGGACGGCGCCGGCAAGGGTGGCGGCCAGCCTCCGGTCACCGTCAACATCGTGGCGCCGCAGCGCCAGGACGTGGGCGTGGAGCTGGGCGCCAACGGCACCGTCACGCCGCTGCGCACCGTCGACCTGCATCCCCAGACCTCCGCCACCATCCGCCAGGTGCACATCAAGGAAGGCGACTTCGTCAAGGAAGGCCAGCTGATGTTCTCGCTCGACGACCGCGCCGACCGCGCCAACGTCGCCCGCGCCCAGGCCCAGGTGGCGCGCGACCGCGCCACGCTCGCCGACCTCGAACGCCAGTACAAGCGCAGCCAGGAACTGGTCGCCCAGAAATTCCTGGCCCAGAGCGCCGTCGACTCGCTGCAGAGCCAGGTCGAGGCCCAGCGCGCCCTGGTGCAGAGCAATGCCGCGGCGGCGCGCGCCAGCCAGGTGGCCGCCAGCTACACCGCGATCCGCGCCCCGATGTCGGGCCGCGTGGGCGCCATCGACGTGCACCCGGGCGCCCTGGTGCAGCCCGCGACTTCGCTCACCACCGTCACCCAGCTCGACCCGATCAATGTTTCCTTCACCCTGCCGGAATCGGCGCTGGCCGCGCTGCTGGCGGCGCAGAAGCAGGGCGCCGTCGAGGTGCGCGCCCAGGTGAGCGACGAGTCGCCTGCCGTTTCCGGCCGCCTGAGCTTCATCGACAATGCCGTCGACCCGCAGGCGGGCACCATCCGCGTCAAGGGCGAGTTCGCCAATCCGGGCGCCAGCCTGTGGCCGGGCCAGTACGTGACCGCGCGCGTCACCGTGCAGACCCTCAAGGACGCGGTCGTGATCCCGCAGGCGGCCATCATCAACGCCACCAACGGCACCTTCGTGTACGTGGCCGGCGAGGACAATGCGGCGCGCCAGGTGCCGGTCAAGCGCCTGCACGCCTTCGGCGACTACGCGGCGGTGACCGGCCTGGCGGGCAATGAAAAAGTCATCACCGAAGGCAAGCAGAACCTGCGTCCGGGCGGCAAGATTCGCCTGGCAGGCAAGCCGGGCGCTGCGCCGAAAGCGAAGAAGGAACAGGCATGAATCTGTCCGAACTGTGTATCCGCCGGCCGGTGATGGTGGTGCTGCTGTCGATCAGCCTGGTGCTGGTCGGCGTGCTGGCCTACCTGCACATCCCGGTCGCCGCGCTGCCGAGCTATAACACGCCGGTCATCAACGTCAACGCCAACCTGCCGGGCGCCAGCCCGGAAACCATGGCGTCATCGGTCGCGCTGCCGCTCGAGAAACAGTTCTCCACCATCGCCGGCATCAACCTGATCACCTCGACCAGTACCCAGGGCAATACCTCCCTGACCCTGGAATTCGACACCAAGATCGACGTCAACCAGGCGGCCGTGGACGTCCAGGCGGCCCTGCTGGCGGCCCAGCGCCAGCTGCCCCAGGAAATGACCGACCTGCCGTCCTACCGCAAGGTCAACCCGGCCGACGCGCCGATCCTGTTCATGCACGTAACCTCGCCGTCGATGGACTTGTCGGAGCTGAACGACTACGCGGAAAACCTGATTTCGCCGGCGATCTCGACCGTGACCGGTGTGTCCCAGGTCTCGATCAACGGCCAGAAGCGCTTCGCCGTGCGGGTACGCGCCAAGTCCGACCTGATGAACGCGCGCAATATCTCGATGGACGAGCTGGCGGCGGCCCTGCGCGCGGCCAACTCCAACACCCCGCTGGGCATCCTCGACGGCCCGTCCCAGACGCTTACCATCCAGGGCGGCGGCCAGCTGATGCGCGCAGCCGACTTCGCCGGCCTGATCGTCGCCACGCGCGACGGCATGCCGGTGCGCCTGCGCGACGTCGCCCAGGTCGAGGACAGCTACCAGTCGGTCAAGGCGATGGGCAGCCTCAACGGCGAGCGCTCGATCTCGCTGATGGTCCAGCGCCAGCCGAACGCCAATACCGTGCAGGTCGTGGACGCGGTGCGCGCCCTGATTCCGCGCTTCGAGCAGCAGTTGCCTGCCTCGATCCAGCTGCACCTGGTCAACGACCGCTCGACCTCGATCCGCGAAGCGATCCACGACGTCAACCTGACCCTGGCCGGCACCGTGGTGCTGGTGATCCTGGTCATCTTCCTGTTCCTGCACCGCCTGGCCGCGACCTTCATCCCGGCGGTGACGGTGCCGATTTCGCTGCTGGGCGCGCTGTCCTTGCTGTATGCGTTCGGCTATAGCCTGGACAACATTTCTCTGTTGGGCATCACGCTCGCCGTCGGCCTGGTGGTCGACGACGCCATCGTGGTGCTGGAAAACATCGTGCGCCACATGGAGATGGGCAAGAAGCCGATGCAGGCGGCCCTGGTCGGCGCGCGCGAGATGGGCTTCACCATCATCTCGATCTCGATCTCGCTGGTGGCGGTGTTCATCCCGATCTTCTTCATGCCGGGCGTGATCGGCCTGCTGTTCCGTGAATTCGCCGTGATCGTCGGCCTCGCGGTGCTGGTGTCGGCGGCGGTGTCGCTGACCCTGGTGCCGATGCTGTGCTCGCGCCTGCTCAAGGGCGGCGGCCACGTCCAGCCGCACGAAATGTCCTGGGTCGGCCGCCGCTTCGAAGCCATGTTCGTCAACGTGCGCGACGCCTATGGCCGCACCCTCGACATGGCGCTGCGCCACCGCTTCCTGGTGCTGATGCTGGCGCTGGGCACCTTCGTGCTGACCGCCGTGCTCTACATGACCATGCCGAAGGGCTTCTTCCCGGAAGAAGACATCGGCCAGATCCGCGTGACCGTCGAGGCCTCGGAAGACACCTCGTCGAGCAAGCTGGCGGAACTGCAGGGCAAGGTGGTCGACATCATGCGCACCAGCCCTTACGTGCAGGACACGACCTCCTTTACCGGCGGCGGCAACACCGGCCGCATGTTCCTGGTGCTCAAGCCGCGCAGCGAGCGTCCGCCGATGCCTATCGTGGTCGACGAACTGCGCAAGGCCACGCGCCAGGTGGCCGGCGTGCAGGTCTTCATGTCCCCGGTGCAGAACCTGCAGCTGGGCGGCCGTCCGAGCAAGAGCCGCTACCAGTACACCCTGCAGAGCGTGTCGGGCGGCGAGATCGGCGCCTGGGCCGACAAGTTCCTTGAGCGCATGCGCGCCGACCAGCGCTTCCGCGACGTCACCAGCGATTCGCAGAACAAGGCGCTGCAGGCCACCATCGACATCGACCGCGACAAGGCCGCGCTGCTGGGCGTGGAAATGGCCGACGTGCGCACCGTGCTGTACGCCTCCTTCGGCGAGCGCCAGGTGTCGACCATCTACTCGACCGCGGCCAGCTATTACGTGATCCTGGAAGCGGCGGCCTCGGACCGCTACTACGACGAAGCGCTGTCGCGGGTGTCGGTGCGCTCGAACAATGGCGAGCTGGTCAAGCTGTCCAGCTTCGCCACCGTCAAGCGCACGGTCGGCCCGCTGGCCGTCAACCACCAGGGCCAGCTGCAGGCGATCACCCTGGCGTTCAACCTGGCGCCGGGCGTGCCGCTGGGCGACGCCACCGCCGCCATCGAAGAGATGGCGCGCGAGATGAAGCTGCCGGCCTCGGTCATCACCAACTACGGCGGCGATGCGGCGGTGTTCAAGGACACCCAGTCGAGCCAGCTGATCCTGATCCTGGCCGCGATCGGCGTCATCTACGTGCTGCTGGGCGTGCTGTACGAAAGCTATATCCACCCGCTGACCATCCTGGCCGGCCTGCCGTCGGCGGCGGTGGGGGCGCTGCTGACCCTGTGGCTGTTCGACATGGACCTGACCCTGATCGCGATGATCGGCATCCTGATGCTGATCGGTATCGTGAAGAAGAACGCGATCATGATGATCGACTTCGCGCTCGAGGCCCAGCGCAGCCAGGGGCTGAAGCCGCAGGAAGCGATCCGCGAGGCCTGCATCCTGCGCTTCCGCCCGATCCTGATGACCACCCTGGCGGCGATGATGGGCGCGCTGCCGATCGCGCTGGGCATCGGCGCCGGCGCCGAGCTGCGCCAGCCGCTCGGCCTGGCGGTGGTGGGCGGCCTGATCTTCTCGCAAGTGATCACGCTCTACATCACTCCGGTCATTTATTTGTACCTCGACCGGTTCAGCGGCACCGGCCCGATGAGCGACGAGCAGCTGGCCAAGCTCGAAGCGGTACACTGATCCCGGCGGCCGGCATGGGGTCCATGCCGGCCGGTTATCTCCCGCCGGAAACATTTCGTAACATCCTTCAAGCTTCCTCCACAGTAATCTGGACGGCAGATCAGGTGCGCCCTGGAGCCAAAACGGTTAGACTGCGCTTCTCTGCCGCTAATTAGACGCCGCTTCAGGAAACCGTACGACCTTGCGTGACCATTCCCACACCTATGACGAGGACAGCGATGTGTGCGCGCATTGCGGCCAGCCGCTGCCGTCGCGCCCGGCGCTGACCTATGGGCGCAAGGGACCGAACCGGCTGGCGCTGGCGGGCACGATCGGCTTGCACCTGTTGCTGATCGCGATTTACCTGTTCAAGCCGCAAACCGATGAAAAGCGGGCGCGTCCGGCATCGGACAAGGAGACCGACGTGGTCTTCGTCGCTCCCATGCAACAGCCGAAATCCACGCCGCGCCAGCAGACGCCGAAGCCGGTGTCCAAGCCGTCCCCGACCAGGAACACGCCGCGTCCGAAGCCGGAGCGGGTGCAGGTGCAGCGCCTGCCGGACACGATCACCTTGCCCGACGAAAAGCCCGAGCCGCCCAAGCCGCAGCCCCAGCCGAAAACCGAGGTGCCGCCGGACATGGACATGGCCGCCTACATCGCGCAGCGCCGCCAGCAGCGCGGGGCGCCGACCGGCAGCGAGACCCCGGCCGAGGAAAGCGAAGCCGCGCGCGGCCAGGCCCGCGCCATGGCCAACATCGCCGCCATCAACGGCCGCGGCCGCGACGACCGCAACGAGACCGGGGGGATTTTCTCGGTGTCGAACAAGACTTTCCACAGCATGGATCTGCGCTTCCGCGGCTGGAATCCCAACTTCAAGCGGCGCTGGCTGACGCAGGTGACGGTGGAGCAGGGCAGCGAGCGGGATGTCGAGACGGCGGTGGTCAAGAAGATGATCGAGCTGATCCGTCGAGAGAAGACCGGGGACTTCGAGTGGGATTCGCATCGTCTCGGGCGGGTGGTCAAGCTGAGTGCAAGGCCGCAGGATACGGATGAGCTGATGGAGTTCCTGTTCAAGGAAATGTTCCCGGAGTACAAGCCGCCGCGGGGGTAATGCGGTAGTGGCTGATCGGGCATACCTGGGTCCCCTCGGCGACCCAGGTTCCCACGCAAACCACTAGCCTCACTCCCCACCCAGGGCCTTCAACCCCACAATCCCCCCAAAGATCAAGCCCATGCACAGCAGCCGCGCCGGCGACAGCTGCTCCGCAAAAAACACGCTCCCCGCCAGGGTCACGCCAACGGCCCCGATCCCGGTCCACACCGCATACGCCACCCCCAGCGGCAATCCCCGCAACGCACTGGCCAGCAAATAAATGCTGCCCAGCGCCGCCAGCACCGCGAGCAGGCTCGGCGCCGGCCGCGTCCATCCCTCGGACGACTTGAGCGCGAACGCCATCCCCACCTCGACCAGCCCGGCCGCCAGCAAGAGAGCCCAAGCAGCAAAACTAGACATGCGCTTCCTCCCGCGCCTTGAGCATGCCGCGCTGTACCGCCGGCCGCCCGCCAAGCCTGCGCAGCCAGTCCGCGACGGCCGGATAGCGCCCGATATCGATCCCCAGTTCCCCGTGCGTCTCCAGCCAGGGATAAAAGGCCATATCCGCAATCGTGTAAGCATCGCCGCCAATATGCCGGGAGCCGGCCAGCCGCCGCTCGATCACCCCATAGACCCGCTGCGTCTCGCGCGTATAACGCTCCAGCGCCATCGCATTCGGCTCGGGCGCCGCATGCCTGAACCACCACAGCTGCCCCAGCATCGGCCCGGCGCTGGCCGCCTGCAGGAACAGCCATTGCAGCACGAGATCCCGGTCCGGCCCGTGTGCAGGCAGCGCCTGGCCCGCAGCGTCGGCCAGGTGGATGAGAATGGCGCAGGACTCGAACAAGCTTTGTCCGGTCCGCTCATCGGTGAGCACAGGAATCTTGTTGTTCGGACTGAGGCGCGCAAACGCGGGCGCATGCTGCTCGCCGGCGTTCAGGTCGACGAAACGGGTCTGGTATGCCAGGCCCAGTTCCTCCAGTGCGATGGTGATTTTCCTGCCGTTGGGCGTATCGGCCAGATAAACGGTGTACATGTCAGGCTCCTTGAGGTAAGCAATGCCTGACAGCCTAGCTTGTGCAAGAATGGCGAACAATTCGATGTTTTCGCATATTAGTTCTCCACATTTGCACAAGCATGGACTGGGACGACTGCCGCTACTTCCTCACCGTTGCCGAGACCGGATCGCTGTCGGCCGCCGCGCGCCGGCTCGGCCAGAGCCATTCGACCATCCTCAGGCGCCTCGACAAGCTGGAGGCGGCGCTCGACGCGCGCCTGTTCGAACGCTTCCAGAGCGGTTACGTGCTCACCGCCACCGGCGAAGAGCTGCTGGCCCTGCTGGCGCCGGTCGGCGAGAACATGGAAGAGGCCGAGCGCAGGATCAGCGGCCGCGATGCGGCGCTGCAGGGAACGATCCGCGTCACCACCACCGACACCTTGCTGCACGGCCTGCTGCTGCCCGCATTCACCGCGTTCCGCCAGGCCCATCCCGGCATCCGTCTGCAGCTCACGGTCGCCAACAGCTTCCTCAACCTGACCCGGCGCGACGCCGACGTGGCGATCCGCCCGACCAACACCCCGCCGGACAATCTCGTCGGTCGCAAGCTCGGCAGCCTGCAGACGGCGCCCTATGCCTCGAAGGCGTATCTGGAACGCGCCCGCGGGCAGGGCAGGCGCGACGACGACTGGGCGGCCCACGACTGGGTGGCGCCGGACGAGGCCCTGGCCCACCTGGGCCAGGCGCGCTGGCTGCGCGAACACGTGCCGGCGGAGCAGCATGTGGTCAGTGTGGACTCGCTGCTGGGAATGGCGGGCGCCGTGGAAGCGGGCATGGGCGCAGGCATGCTGCTGGGTCTGCTCGCCGAAGGCAAGTCCGGGTTGGTGCGGCTCGCTCCGCCCGATCCGGCGCTGGACACCGAGGTCTGGATCCTGACCCATCCCGACCTGCGCCGGGTCAACCGGATTCGCAGTTTTACCGAATTCGTCTATGCCAGCCTGTCCGGACACCCGGCCTTCACGCGGTAGACCTGGCAGCGCTCAGGCAAGACCGTATTGCTTGAAGATCCTGCGCTGGGTGCCGTCGGCGATCATCTCGTCCATCGCCGCGCGATAGCGCCGGGCCTCGGCCTCGCCAATGTCGAGCGAGCCCGCCAGCCAGGCCTGGGTCGAGCGCACCGGCCGGCTGAGGCGGAAGTCCTTTTCCTGGCCCCGCGAGACCAGCGAGCGATGGATGATCGCGCGCTCGCCGAAGGCGGCATCGGCCATGCCGGCCAACAGGTAGCGGTGGACGTCATCGATGGACGAGGCCTCCACCAGGTGCCGGAAGCCCAGTTCGGCCAGGATGGCCGATTGCGCGGCGCCGCGCAGCAGGGCAATGCGCTTTCCCCTCATGTCCTGGGGGTGTTGCACATCGAAGCTGCCGCCCTGCTGCGCCATGAAAATGTAGTGTTCCTTGTACAGCGGCGCGAGCCAGCGGAAGCTGGCTTCCCGGTCCGCCTGCCGGGTCAGGGGGAAGATGGCGGTGCGCGGCATCGTCGTTGCCAGATGCAATGCGCGCCGCCACGGCATGAACGCGACATCGGGCGCAGCATCCAGCCTCCGGCAAAGGGCATCCACGAGCTCGCGCAGGGCGCCCGCCTGGTTGCCGGACTCCATCACCAGGGGCGGCAGATGCGTGGTGACGATGTGCAGCGGCCTGAGGCCGTCCTGTTCCGCACAGACGCCGCTGCCGCTTGCCGCACCCAGCGCCAAGGCCAATATGTCCCGTCGATGTACCACAGCTGCCCCTGTCTTTTTCAGCACGTCATCGTAACCCACCTGTCGCGCCAATGGCTGAGCCTGCCCGCGAGCGATGGCAAAATACGACAAGGACAGATGACCGGAATACACATGGACGAGAATAAGAGGAATGAACTTGTGCGGATGGGGTGGGACATCCATGGCGCCGTCGAGGAAAGCTACCATGCCCACCCCGCCGGCAGGGACGACGACGCCTGGCTGGAAAAGCAGCGCCTGCTCCTGGCCGACATGGCGATCCACCTGCTGCAGACCGCGATCGCTCCCGGCGAGGTCGAGCTGGACCAGCTCAGGAATAATCTGAATGCGATCCTCGTGGTCGCGGACCGCTTCCTGCCGGATACCGGGTTGAGGAACGCGGCCGACAGGCTCTATGAGGCAAAGCGCCTCACTTGACCGTGATGTTCGTGTCCGTGCCGTCGGTATAGACCGTCATCTGCGTGCTTCCCGAGAAGGTGTTGTTGGAAACGACGGTAGGGCTGCCGTACACGTAGGTCAGCGAGATATGCGCCTGGAACGGGCTGGGTGTTTTTCCGCCGCTGCGCCGGCCCTGGACGGAGAACGTGCAGTTCGAATCCATTTTGTTGGCATCGATCGTGTGGCCGCCCGTGTCAGGCCATTTGGTCCTGTCGCCGCCGCCGTACACCTGGATACCGTTCCCCTGGTTGTTCGAGACGATGTTGCCGTACACCGAACATTTGCAGGTCCCGTCGTCCACACCGATGCCGACGCCTTCCGAACCGTTGTCCAGCGGACCGCCGTAGTTGAGGTTGAACCTGCAAGTGTTATAGCGGATTGTATGTCCGGAAACGGCGCCTTGCCCGGCCGCCGACGATAGCTCGATACCCCGGCCGTAATAGGTGCTGGTCAAGGTCCCGCCATTGGCATTGCAGGTGTTGCGCTCGATGATGTAAGACTTGGCAAGGCCGCTGATATGAATGCCGAAATTCATATTGTTGCTGCAGTTATTGTTGCCGACGTAGTTGCGGTCTCCACTGGTGATGAAGATGCCGCTCAGCATGCCGGTCACGATATTCTTGTCCACCGTGGCAGCGTTCCCCCGGACCAGGTAGATGCCGATGGCCTTGCGGTTCGGGTTGTAATCGACACCGGGTGGCGGAGAAACGCGGTTCCCGCGAATGAGCAGATTCGTGAGGAAGGCGGTGCTGGCGTAGGTTTCACAGCGGATGCCATGCGACCCGGCCGTGCCGCCGCCGCGGTGGCGGATCGTATTATTGAGCAGGCGGATGTCGTCGATATTCCCGCTGGCGGCAACCAGGATCCCCTGGTTGCCATATGTGGGGCCGTTGCTGATGACGTCGAGCACACAGTTGGAAACGGTCACATGGTTTTTTTCGAAGATATACACGCCGGCACAATTCGAGATCACGTTGCAATTCTCGAAAACGCAGTAATTGCCCAGCCAAATGATCGCCACGTCGCTCGCTTCGGGCAAGGCAGTATTCCGGATGTCCAGATGACGGTAGGTGACGAAATCGCGCTCCTGCTTGTACGCAGCGATCGAGGCCCCGCCGGCCGGCAGGGTGGGAGACCCCGGCAAGATGATGACCGGTTTCGGCTGTGAGGTATCGTCGCCGCCGTTGGACCGATAATAGGCGCCAATGGTGATGCGCTGTGACGCAGTGCCGCTCGCCGCCACCTGGAAGACACCCGAATACGTCGTGCCTCGTTTCTGGAGGTAGGTGTGGCCGGGTAGCCAGGACACGCTGGCCCATGAGCGGAAAGGATTGGCCAGCGTTCCGTCACCCGGACCGGCGGCCGTTGGATCGATGTAATGCACATTCGCGCTGCGGCCCGTTTGGGCCATGGCGAATCTCGGCAGCACCGCCCCCGCGCACGCGGAGACGCCCATGCTGGACGCGATTCGAAGGAAGTCTCTTCTTCTTTTGCTCATGCCGGCTCCTTGCACCAAGATCTGACAAACATGACGGCGCTGGTCCGTGCTCACCAAGTGTTCTGACCGCCATGACGATGCTACGCTTTCCGGTCGCGGGGCTGCAACGACTCTTTGTTAAAGGCGCCAGGCCGAGTTGCGGCAATGCCACCCTAGAGTCAGGCAGGTCCATGTTGTGGTTGCACGGCTTGCGCGGCTTCCGGCGCAAGTCGTCCGGCGTGTCTGCTACACTGATCTGTTCATCAAACCAGCGTCGTGCACCGATTGATCCAGACTCCTGTCCCTGCGGGCCTGCCGCCTGTGCTTGCCGGTCCCATCCTGCGCCGCCTCGAGCCGGGCCGCCTGGTGCTATGGCTGGTCGGCAGCGCGCCGCTCGCGCTGGCACTGGTGCTGGCGCCCAAGGCAGGCGCGCCCCGGCGCTTGCACCTGGACACGTCCCGCTGCCGTGTCGTGCGCGTCGGCCGCCATGCCTGCGTGCACCTGATCGATGTCGCACTGCCCGAGCCGCTGCCGCAAGACACGATCATCGAGTATGACGTGCTCGTCACGCTCGACGATGGCAATGAAGCCGGCATCGCCCATTGGGCGCCGCACCTGCTGCATGCCGGCGCGGAGCGGCCGAACATGGTGCTGCGCAGCCGCAGCGACAACATCCTGTTCGGCTCGTGCCGCAAGCCGCATCATCCCGCGCCTGATGGCCTGGCGCGCGCCGACGCCTTGCTGGCCGACCACGTCGAGCGGGCCGACGAGCGGCCGGCCATGCTCATGCTGTGCGGCGACCAGGTGTATGCCGACGATGTGGCAGGCCCGATGCTGGCGGCGATCCACGCGCTGATCCGCCGCCTGGGCTTGTACGGCGAATGCCTGGAAGGCGCGGTGGTCGCCGACAGCGAGGCTTTGTACCGCCATCCGGCCGGTTACTACCGGCGCGAAGAGCTGCTGCCTGCATTCAAGTCCAACCGGGCGCTGCGCGACCGTTTCTTCGGCGGCAGCGAAAAGCCGATCTTCACCACGGCCAATGCGCACAACCACCTGGTGACCCTGGCGGAAGTGCTGGCCATGTACCTGCTGGTCTGGTCGCCCGTGCCATGGCAGCTGGTGGCGGACGCGCCCCCGCCCGCGCTGGAACGCAGGCATGCAAGCCGCTGGCGGCGCGAGGCCAGGGCGCTGGCGGGCTTTTGCCGCGACCTTCCCAGGTGCGCGCGGCTGCTGGCGCACGTGCAGACCCTGATGATCTTCGACGACCATGACATCTCCGACGACTGGAACCTGTCGGCCAAATGGGAAACCACCGTCTACGAGCATCCATTCGCGCGCCGCATCGTGGGCAATGCGCTGGTCGCCTATATGCTGTGCCAGGGCTGGGGCAACTGTCCCGACATGTTCGGCACGGCGCTGGACGACATGGCAGCGCTGGCCGCCACGGCCGCTTCGGATGGCCGGCTGGACGCGCCGGTGCAGGATGCGCTGATCAAGCGCCTGCTGTCTTTCCGCCAGTGGGGCTTCGTCGTACGGACCACGCCCACGATCATCGTGCTCGATACCCGCACCCGGCGCTGGCGCAACCGGCGCCGGCCCGGCCATCCGTCGGGCCTGATGGATTGGGAATCGCTGACCGAACTGCAGCATGAACTGCTGGACGAAACGGCCGCGGTCATCGTCTCGCCGACGCCCATGTTCGGGGTCAAGCTGATCGAGGTGGTGCAACGGGTCGCCACCTTCGCCGGCCTGGCCTTGAGCGTCGACGCCGAGAACTGGATGGCACATCGCGGCGCGGCCAGCAGCATGCTGAATATCTTCCGCCATTCGCGCACCCCGGGCAATTACGTGATCCTGTCGGGCGATGTGCACTACTCGTTCGCCTACGATGTCGAGGTACGCGACGCGGACCGCATGCCGCATGTCTGGCAGATCACCAGCAGCGGCATCAAGAACGAATTCCCGCGCCGCCTGCTCGACTGGCTCGATCGCCTCAATCGCTGGCTGTATTCTCCGCGCTCGCCGCTGAACTGGTTCACCCAGCGCCGCGATCTCGCGCTCACACCGCACCTGCCCGACGCGCGCCAGCATGGCGAGCGCGTCTGGAACGGCGCCGGCATCGGCCAGGTGTGGATCGATGCACAAGGGCGGCCGCTGCGCATCATGCAGCACAACGCCGATGGCCGGCCGTCGACACGGTTTCTGGCGCCGGAGCAGGAAGCATCGCTTGCGGCGGCTGCCGAGCAGCCCGTGGGGAAGCACTGACTGGTCTGGATGCCCGGCAGGGCCAGGAGGCCTGGCGTTGAACTGGCTGACTGTCAGCCTTGGCGGTGAGCGAGGCAGACTAAGACCGCCTAACAAGCCTGCGTTGCCATGAAGGCAACATCAACGTACACTGAGCTGTTCCGACCGGCGGCTTCCGGCCCAAAGCCGTCGTTGCCATTGAGTCGCTTGATGGAGTTGGTAAATGTATACGCCAATCGGCAAAGGCATTCTATTTTTCTCGCTGCTCGGGTTCGTGGTTGTCGATTCCGTGACACTGTTGAGTTCTTGCGAAGCAACACCCCCACCCAGCCGTGGAGGAGGAGCCATTGCTTTGTTTTTGCAATTTTGCGCAATCGCGGCGATCGCCTTTTGTATGCAGTATTTCGGGTTGACTTATCGTCCGCCCAGACCGGCTACCGATATGAATCGCATAAGGATCATTGTGTTGCCGATTATTTTTTGCTTCCTGTCAGTTGGCTTTTTTCGACAGTCCATCTTGTTCTCGGACATCCTGAACAAACCACGCGGAACAATTTCATCGGGCGAGGCATGCTTTCGATAGAAGTAGAGGTGATGCCTTATCGATCCCGCGGGGTTTCCTGAACGTCCCGTTCGGGTCGGATCCGGTCCCTCGTGACAGTCCGCGATTTTCAGCCCTGGTAGCCTGCCATGTTGCCCGAACGGCCGGGCTCGGCCATGAGCGGACGTGGATAGCAATCCGAAAAAAAGGTAAATATGGCGGTTTCCGAAGTCATCGATTTCGTTGGTCATGCTATCGAAGGAATGGCCGTATGGCGTTACTTGTTCTCGCCGACCTACCGC
>CAMPHU010000005.1 GCA_946886065.1 uncultured Massilia sp. | reverse complement strand
AGTCGGGCGAGGTGTTCTGGGCCAGCCTGTCGCTGTCGCCGCTGCGCGACCTGGCGGAGCGGCCGATCGGGCTGATCGCCTACCTGACCGATATCACCGAACGCAAGCAGGCCGAGGAACAGCTGCACCACCTGGCCTATTACGACGAACTCACGGGGCTGCCGAACCGCACGCTGTTCGCGCGCCTGGTCGACCAGGCCCTGATGGTCGCCCAGCGCAACGAGGCGCACGGCTGCCTGCTGTTCATCGATTTGAACCGCTTCAAGCGCATCAACGATACCCTCGGGCGCCGCATCGGCGATGAGCTGCTGCGCCAGGTGGCGCAGCGCTTCCGCGATACCTTGCGCGACGAGGACGTGGTGGCGCGCTTGTCCGGCGACGAATTCGCGGTCGGCTTGTTCGACATCCGCCAGCACTTCGAGGCCACCACGGTGGCCCAGAAGCTGCAGGGCGTGCTGGATGCGCCGTTCTACATCGCCGGGCATGACCTGCGCGTGGGCGCGAGCATCGGCATCAGCGTGTATCCGCAGAACGGCAACGACGCGGAGACCTTGCTGGGACTGGCCGACATCGCGATGGAGCGGGCCAAGAAGGGCGACGCCAATCCGGACCGCAGCGTGGCGTTCTACAGCGACGACATGAACCAGGGCATGCAGGAGCGCATGCGCATCGAGACCGGCTTGCGCCAGGCGCTCGGCAACGGTGAGCTGATCCTGTATTACCAGCCGAAGTTCGAGATCGGCAGCGGGCGCATCGTCGGCGCGGAGGCGCTGGTGCGCTGGGTGCACCCGCAGCGCGGCCTGGTGCCGCCGGGGGAATTCATCCCGCTGGCCGAGAGCACGGGGCTGATCGTGCAGGTGGGCGAGTGGGTGCTGGAGCAGGCCTGCGCGCAGGCGGCAGTGTGGCAGAAGGCGGGCTTGCCGCCGTTCCGCCTGGCTGTGAACGTGTCGGCGCGCGAGTTCACGCAGTCGCTGCCGGCGCGGGTGGCGGATACGCTGCGGCGCTACCAGCTCGATCCGTCGTGGCTGGAGCTGGAGATCACCGAGAGCACGCTGATGCATGACATCGGGCGCGTGACCGGGATCATGGACAGGCTGACGGCGTTGGGCGTGGCCTTGTCGCTGGACGATTTCGGGACCGGATATTCGAGCTTGTCGTACCTGAAGCGCTTCCCGATCCATACGCTGAAGATCGACCGCTCGTTCACGACCGGGATTCCGGGGGATGCCAGCGACTGCGCGATCGCGGGGACCATCATCAGCATGGCGCGCCAGCTGCGCCTGCGCGTGATCGCGGAAGGGGTGGAGACGGTGGAGCAGCTGGACTTCCTGCGCGATTCGGGGTGCGACGAGGTGCAGGGTTACTTGTACAGCAAGCCGTTGCCGGCGTATGACTTCGAGCGGAGTTTGCGGGACAACTGGTTGTTGATGGTCTGAGCTGCTCGGCCCTCACGGTGCATTCAAACAAACAGCCTAAAGACCGTCACCCCGGGACTCGGCGTCCCCCTCGGCCGGGGCCCAAGTTCGCTTCGTACCCGCGGCAGTGAACCTGACCGGCCGCGATGATTTATGTATAATGCCGGTTCCCTACAGGAAGCGTGGCCGAGTGGTTGAAGGCAGCAGTCTTGAAAACTGCCGACGGGGGAACCCGTTCGTGAGTTCGAATCTCACCGCTTCCGCCAAGCATACTGAACAAGAGCCCCAGATGTGGGGCTTTTTTCGTTTACCCTCGTTTGGTGCAAATGCCGCTCGTCCCCGTGCTGCGCTACCTGCCTCCTCCGGAAGAGACTTCGAAAAAACTTAGATTGTTTCCGAGAAATGCGGCAAACTTCGTTTGCAAGATTGACACGAGAAATCCAGTGCTACTGATGAGTGAAGCTCCCTGAAGAAGGCCTTACGCGCATGATCATCTCTTCCGCCACCGACTTCCGCGAAGCAGCCCGCCGTAAACTCCCCCCATTTCTTTTTCACTACCTCGACGGCGGCGCCGGCGCCGAGCAAACGCTGCGCGCCAACGTCGACGACCTGCAGGCAGTCAAGCTGCGCCAGCGCGTCCTGCGCGGCTCCGCCGAACTTGACGTCAGCGCCGAATGGTTCGGCGAGCGCTACGGCCTCCCGGTCGCACTGGCCCCGGTCGGCTTGGCCGGCATGTATGCCCGCCGCGGTGAGGTACAGGCGGCGCGCGCCGCCTGCCACCGCCACATCCCCTTCATCCAGTCCACCGTGTCGGTCTGCCCCTTGTCCGAAGTCGCGGCCCAGGCGTCCAAGCCGATCTGGTTCCAGCTCTACGTCCTGAAAGACCGCGCCTTCATGCGCGACGTGATGCGCCGCGCCTGGGAACTCGGCGCGCGCAACCTGGTGTTCACGGTCGACATGCCCGTCCCCGGCAACCGCTACCGCGACCTCCACAGCGGCATGAGCGGTCCCGACGGCCCCTGGCGACGCGTGCTGCAGGGCATGCTGCACCCGCGCTGGGCCTGGGACGTCGGCCTGCACGGACGTCCCCACGATCTCGGCAACATCTCCACCTACCGCGGCCACGCCACCGGCCTGGCCGACTACATCGGCTGGCTGGGCGAGAACTTCGATCCCGGCATCGCCTGGAACGACCTGCAGTGGATCCGCGACGAGTGGCAGGGCAAGCTGATCATCAAGGGCATCCTCGATCCGGACGACGCACGCGACGCGCTGAAGCTGGGCGCCGACGGCATCGTGGTCTCGAACCACGGAGGCCGCCAGCTGGACGGCGCCATGTCCAGCGCGCAGGCGCTGCCCGCGATCGCCGACGCGGTGAAAGGGCAGATGACCATCTTCGCCGACGGCGGCGTGCGCACCGGCACCGACGTGTTCCGCATGCTGGCCCTCGGCGCCGACGGCGTGCTGCTCGGCCGCGCCTTCGTCTACGCCCTGGCGGTGCAGGGCCGGGCCGGGGTCGAGAAGCTGCTGGCCATCATGGAAAAGGACCTGCGCACCAACATGGTTCTTACCGGCGTGCAATCCGTCGCGGACATCGGCCCTCATCTGCTGGCCCGGTGAGGCGCCCAGCCAACATGCATATCGGAGAACTAGCTCTTATTGCAACAAAGCGGTAACATCGAAACAAGCCTTGCAGTAAGGAATCTGTAAGGAAACGCGTGAATTCTAGATAATAGTTACAAGTTATTCAATCAGGGAGGAGTCCTCAAAGCCAAGCGTTGTGCGTGTCATCGATTCAGTCCGTGCATTTCATGTATCAGTCCGTAATCAAAACTAGACAGGAGACATACGATGAAGAAGGGCGACAAAGATTCGAAGCAAGCAGTACCGAACCGCAGGAAGTTCCTGGGAACCGCAGCCGCCGCGGGCACCGGGGCCGCATTAGCATTCCCGAGTATCGCCACCGCACAAACGCCGAAGCAGATGCGCTTCCAGAGCACCTGGCCCAGCAAGGACATCTTCCACGAATACGCGCTGGACTTCGCCAGGAAGGTCAACGACATGACCGGGGGCGAACTGAAAATCGAGGTGCTGCCCGCCGGCGCGGTGGTGCCGGCCTTCGGCTTGCTGGACGCGGTCTCCAAGGGCACTCTCGACGGCGGCCACGGCGTGATGGGCTACAACTACGGCAAGCAGGCCGCCATCGCCCTGTGGACCTCGGGCCCGGCCTACGGCATGGACGCCAACATGGTCCTCGCCTGGCACAAGTACGGCGGCGGCAAGGAGCTGCTGGCCGAACTGTACAAGGGCATCGGCGCCAACATCGTTTCCTTCCTCACCGGGCCGATGCCCACCCAGCCGCTGGGCTGGTTCAAGAAACCGGTCACGAGGAAGGAAGACCTGAAGGGCCTGAAGTTCCGCACCAACGGCCTGGCGATCGACCTGTTTACGGCCATGGGCGCGGCGGTGAATGCGCTGCCTGGCGGCGAGATCGTCCCGGCCATGGACCGCGGCCTGCTGGACGGCGCCGAATTCAACAACGCCAGCTCCGACCGCCTGCTCGGCTTCCCGGACGTCTCCAAGATCTGCATGCTGCAAAGCTTCCACCAGAGCTCCGAGCAGTTCGAGATCACCTTCAACAAGACCAAGTACGACGCGCTGCCGGCCAAGCTGAAGGCGATCATCGAGAACGCCGTCGAGGCGGCATCGGCCGACATGTCGTGGAAGGCGGTCGACCGGTATTCCAAGGACTACCGCGACATGCAGGCCAAGGACGGCGTCAAGTTCTACAAGACCCCGGACGCGGTGCTGCAGACCCAGTTGGCGGTGTGGGACGAGGTGGTGGCCAAGAAGGGCGCCGACAATCCGCTGTTCAAGAAAGTGGAGGCGTCCATGCGCGCCTTCGCCGAACGCGCGATGAAGTGGGACATGGACACCAACAATCCGCGCCGCATGGCCTACAACCACTACTTCGGGCGCAAGGCTCCCGCGCCGAAGAAGGCGTAACCACAGCAGGACGATGACGGCGTTCAGTTAGCCCATGAACGTCGTTCCGGCGTGGGCCGGAACCCAGGTTTTGCGTGCGCTATCGGGACGCTTGACCTGGGTTCCGGCCTGCGCCGGAACGACGCGCTGAAGCGGGCGACGTCTTCATATCCTCGCAGTGCTTTGTGCGTCACCCCGTCCAACGGGTGACTCGTTGTCGCGACCGGGAGCAGTTTCATGCAAAGAGTTTTGTTTTTCGTCGACCGGGTCAGCAGCCTGGTCGGCCAGGCCTTTTCCTGGCTGATCGTCGCGCTCACCTTCCTCATCAGCTGGGAAGTGTTCGCGCGCTACGTCCTGAACAAGCCCAATCCCTGGGCCTTCGATTTGATGATCATGATGTACGGCGCCGCCTTCATGATGGCCGGCGCCTATACCCTGGCCAAGAACGGCCATGTGCGCGGCGACGTGCTGTACAGCTTCTTTCCGCCGCGCCTGCAGGCCGGCCTCGATCTGATCCTGTACTTCGTGTTCTTCATCCCCGGCGTGGTCGCCCTGGTCTGGGCCGGCTACACCTACGCCGAGGAATCCTTCGCCATCCGCGAGCATTCCACGCTGACCGCCAACGGTCCGCCGCTGTATCCCTTCAAGATGGTGATCCCCTTCGCCGGCATCCTGCTCCTGCTCCAGGGCTGCGTCGAGATCGTGCGCTGCGTGATCTGCCTGCGCAACGGCGAGTGGCCGGCGCGCGAGGCCGATGTCGAGGAAGTCGACGTCGACAAGCTCAAGGCCTCCGTGCACATGGAAGAAGGGAAGGCGCCGTGAGAAAAGAGATTTATTTCGGCCTCTCGATCCTGGTCCTGATCCTGATCGGCCTGTTCATCCTGATGCCGGCGCCAGCCGACATGACCAACGGCCACCTGGGGCTGCTGATGCTGGCGCTGGTGGTGGTCGCCATCATGCTCGGTTTCCCCACCGCTTTCACCCTGATGGGCATGGGCGTGATGTTCGCCTGGTTCGCCTTCCACAGCAACGACCCCGCCAACGCCATCCAGCTCACCCTCGACCTGATGGTGCAGCGCGCCTATTCGGTGATGGCGAACGATGTGCTGATCTCGGTCCCGCTGTTCATCTTCATGGGCTACCTGGTGGAGCGCGCCAACCTGATCGAGCGCTTGTTCAAGAGCCTGCACCTGGCCATGGCGCGCGTGCCCGGATCGCTGGCCGTGGCCACCATCGTCACCTGCGCCATCTTCGCCACCGCCACCGGCATCGTCGGCGCGGTCGTCACGCTCATGGGCCTGCTCGCGCTGCCGGCCATGCTCAAGGCCGGCTACAGCACCCAGCTCTCGGCCGGCAGCATCACGGCGGGCGGCTGCCTGGGCATCCTGATTCCGCCCTCGGTGCTGCTGATCGTGTATGGTGCGACGGCCGGGGTCTCGGTGGTCAAGCTGTATGCGGGCGCCTTCTTCCCGGGGATCATGCTGGCCGGCCTGTACATCGGCTATGTGCTGCTCGTCGCCAAGCTCAAGCCTTCGGCCGCGCCGCCGCTGCCCGCCGAAGAGCGCATTGTCAAGCTGCCGGCATTCGCCGAGACGATTCCGAATGCGTACAACAAGCCGGCCGTGCCTGGCCTGGTACGTGCAATCAAGGGGCCGCGCGCCGCCGAGGTGCCGTCGCGCACCCTGCTGTCGCACCTGTTCGTCGCCTTGCTGCCGGCGCTCGCCTTTGCCGCCATCATGGGGGTGAGCTACCGCATCGTGACAGCGCCTGATGCGGCGCCCACGGAGCTGGTGGAGATGGGCGCGCAGCAGGATGTCGACAGCTATTCCGGCGCCGATGCCGGCGGGCTGCAGGAGCCGCCGGTCGAAGGCGGCCTGCAGGAACCGCCCGTGGAGGGCGAGCTGGCCGAGCCCCCGTCGGAACAACCCGCCGCGGCGGTCGCCGCGGGGGTGCCGGAAGCGCCAGGGTTGGAGGTCCCGTCCGCGCCGGCCGACCCGGTCGTCAAGCCGGCGTCCCAGATCTACTGGATCGTGCTGGCCGTGGGTGTCGTCGCACTGGGGATCTTCTACCTGTTCTTCAGCTTCGCGCGCCTCGAGATCTTCAAGATGCTGCTCGGCTCGCTGTTCCCGCTGGCGATCATGATCCTGGCCGTCCTCGGCAGCATCGTGTTCGGCCTGGCCACGCCGACCGAGGCGGCGGCAATGGGCGCATTCGGCGGCCTGATCCTGGCGATCGCCTACCGGCGCTTCAATTTCGGCATGCTGCGCGAGTCCGCCCACCTGGCCACCAAGACCACCGCGATGGTGTGCTGGCTGTTCGTCGGCTCGAGCATCTTCTCGGCGGCCTTCGCGCTGCTGGGCGGGCAGGAGATCATCAACGCCTGGGTGCTCGGCATGAACCTGACCCCGGTGCAGTTCATGATCCTGGCGCAGGTGGTGATCTTCCTGCTCGGCTGGCCGCTCGAGTGGACCGAGATCATCGTCATCTTCATGCCGATCTTCGTGCCGCTGCTGGCCCACTTCAATATCGATCCGCTGTTCTTCGGCCTGCTGGTGGCCATGAACCTGCAGACGGCCTTCCTGTCGCCGCCGGTGGCCATGTCGGCCTTCTACCTGAAGGGCGTGTCGCCGCCGCACGTGACCTTGAACCAGATCTTCCTGGGTATGCTGCCTTTCATGGGGCTGCAGATTCTGGGGATCGTGCTGTTGTATACCTTCCCGGCGATTGGCTTGTGGCTGCCGGAGGTGCTGTACAAGTAAGCCGTGGACGAAGCAGGAGGCCGGGCGCAGCCGCCATGGTTCGGCGGCTGCGCTTGTATTCAGGAGCGGGACATCATTTCGGGCCAGCCGTGCGCTAGATATTTATTTGTAAAAATATAATGAGGCTTTCCCGCCACCCAGAACGGGTAAGTCTTACCCAAGGGCAGGTCGGACTGCCGCCGATGCGGCAGGTTCACGTTCCGAGCGAATCTATGCCCACAGTGCCGACAAGCCAAGACGCCTCCTGGACCCAGCGCGACGCCGATGCCTTCGCGGAGCTCATGCTCGTCAAGACCAGGCAGTACGGCGTGATGTTCTACGACACGGACCTGCGCATCACCGGCTGGAACCAGGGCGCGGCCTTCATCACCGGCTGGACCGCCGACGAGGTCATCGGCAAGTTCACCTCCATCCTGTTCGTCTCCGAGGACCGCGAACGCAAGCTGGACGAGCACGAGGCCCAGACCGCCGCCCTGGTCGGGGTGGGCGAGGACGAGCGCTGGCACCTGCGCCGCGACGGATCGTGCTTCTGGGCCAGCGGCGTGAGCGTGCCGCTGCACCGTGACGAGGGCGGCCGCGTCACCGGCTTCGTCAAGATCTTCCGCGACGCCACCCACCTGCGCGCGCGCACCCGCTACCTCGAGAACGAACTGAAGGACAAGGTCGCGGACCAGGCCGAACGCGACGTCTTCATCGGCACCATCGCCCACGAGATGCGCAACCCGCTGTCGCCGCTGCGCTCGGCCCAGCAGCTGCTGCAGATGTTCGCCGGCGATGCCGAGCGCAGCCGCCAGCCCCTGGCCGTGATCGACCGCCAGCTGGGCTTTCTCGAAAAGCTGATCGAAGACCTGGTCGACCTGACCCGCGTGCAGAGCGGGAAGATGAGTATTGCCTACGAAAAGACCCCCCTGCAAGTGTTGCTGAGCGAAGTAGTCGAGAGCTGCCGCGGGCAGGCGCAGGCCCAGCACATCACCTTCCACCTGTCGTTTCCCACCGTGCCGATCGAGATCGAGGTCGACAGCCGGCGCATCAACCAGATCTTCGTCAACCTGATCAACAACGCCATCAAGTACAACCATCCCGGCGGCGACGTCTGGCTCACCGCGACGGCGGACCAGACCCACTTCATCTGCTACCTCAAGGACAACGGCAAGGGCATTCCTTCCGAGCTGCAGCCCAGGATCTTCGACGTGTTCACCCAGGCCGAAGGCACCGACGCCCAGCGCGGGGCGGGCTTGGGCATCGGCCTGGCGGTCGTGAAGGAACTGGTGTCGCTGCACCAGGGCACGGTCGAGGTGCGCAGCGAAGGCGTGGGCAAGGGCAGCGAGTTCATCGTCCGGATTCCCTTGCGCAAACCGAGCTGAGCCGGAGCGCCCCGCAATCGTGCGTGCTCGTGCGGGCCTCAGGAGCGATAATGGCAGTGCAGATTGCCACCCAGGAGATGCCGTGTACCGCCCCCCAGTCCGGCGCCGTTTCAGTACCGACGATCGCCGCGCGCCGCCACCCGGCGCGACGTCGGATCCGGACGCCCTCGCGTCCGATGCGGGCGCGCAGCTGCGCAAGGTGCTGGTCGTGGACGACCAGCACGATCTGGCCGAGCTGGCCGAGGCCCTCTTGAGCTCGCATGGCCTGGACGTGGCGGTCGCCCATTCGGCCGAGGAAGCCTTGCAGCTGCTGCAGGCCAATAGCGATATCGACGCCGTGTTCTCGGACATCATGATGCCCGGTATGAACGGACTCGACCTGGCGGACACGATCGACGAACGCTATCCGCACATCAAGGTCGTGCTGACCTCCGGCTATACGCTGCCGTCCCTCCTGGCGGACCGCCGCAAGCGCTACCTGTTCGCGCCCAAGCCTTACAACATTGCCACCATCCTGACGCTGCTGCGCAGCTAGCGCGCCACGCTCCGTGCCGACGCGCTGTGACTATGCGTTACTGTGGTTTCCCACACTTACATTGCAGTGCAACATGAGCGATAATGGCGGCTGTAGGCCGGAATACGGTCTGGATTCTCGTATTTTGTCATGACGACCCGCTCCGCATAGGCCGGGCCACCGATCCAAACACTACAAACACCGATGACCCACGTGCTTCCCTTTGCTCCGTCTTTTGCCGTTCCGCTTGCCTTCAGCCTGAAGGTGGCGCAATGACGCAGGGCGTGATGGGGCATGGCGCGCCGGCCTTCCAGGTGAAGCCGCACTCGCTGCTGGACGACGTCTACGGCATCTGCGTGGGCGTGCTGTTCGCCGCCACCGGCATCCTGCTGCTGCAGGCTGCCGGCCTGATCACGGGTGGCGTGGCCGGCATCGCCTTGCTCGCGTCCTATATGACGGGGCAGTCGGTCGGCATGCTGTTCCTCCTGATTAACGTGCCCTTCTTCCTGTTCGGCTATCTGTTCATGGGCGCGCGCTTCACCATCAAATCCCTGGTCGGCAGCACGATGATCATGGCCTTGCTCAAGCTTATCCCCAATGGGCTGGTGATCGGCCATGTCGATCCGATGGTGGCGGCGCTGGGCGGCGGCACCTTCTGCGGCATGGGCATCCTGGCCATGGCGCGCCACGGCGCCGGCCTGGGCGGCACCGGCATCTTCACCCTGTGGATGCAAAAACAGTACGCGATCAACGCGGGCCGCGTCCAGGTGATGATCGACAGCGTCATCCTCATGGTAGCGCTGAGCCTGGTCGAGCCGGAGCGCGTGGGCTGGTCGGCCCTGAGCGCCATTGCCATGAGCGGCATGGTCATGGCCTGGCACCGCGCCGGCCGCTATGTCGGCTCCTGACGCGCTCCTGACGCCTACCTGGCCAGGCGCGCCGCAGCGGCGGCCTGGGCCGTCTCGATCTCCTCGCCCCACGGATCCTTCTTCGGTTCCGGCTTGCCGCTGCCGGCGAAATCCATGATCGCGTCGTCGGCGGCGCGGTAGCGCGGCCAGGCCGGCAAGCCGCCGCCGTTCGGGTCGCCTTGCTTCGCGAAGTTCACCAGGTAGGCGCTGATCGCCTTGCCCATTGCGATGTCCTTCTTCGTGCTTTGCCGGCCATACTTGACCGCGACGGTATCGAAGAAATAGGGAATGTCGGTCGCATGCGCGGCGCCCGGCTTGCCGATCGCGTCCGCCACGTAGGAGAAACGGTAGGCGTACACCGGCACGCCCCGGCCGGCCAGGGTCGCGGCCAGGCTGCGCGCACCGGCGACCATGAAGCCGGTCTTGCCGCCGATGTCGGCGCTGGTGGCGCCGATCATGACCGGCAGCTTGTGGAAGCGCCCGGCAGCGAAGGCCGCGCCCGATTCGACCGCCAGCCTGCCGTCGGCGAAGGGGCCGAGATAGGTCGGCGCGCCCTGTACCGAGCGGTTTGCCAGGTTGAGGCCATCGACCACTTGCCCGGCGCTCAGGGCGCGCAGCTTGGGCAGGGCCTGCGGGTCGTCTTGCGCGATGCCCTTGGCCGAGGCGAAGTTCACCCCGACCTGCTCGGCGCCTGCCAGCCCGGGATCCGCGGTCTTGCCTTCGCCGCCGGACATCACGACCGCCTTGGCGAACAGGCCTTGCGCCATCGGTGAGGTGAGCAGGGTGTTCACCGCCATGCCGCCCGCCGATTCGCCGACGATGGTGACGTTCGAGGCATCGCCGCCGAAGGCTGCTACATTGCGCTTGACCCATTGCAGCGCGGCCAACTGGTCCATGAAGCCATAGTTGCCGAGCAAGGCGCCATCGCCGCCCTCGAGCGTGAGCTGCGGATGGGCGAAAAAGCCGAAGCGTCCCAGGCGGTAATTAAAGCTCACCAGCACCACGCCTTGCCGGGCCAGCGCCGCGCCCGCATAGGTCGGCGGCGAGGAACCGCCGTTGACGAAGCCGCCGCCGTAGATCCAGACGATCACGGGCAGCTTTGCCGGGGCGGGCTTGGCGGGCCTCCATACGTTGAGGTAGAGGCAGTCTTCGCTGGGGGCCGTGCCGAGCGGCGCCGCGTCGCTGGGGAAGGGGAGCTGCATGCAGTCGGCGCCGTAGCTGGTGGCCTGGCGCACGCCTTGCCAGGAAGCGGCCGCCTGCGGAGGGCGCCAGCGCAGGGCGCCGACCGGCGGCGCGGCGAAGGGGATGCCTTTCCAGCTGGCCACGCCGTCGTGGGTGGCGCCTGCGAGCTTGCCGGTGTCGATCGTGATGACGGGATTGTTTGCCGCCGCAGTGCTTAGCGGCAGGGCAAGCGCGGCTGTGACCGCTAACATCTTCAGCGGGGCGGGGCGGGGCTGGGGCATCGAATGTCTCCTTGTCGTGGGATGTGGGGATGGGCGGGCTGGCCGCCCGCGGCGTCGATCGATCTCGATCGTAAGGAAGCCTTACCGGCTCGTCAATGAAAATCCTGGCGCCTGCGCGGGCGCTGGGCGGGCGCCGCCTGCGCCGGCTCGAATCCGGCGAACACCCCCTTCAGCCACTCGACAAAGACCCGCACGCGCGGCGACAACTGCCGGTTCTGCGGATACAGCACCGACACCGGCAGGGTCGGTGGCGGCAGCTCGGGCAGCAGCACTTCGAGGCTGCCGGAACGCAGTTCCGCTTCGATGCGGTAGCGCGGCACTTGCACGATACCCATCCCGGCAATGGCGCAGGCGGTGTACATGTCGGCTCCCGTGACGGTTACCGGCCCCGGCAGGGTGCGCTGGCTCAGCGCGCCATCGCGCATGAATTCCAGCGGGTAGGGGCGGCCGGTGGCCGAGGACACGAAGTTGACCGCCTCATGCCGGTCGAGATCGTCCAGCTGTTGCGGCCGGCCGAAGCGCGCCACATAGTCCGGGCTGGCGCAGGTTACCTGTTCCAGCTGGGCCAATGACAGGGCGACCATCGAAGAATCCTGCAGGTTGCCCACGCGCAGCACGCAATCGATGCCCTCGCGCACCAGGTCGACCAGGCGGTCGCCTTCGCTGATCTGGAGCTCGAGCGCCGGATGACGCGCCAGCAGGCCGGGCAGGGCGGGCGCCACGACATGGCGCGCCAGGGTCGATTGCACGCTCACCCGCAGCAAACCGGCCGGGGCCGTGCGCGAGAACACGCCTTCCATCTCCGCCAGGTCGCCCAGCAGGCGCACGCAGCGCTCGTAATAGGCCTGGCCGTCCAGGGTCGGTGCGACCACCCGCGTGGTGCGCTCCAGCAGGCGGGCGCCCAGGCGCCGCTCCAGCCGTTTGATGGCATTCGTGACCGTGGCGCGCGGCAGTTGCAGGTCCTCGGCCGCCGCACTGAAGCTGCGCCGCTCGACGATGCGCGTGAAAATCTGCATCTCCTGGAAGCGATCCATATGGCTCGTCATATTATTCTCAAAGAATTAATAATGCGTGCTGTGACTGTATCATTATTTTTTCTCGGATAAGGATCACGACAAGGCCATCATTGTCGCCATCCGGCATCACGTGGTGAGCATCGGTGAGACTGTTGCATTTGCGCCAAAATGCCTATCTGGAAACAAAAGATTCCTATTTGCATGGTTCATTTGTCATTGCACAGAGGTATCATCGAGCCCTTCCACAGTATCTATTCAGGTCATGAAGGGCATGTTCCAGAAGTTGCGGTTGTCGACCCTGATGACCTTGGCAGTCTGCACCACCGTCGCCCTGACGGTCGCGCTGCAGCTTACCCTGGTCAACCATTTCGCGGTGCGCCATGCCGGCATGGAAGCCGAACTGCGCCTGCAGCAATTGTCTTGGCAGATGCGCGACTCGCTCAACCGCATCGTCGAGCAGGCCGCCGGCGATGCCCGCCTGCTGGCCGCGTTGCCCGCGGTGAGACAGGCGCATGACCCGGCCTCGGCCCGCGGCGTACTGGACAGCCTGCAGCGCACCTTCCCCGACTACGCCTGGATCGGCATCGCCGCAACCGATGGCACCGTGACGACGTCCACCAAGGCATTGCTCGAAGGCGCGAACGTGGGCGGGCGGCCGTGGTTCCAGGCGGGCCTGCACGGCGTGCGCGCCACCGATTATCATCCGGCCAAGCTGCTCGACGGACTGCTGCCGCGCGGGACCGATCCGTGGCGCTTCATCGACCTGTCCGCGCCCGTGTTCGGCATGGACGGCAAGCTGCAGGGCGTGCTCGGCATGCACCTGAGCTGGGAATGGGCGCGCCGCCACGCGCGCGAACTGCTCACGCCGGCCCTGCGCGCCTATGGCGCCGAGATCATCGTGGTGCGCGACGACGGCACCGTGCTGCTTGGCCCGCCGGACATGGTCGAGCAGAAGATCGACACCCCCAGCCTGTACGCCGCCCGCCGGGGGCGGACCGGCGCGCTGCGCGAGGAGTGGCCCGACGGCCGCAGCTATCTCACCGGCTACAGCCAGACCGGCGCGGCCAGGGACCCCGCCTCGCTGCGCTGGGTGGTGCTGGTGCGCCAGGTCGAAGACAAGGCCATGGAAGGCGCCAAGCAGCTGCAGCGCCGCATGCTGATGTGGAGCGCCGGGCTGGCCCTGCTGCTGGCGCTCGCGGCCGGCCTGCTGGCGCGCCGCCTGAGCCGCCCGATGGCCCAGCTGGGCGGGGCGATCGAAGCGGCGACCGAAGCCGCCGCGGCGGGCATGGAGCCGCCGCCGATTCCGCTGGTGGACGGCTTCCACGAAGCCACGGTGCTCTCCGGCACCTTGCGCGACCTGGTGCGCAGCGAAGCCGACAACCGGCGCGCGCTGCTCGCCATGAACGAAAGCCTGGAAGCCGCGGTCGCCGAACGCACCGCCGAGCTGCAGGCGCTGCTGCTGCGCGACGTGCTCACCGGCCTGCCGAACCGGCGCGCGCTGCTGGACACCCTGCCGGAAGCGATGAGCCGGGCGCAGCGCGTCGGCCGTCCGGCGGCGCTGCTCTTCATCGACATGGATGGCTTCAAGGCGGTCAACGACACGTATGGCCATGAGGAAGGCGACGCGCTGCTGCGCCAGTTCGGCGCGCGCCTGGCCCAGGCCGTACGCAAGACCGACACGGTGGCGCGCCTGGCGGGCGACGAATTCGTGGTGGTGCTGGAGATGCTGACCGACGCCGCCCATGCCGAAGACACCGCGCGCAAGTTGCTGGACCGGGTGCGGGAAGGCTTCCACCTGCGCAAGGCCACCGTGCACGTCGGCGCCAGCATCGGCATCGCCGTGCACCTGCCCGACGATCCGCGCGACCTGGACGCCTGGCTGGCGCGCGCCGACCACGCCATGTACGGGGCCAAGCGCTCGGGCAAGAACACGGTCGCGCTGGCTGCCGTGCCCGTCTGATCGGCTAGGTTGCCGATTCGCAAGTTAAACGGTTATTATCAAGACATCTTTTGCTCTGCCGCCGGCGCCGCGGCCGACGCCATGTCCGAAATCAGCCTCCTCATCCATACCCTGAAGCGCCAGCTCAAGCTGCAGGGCATGACCTACCGCGACGTCGCCCGCTCGCTCGGCCTGTCCGAGCCCAGCGTCAAGCGCCTGTTCGCGACCGAGCAGTTCACCCTGGACCGCGTGGTCGAGGTCTGCAACCTGCTCGGCTTTACCCTGGCCGAGCTGGCGCAGGAAGCACAGGATGGCCAGCGCCGCCTGCGCACCCTGAGCGCGGAACAGGAAACCGAGATGGTGTCGGAGGCCAAGCTGCTGCTGGTGGCCGTGTGCGCGCTGAATCACTGGAGCATGGCCGAGATGCAGGCCGTGTACCGCCTGAGCGAGGCCGAGTGCGTGCAGCACCTGCTGCGCCTGGACCGGCTGCAGCTGATCACGCTGCTGCCGGGGAATCGCATCCGCTTGAACGTGGCGCGCGATTTCGATTGGCTGCCCGATGGGCCGATCCGGCGTTATTTCCGCGAGCAGGGGATGCCGGACTTCCTCGATGGCGCCTTCGGCCAGGCCGGCGAATCGCTGGACTTTGCGCATGGCATGCTGACCGAGAGCGCCCAGGCCAAGCTGCGCGCCGAGCTGAGGCAGCTGAGGACGCGCTTCGCCCAGCTGCACGAGGAGAGCCTGGCGGCGCCGCTGGCGCAGAGGAAGGGGACCGGCCTGCTGCTGGCGCTGCGCGAATGGGAGCCGGCCGCCTTCGGCGCGTTGCGCCGCTAGGCTCGCCGGCCCGCGCCTGCATCACTTCTTCGGGGCCTCGATCCGGTAATCCCAGGCCGCGAGCGTCCGCTTTGCCGCGTTGCCCGGCTGCGTGTACTGCTGCTTCACTCCGCTGAGGTTGACGGTCACGCCCACCGCATTGCCATCCTTCTCGCGCCGGAACGCGAACACCTTGTCGTTCCCGGTGTCCAGCACCTGCACCGCGCCGCCATACTGACCGTTCCACAGCGCGCGGTTTTCATGCTTGAGCTTGAGTAGTCCCGCATAGAAGGACGCGTACGGATAATCCTTCCACTCGATCGGATCCTTCTTGAAGAATTCGAGGCGCTTGTTCAAGCCCGATTCCTGGCCGCCATAGATGAGCGGCATGCCGGGCAGGGTCGCCGCCAGCACCGCCATCGCCTTGAAGGCCGGCCCGTAATGTTCCTTGTCGCTGCCATGCCAGGAGTTCTCGTCGTGATTGGTGGTGAAACGCATCCGGTAGGCGTACTCCGGATACGCCACCTTCGGCTGGGCCAGGAAGTCCTTCAGCGCCCGGGCATCGGCCTTGCCCTTGGCGATATCCTTGAAGATGCCCAGCGTATCCCAGCCGTAAGTCATGTCGAAGGCCTGGTGCTGGTCCGGCTGCCAGGCTTCGGCCAGCATGAACACCGGCTTGATCTTCTCCAGCTCGGCGCGCGCCTGCACCCAGAAGGCCAGCGGCACCTTGGCCGAGACGTCGGCGCGGAAGCCGTCGATGTCGGCTTCGCGCACCCAGAAGGCCATGGCGTCCGCCATGCCTTTCCACAAGCCCGGCTGCTTCCAGTCGAGGCCGGTCACGTCGGTCCAGTACTCCGGCTCGGCGCCTTCCAGATAGGTGACCGGATAGATCTCGCCTTTCTCGTTCTTCAGGTACCAGTCGGCATGCTCGACGGTCCAGGGGTTGTCGAAGGCGGTGTGGTTGGCGACCCAGTCGATGATCACGCGCATGCCGAGCCCGTGCGCCTGCTGCACCAGGCGCTTGAAGTCGTCCATGCTGCCGTAGTCCGGATTGATGCCCTTGTAGTCGCGCACCGCGTAATAGCTGCCGAGCGGGCCCTTGCGGTTCTTTTCGCCGATCGGATGCACCGGCATCAGCCACAGGATGTCGATGCCCATCTTGCGCAGGCGCGGCAGGTGGGCGGCGAAGGCGTTGAAGGTCCCCTCTTTGGTGTACTGGCGGATGTTGACTTCGTAGATGTTGGCATTGCGCGACCACGCCACATGGTCGACCACTGCCGGGCTGTTCGCTTGCTGAGCGGAAACTTGCGGCGGCGCGAACGTCGCGCACAAGGCGATGGCGAGCAGGGAAAGAGGGCGGGAGGCGTGTCTCATGCGAGGTCCTTGTCCTTTATGCGGTTGGGTTGACGGGGGTCATTGTACGGTGCCGAACGACATTGAAGCTTGAAAGTTTGGCCCGGCGGCTAGCCCTTCCTCACGTTTAGGCGTAATCTGAGTTTTATGTGAAGTATTAGACAGATCGGCTCGCCAAACAGACGGAAAGTAGCGTCAGAGAGGGATGACGCCATGAGAATGTCAATCGTCGCATGTGCCGTGCTCGGAGGGAGTGCGGCATGCGCCGCGGCGCAGAACCATGCCGCTCCGGCCGGGAGCGCGGGCGCCACGGCAGTCAAGGAATATGTCTGCACCGACAAGTGCCGCGACGGCGCGCGACCGTCCGCGGGCGCGGCCCAGGATGCGCCCGCGCTCTTTACCGTCGAGACCGTTTCCGAACGGGACCAGGCGCCCAAAAGCCGCAAAGGCGGCAAGGGCGGCGCACTGACCGTCGGCCGCCAGTACAGCCTCGAGTACACGGCGCTCAATGACGTGGGCGATCCTTTCCACGGCGGCCTGGCCGGAGCCAGCCTGCCCAGCGGCCCGCGCGCCGGCGACAGCATGAACTACCAGGGGCGCTTCGCCGGCCTGTCCACCGGCGCCGCCTGGGACAAGGGCGACATCGACGGCTCGCCGTCCGGGCGCGCCTGGGGCATGTCGCTCGGCTTCAGCGCCGGCCCGCTGACCATCCGCGCCGCCCACCAGAACCGCAACGTCGCCAAGGTGACGCGCTACGACCAGGTCGGCATCAGCATGGCGGCCAAGAATTCCATTCTCGCGGCCAACATGCGCTTCGGCTGGGGCACCGCCTACGCGGCCTACAGCGCCAGCCGCGGCTGGGGCAGCTCGCCGCTGTTCAATCCCGACAATCCCTATGGCGCCGGCATCGCCTCCACGCCCTCGACCAACAGCCGCGACGTGCTGGCCGGCGTGGCCGTGCCGCTCGGCCATGCGACCACCTTGCTGGCTTCCTACATCCGCAAGAACGACCGCGATCCGGCCAACCGCGACGCGCGCCAGATCGCCGTCGGCGCCAGCTATGCGGTGTCGCGGCGCATGGATTTCTATGCCGCCTGTTCGCGCATCCAGCACCTGAACGGTGCGCCGGCCGGCGCACCCACGGGCAACGGCCTGGCCGTCAACGTCGGCATGCGGCGCTCGTTCTGAACTGCTCACCTGCACGCGGCGTGCGCTGCGCCGCCGCAAGGCAAATTTCAGTACCCTGTCTCCATGGTTCAACGATCATCTACTGGAGGCATCATGACTGGAACTAGCACACTTGATCCGGATAACTTCCCGGAACGTCCGGACCGCAGCCTCGGCAAGGGCCATGGCATCGACGCGCTCGGACCGAGCGATATTTCCGACACCGGCAGCGACGTGGTGGGCGGCCCCGGCTTCGCCGGCAACCTTGACCCGGAGCAGATGCTGGACTTCGACGAAGGCACCACCTCGGACCTGGAGATGAGCCATGCGGGCGACACCGCCGGCCCGGACGTGGGCGACGCCAACTTCTCGGGTGACAGCGACGTGGGCGGCACCGGCGAGCGCGCCGCGGCGGGCCGCGACACGGTGGTCAAGGACGGTGCCGACATCGACACCGACCATATCGAGTCCATCCCCGATCTGCCGCTGACCGAGGAGGACACCGACTTCCTATCGAGCAAACCGCCTGGACAGGGTCCAGGCCGCAAATAAGGCTCCGCCGCCCAGCAGGGCGGTGAGCAGGGGCGTCGCGCGCAGGCTGGCCTTGGTGTACAGGCTGCGCTCGTGGATGTGGCCCGGCATGCCCTGGCGCTGGCGCAGTTCATGCGCCGGATTCGGGCCGTGCAGCGCGTCGCGGCGGCCCGGCTGGGTGGCGATGTCGGATTTCTGCTGGCGGAACATGGTCGCCCGCATGTAGCGGTCGAACAGGCGCGGCATGGCGCGCGAGCCGGCCGAGATCAGCTTCGAGGCGCTCCCCGCGAACACGTCCCGCTTGGGCGCCTGGGCGGCGTGCAGGATGGCTTCGGCCACCACTTCCGGCGCGTAGATCGGCGGCGGCAGGGCCGGTTCCTTGTCCAGGTAGTTCTTCGCATGCTTCACGAACATGGTGTCGATCGCCGCCGGCTTGACCAGGGTGACCGACAGCGGCGCATCTTCCTTTTCCAGTTCCATCCTCAGCGAATCCGTGAAGGCCTTGACGGCGTGCTTCGAGGCCGAGTACATGCCCTGAAGCGGGATGGCGCGGTCGGACACTTCGCTGCCTACATTGATGATGGCGCCGCCGCCGCGCGTCTTCATGCGCTTGACCGCTTCCAGCGAACCGTTGACCACGCCCCAGAAGTTGGTCTGGAACAGGCGATGGTGGTCTTCGGGCGCGACGTCCTCCAGGCGGCCGAAGACCGAGATGCCGGCATTGTTGACCCAGGTGTCGATGCGGCCGAAGCGTTCCATCGCGGCCTGGCCGATGCGCTCGACGTCCGCCGGGTTGCCGACGTCGGCGGCGACCGTGGCGACCTCGACGCCGCGCACGCGCAATTCGCTCGCCAGTTCGTCGAGGGCCTCGGCGGCGCGCGCGGCCAGCACCAGTTTGGCGCCCTGGTCGGCAGCCATGCGTGCCGTGGTCAGGCCGATGCCGCTGGTGGCGCCGGTGATGACCATGACCTGTTCGTTGAGCTTGCGGAGTTTGACTGACATGACGAGTTCCTTTCCTTGGCGGTAGTGCGGAAGGACTGCCGGGGAGAAACGGGCAGGCCACGCATTGACGAACTAATCACGTCGTGGCCGATGGGGGGATTTCAAGGCTTCTTTTTGGACGGACGAAGAAGCCCGCGAGCGGATGCGACAGGCAAGGTAGAGAAGGAGGAGCAGGGGAACACGGCCGCCGGGCGGCAGGGCGGAACGGAAGCTGCCCCCGCCGCCACGTGGTTCACGCCATTATTTACCCGGCTGATAGATCTGATCGAACACCCCGCCATCGGCGAAGTGGGCCTTCTGCGCCTGCGTCCAGCCGCCCAGTTCGCTGATCGGGAACAGCTTGATGTTCGGAAACTGGGTCGCGTACTTCCTGGCGTAGCGGTCCACCGCCGGACGGTAATAGTTCTTGGCGATGATTTCCTGGCCTTCGACGCTGTACAGGTATTCCAGGTAAGCCTGGGCCACCTTGCGCGTGCCTTTCCTGTCGACGTTCTTGTCGACCACGGCCACCGGCGGCTCGGCCAGGATGCTGATCGACGGCGCGACGATCTCGAACTTGTCCGGGCCCAGCTCGCGCAGGGCCAGCAAGGCTTCGTTTTCCCAGGCCAGCAGCACGTCGCCGATGCCGCGCTCGACGAAGGTGGTGGTGGCGCCGCGGGCGCCCGAGTCGAGCACCGGCACGTTCTTGTACAGCTTGGCCAGGTAGTCGCGCGCGGTTTGCGGCGAGGCGCCCGGCTGGCGCAGCGCGTAGCCATAGGCAGCCAGGTGGTTCCAGCGTGCGCCGCCCGAGGTCTTCGGGTTCGGCGTGATCACGGACACGCCCGGCTTGACCAGGTCGCCCCAGTCGCGGATCTGTTTCGGGTTGCCCTTACGGACCAGGAACACGATGGTCGAGGTATAGGGCGCGCTGCGGTAGGCCAGGCGCTTTTCCCAACCGGGCGCGACCAGCCCACGTTCGCTGATAGCATCGATGTCATAGGCCAAGGCCAGGGTGACGACGTCGGCCGACAAGCCGTCGATCACGGCACGCGCTTGCTTGCCCGAGCCGCCATGCGACTGCTTGACCGTCACGTTGTCGCCGGTCTTGGCCTTCCAGTGCCTGGCGAAGGCGCTGTCGAAATCCTGATACAGCTCGCGCGTCGGATCGTAGGATACGTTGAGCAGGGTGACGTCGGCCGCAAAGACTGGGGCCTGGGCCAGCAGCGTCAGGACTGCCAGCGAACGGATAAAGGTTTTGCGAAACATGTTCTGTCTTTCGGTGGGTTCGGAAACGCTAGAGTAGAGTTCCGGCCCATCCGAAGAGAACGAATAGTTTCGCCTAACAATATGCGGATTTTGCTGCCTGCGGTTTTGGACGCGTGCGGAGCTTGATGCGCGCGCTTCCTGAGAGGTTCGGCCTTGAAGCCTACGGCCCTTGCATGCCGCCGTGCCTGGGCGGCAGCTTACTTGGCCTTGGACAGCACCAGCAGCCAGCGGCGGAACAGCAGGATCTCGACGTGGCCTGCATCGACGCCGGTGTCGCATTCGATGATCGGGTTCACCGCATAGAAGCGCTTGCGGAAATCACGGGTGACGCGGATTTCGCGGCGGCCGATGCGGGCCATAAAAGGGACAGGTGCGTATTCCAGGCCGAAGGAGCTGTTCAGAGTGGTCATGGCGTTTTTCCTTTTATCGTTGTTTGTTGTCGATGAATGAAGAATAGCAACAACTACTGTATATGTCCACAGTACTGTGCAGGCATACAGTAAAAAAATATTTGTGTGGTTTTTTCGCCAATAGGCCCCATATCGCGCAGCATGCTGAACAAGGTCACCCCCCGCCTGCACCGCTTCGCCGCGGCGCGCTTCTCGCCCGAAGGCGAATTCGGACTCCATCTCACGCTCGGGGTCGCCATGCTGCTGGCCGCCATGGCCGTCTTTGCCCGCCTGGCAGGCGCGGTCGTCGCAGGCGCCCCGATCACCCAGACCGACCTCGAAGTCGCCAACTGGCTCCACGATCACGCGCGCCAGGGCGGCCCGCTGCGCGAGGTGCTGCTGCTGGTCACCCACATGCACAGCACGCCCGGCATGCTGGCGCTGACCGCCATCGCGGGCATCTGGCTGCTCCGGCGCGGGCACCGGTACTGGATCGTGGCCCTGATCGCCTCGGTCCCCGGCGGCATGCTGCTCAACGTCGCGCTCAAGCACACCTTCGAGCGCGCCAGGCCGCATTTCGTCGAGCCCATCCTGACCCTGAGCACCTACAGCTTCCCCAGCGGCCACGCGCTGGCCGCCACCGTGTTCTACGGCTTCCTCGCCTGCTACGCGGCGCGCCGCGCGCGCAGCTGGCCGGGGAGGGTGCTGCCCTTCGTGCCGGCCGCGGCGATGATCTTCACGGTGGCGTTCTCGCGCCTGTACCTGGGCGCGCACTACCTGACCGACGTGCTGGCGGGCATGCTCGAGGGCTGCGGATGGCTGGCCGTCTGCATCACCGCCGCCGTCACCTTCAACCGGCGCAGCGCGGCGCGCCAGCGGCGCCGCACCGGCAGCGCGCCCCCTCAGGAAGTCTGAAAGGAAATCCGATGCGTACCCTCGTCCACCTGTCCGACCTCCATTTCGGCCGTGTCGACCAAGAACTGCTGGCGCCGCTGCGCGAGCTGGTCGAGCGCATCGCGCCGGACGTGCTGGTGGTCTCGGGCGACCTGACCCAGCGCGCCCGCCCCGAGCAGTTCGAGGAGGCGCGCGCCTTCCTCGACACCTTGCCGGGGCCGCAGATCATCGTGCCGGGCAACCACGACATTTCGCTGTACAACGTGTTCCGCCGCTTCGTGCTGCCGCTGGCGCGCTACAAGCGCTACATCACCGACGACCTCGACCCGGTCTACATCGACGACGAGATCGCCGTGCTGGGCGTGAACACGGCGCGCTCGCTGACCATCAAGGACGGGCGCGTCAGCCGCCGGCAGGTGGAGGACATCCGCAAGTGCCTGTCCGGCCTGGGGCCGTCCCTCACGCGCATCATCGTGACCCATCATCCCTTCGACCTGCCCGAGCACTTCGAGGAACGCGACCTGGTGAACCGCGCGCCGATGGCGATGAAGGTGTTCGCGGAGACCGGCGTGGACATCCTGCTGGCCGGGCACATGCACGCCAGCCACGCCGGCAGCACGGCGGAGCGCTACGAGATCAGCGAGTACGCGGCCCTGGTGGTGCAGGCCGGCACCGCGACCTCGACCCGCGGACGCGGCGAGGTGAACTCTTTTAACGTGATCAGGGTCGAACAGCAGAAAGTCGAGATCGACCGTTATGGATGGGACGTGGTGCACAAGGACTTCCACGTGGTGAACACGGAGAAGTTCATGCGCAATGGGAATGTGTGGACGCCACACATCGACGGCATGCTGGCGGCCGGGCTGTAGACCGGCTCGGTCGAAGCCTGGACCATCGACCCTGAACCTCAGATCCAATATTCGGTCAGCCGCGACAGCATCTCACGAATGCGGTCCATCCACGGGCGGCGGCGCCATTGTTCGAGCGTGACTTCCTTCGAGTCGCGCAAGTCTTCGTTGAACGCGCTTTCCATGGCGAGCCCGAAGGCCGGATCGAGCACGACCACGTTGATCTCGTAATTGTGAATGAAGCTGCGGCGGTCGATATTGGCCGAGCCGATCGTCGACCACACGCCGTCGATGACGGCCGTCTTCGCGTGCAGCACCGCCACCTGCAGCTGGTAGATGTGCACGCCGCCCTTCAGGAGCTGGTCGTAGAAGGACTGGCCCGCGTACTTGATGAAGTCGTGGTCCGACACGCCGGGCAGCACCAGCTTCACGTCCACGCCCCGCTTGGCGGCGCCGATCAGCGCGTCCACCGTCTGCTGGTCCGGCACGAAATAGGCCGAGGTGATGTGGACCGATTTCTTGGCCTCGTTAATCGCCAGCAGCAGCGCCTTGTAGATCTCGGAATCGCGCTCCGGCGTGGTGGCCAGCACGCGCACCACCTTGTCGCCCGCCGGCGCCAGGTGCGGGAAGTAGTCGACCTTGGGCAGTTCGCCCGCCTCCTGGCTGATCCAGTTGTCGATGAAGGCGTACTGCAGGGCCGCCACCGCCGGGCCCTCGATGCGGATGTGGGTGTCGCGCCAGCCGACCTTCCTGGCGTCGGCGGTGCCGGCCTTCATGCGCGAGCGGAACAGCGAGCTGTTGGCATAGGTCTCGCTGATGTTGATGCCGCCCGTGAAAGCGACCTTGCCGTCGACCACCATGATCTTGCGGTGGTCGCGGTTGTTCAGCTGCCACTTGCCGGGGCGCTGGGCCGGATTCACCGGGTTGAAGATCAGGACGTTGAGCCCGCCCGCGCGCAGGTGCTCGAAGAACTCCTTGGGCGTGGCCAGGGTGCCGACGCCGTCGGCGATGATGTTCACCACTACCCCCTGGCGCCGCTTCTCGATCAGCAGCTCGGCGAACTCCAGGCCCACCGGGTCCTGGTCGAAGATATAGGTCTCGAGGTTGATCGAGGTGGTGGCGGCGCGCGCCGCGTCCATCATGGCGCGGATCGTGGCCGGGCCGTCGAACAGCAGGTCCACCTTGTTGCCGGCGATGAGGGGCACGCCCGTGGCCTGTTCCTCCAGCACCGCAAGCTGCTTGAGGTCGGGCGTGGCGTTGGCCCAGCGCCGCGCCAGCAGGGCGGCGGCCTTTTTCTTGTCGAGGGCGCCGCGCGGGGTGGCGACGGTCGGGGTCGCCTTGGAGGGCTGGTCCGGCAGGCGGTCGGCGTCGGGCAGGGTCTTGCACGAGGCGACCACGCACACGAAGGCCAGGAAGGCGGCCCATGCGCTGAAGCGGTGCTTGTTCATTTCGTTCCCCTCAGGGTGTGCGGGTCGGGCGGCGGCAAGGTCTGGAACTTGGGGCCGATGAAGAACTCGACCGGCGAATAGGCGAAGCGCCGGCCGAGGGCGCGCAGCAGCAGGATGCCGCGCTTGAAACGGATCTTGCGGGCCCGCAGGGCCACCCACAGCGCCAGGCCGAAGCTCACCAGCAGGTTGGCGGCGCCGATCAGGAACACGCCCAGCGCCGCGTTGCCCAGCTGCGCATGGGTCAGGTCGTAGTCCAGGCCGACCAGCGCGGTGGCCACGTTGGCGGTGGAGAAGGTGATGTGGCGGATGTCGAGCGGCAAGCCGAGCAGGTAGCCCACGGTGCCGGTGGTGCCGAGCAGGATGCCGAAGAAGAAGTTACCCATCAGGCCGCCGAGATTGTCCTCGACATACTGGGCGAAGCGCCCCAGGCGCTCGGCGCCCAGCACGCGCCGCAGGCCGCGCAACTGGCGCACGCGCTGGCCCATGCGCGTGTACAAGGCCTTGTTGTCGTAGTAGCCCGAGATCAGGCCGGCCACGAACAGCCAGACGCCGGCGATCGCGGCGTAGAACACGGCCGGGGTGTGGATCGGGTCGACATCGGCCAGCAGGTGGTGGGCCTTGGCCGGGTCCACCAGGTGGCGGCCGGTGAACCAGACCCAGGCTTCGGCCAGGGCCCAGGCCACCGGGAAGGCCAGCAGCACGTTGCCCACCACGGCGACCATCTGGGTGCGGAACACCTTGTTGACCAGCTCCGCCATGCGGTCCACGTCGACCCCGCGCCCGTTGTCGGCGCGGTGCAGCGAGGCGGCGATGCGCTGGGCCGTCATGGCCGGCTGCTTGGTGGCGATGGTGAAATGCAGGATGTGCACCAGCACGAAGCCGAGCGAGTAGTTCATCGAGAACAGGAAGGCCTCGACCAGCGGCGCGCTGCGCAGGGTGCCCAGCAGGATCTTGAACATCGCCATGAAGCCGACGATGAAGCCGGCGCCGCTCGCCGCCCAGAACATGTGGCGCAGGTCGCGGCGGCTTTCGGCGATGTAGTGCTCGCCGGTGCGGCTGGCGTTCTCGGTCACGTTGCGCGCCAGCAGGTCGACGTTGTCGCGCAGCAGGCCGCGGATGCGGTACTTGGTGTTGTGGGCCTCGATCAGTTCCTGGGCCAGGTCGACCGCCGCCAGGCGGCGGTCGCTCACCACCGGCTCGGCCGGCCCCGGCCTGCTCGCGCTGGTGGCGAGGGCGTCCAGGTCCAGGCTGGGAGCGGAGGGCAGGTCGCCGCTCACGTCCACCAGGTACAGCAGCTTGTGCAGGCGCTCGAGACTCTGGTGCAGGGCCACCAGCAGGTAGGTGAGGGCGACGCTGGTGCCGGACGAGAGCGCGCCGCGGCGGATCTTGGCCACCACCTCCTGGCACTGGTCGAGCATCACCAGCAGGTGGCGCGCATCCTCGGGCTGCCCGATCCGGCCCTCGAGGTAGCGGCCGTATTCGTCGAGGTAGCGGTTGACCTCGATGTTCTGCATCAGGAAAGGCGAATCGAAATCCTCGATCTGGCTGTAGCTGTGCACCAGGCGCGGCTCCAGGCCGAGCGCGCAGATGCGGCAGGACAGGGTGCGGATCGCGTCCAGCAGGCCCATCACCGTCACCAGGCGCGCGCGGTCCGGCGCCGCATCCTGGGGCGGCGGGGCGTCGGCGACCACGTCGAACAGCTCCAGCCAGTCGGCGGTGGGCACCTCGCGGATCCATTCGTAGTCGTCCTCGCGGTACAGCACCTGGTCCAGGGCGTCCGACAAATACAGGTCCTCGAGCGCGGGCGGCAGGAAGCGGTAGGTGACGCGGCGTTTCAGCTCGGTGACGAAGCCATCGTTCGAGAGGATCCCGATATCGCTGTACAGGCTGGTATGGCGGCGGCGCTCGAGCAGGGTCGTGACGTAGCGGCGCAGCGCCCAGGCCTGCTCGGGATTACCCTTGAGCAGCTGGGTCAGGGTGCGCACGTTCTTCGCCGGATCGTCCGGCTGCTGCCACAGCCAGCGCTGGCGCGGCCGCAGCTGGCAGACGAGCTGCACCAGCAAGTCGATGTCGCCGGTGTCCGGGTCGATCTGTTCGAGAATGGCTAGCATGGAAGACAACGTTGTTGGAAAGCCTCAGTGTACGCGAGGAGGGCGGTCGACATGGTTCGGCAACGAACAGTAAGCCGGCTGTACAGACTGGACGGATGGCCGCGGAAGCCGATACACTGGACCGATTTTGTTACCAACGTGGAAGAACATGTACCTGACTTATTTCAACGGCCAATGGGCCGAAGGCAACACTCCTCTGTATGGCGCGATGGACCACAGCCTGTGGCTGGGTTCCTCTGTCTTCGACGGCGCGCGCGCGATCCGCGGCAAGCTGCCGGACCTGCGCCCGCACCTGGAGCGCGTGATCGCATCGGCGGAAAAACTGGGCCTGCGCTGCCCGCTGAGCGTGGACGAGATGGAGCAGCTGGTGCGTGAAGGCGTGGCCAGGTTCCCGGCGGACGCCGAGCTCTACATCCGCCCGCTGGTGTTCGGCTCCGAGGGTTTCCTGATCCCGGTGGCCGAGAAGAGCCAGTTCGCCCTGACCCTGTTCGACGCGCCGCTGCCGCCCTTCGCCGGTTTCTCGGCCTGCCTGTCGACCCTGCACCGTCCGCAGCCGAGCATGGCCCCGACCGACGCCAAGGCCTCGGCCCTGTACGCCAACTCCACCCGCGCCATGCGTGAAGCCAAGGAGCGCGGCTTCGACCAGGCGATCATGCTGGACGCCGCCGGCAACGTGGCGGAGTTCGCGTCCTCGAACCTGTTCCTGGTCACCGGAGACGGCAAGCTCGTGACCCCGGCCCTGAACGGCACCTTCCTGGCCGGCATCACCCGCGCGCGCGTGATCGCTTTGCTGGCGCAGGAAGGCGTGCAGGTGGAAGAGCGCAGCGTCAAGCCGGAAGAACTGGACTCGGCGCGCGAGATCTTCAGCACCGGCAACTACGGCAAGGTGACGCCGTGCACGCGCTACGAGGGCCGCTCGCTGGAAGCCGGTCCCGTGGCGCGCCGCGCCCGCGAACTCTACCTGGCCTTCACCGAGGCGTCCTGAGTTCTTCGTTCAGGGCCTGCAGCAGGATCACGGTCTTGGCGTCGCGGATGCCGCCGTCCCGCACCTGCCGCAGGGCCTGGTCGATGTCCATCTCGAGGACTTCGATGTCCTCGCCTTCCTCCGGTTCCCCGCCGCCTTCCTCCTTCTTGCCGGCCTTGCCGTATTCGCCCAGGAAGTAGTGGACCTGTTCCGTCGATGAGCTCGGGCTGGCGAACAGGCTCATCAGCTTGCGCAGCTTGCGCGCCTCGAAGCCCGTTTCCTCCATCAGCTCGGCGCGGATGCGGTCCTCGGGGCTGGCATCGTCGAGTATCCCGGCCGGCACTTCGACCAGGAAGCCGTCGTGGCCCGCCAGGCGCGCGCCCGGGCGGAACTGGCGCGTCAGCAGCACGGTGCGGCGTTCGGGGTCGTAGAGCAGCACGGCCACGCCCGAGGCGTTGGCGTAGACTTCGCGCGTCTGGCGCTGCCAGCTGCCGTCCCGGCGGCGCTGTTCGTAGCTGAGCTTCTTGAGCTGGAAGTAGTTGTCGGAGAGGATGTCTTCCTTGATGATGCGGATGCGGTCGTCGGCGGTCATAAAGCCTCCTGTGCGTATGCGCTCAGGATACCCCTGGGCGCCAGTCGCTTGCGCACCGCTCCAGCTGCCGCCAGCCCGGAGCGACGGTCTTACCGCGGCCGGAAATAAAAAAAGCTGCCGGTCTCCACCGGCAGCTTTCCGCGCAACGAATCGCGGCAGTGCCATCAGCCCTGCGCACGCTCCGCCACATAAATCTCGACACGGCGGTTGCGCGCACGTCCCGACGCATCGTTGTTCGACGCGATCGGTTCGCGCTCGCCGCGGCCTTCGATGGTGATGCGGTTCGGGTTCACGCCGCGGCCGGCCAGGTAGTCGCGGGTGCGCGCGGCGCGGTCGACCGACAGCGGCTGGTTGATGTCCGGGGTGCCGGTGCTGTCCGTGTGGCCGATGATGGTCACGGTGGTGGCCGGATTTTCCTGCAGGGTCTGGGCGAAACGCTCCAGCACCGGCTGGAAGTTGGACTTGATGTCCGAACGTCCGGTATCGAACGACACGTCGCTCGGGATTTCCAGTTTCAGGCGGTTGTCCTGGGTCTGGGTGACCTGCACGCCGGTGCCGCGGGTGGCCTGTTCCATCTGCTGCTTCTGCGCCTCCATGCGCTTGGACCAGATGTTGCCGATCACTGCGCCGGCCGCGCCGCCGAGCACGGCGCCGCGGGTCGCGCGGCCGCTGCCGCCGCCGCTGGTGGTGCCGCCGATGATCGCGCCCAGGCCCGCGCCGATGCCGGCGCCGGTGGCGGTGCCGCGCTGGGTGGCGCTCATGTCGGCGCAGCCGCTGGCGGTGAGTGCCACGAGGGCTGCGGCGACGGCCGATTTGGTCAGTTTGCTATGCATAGAATTCTCCTCAACATAAAAATCCGTTTCGGAGTCGCACCCCGTTCAGGCGCGACCGCGAAACGGATTGGTCTTACAAAAACGGCGCATCGATCAGATGTCGCCTCGCTAGATGCCGCGCCCGCTGATCAGTCGTACCAGAATCATGATGACGGCAACAACCAGCAGAATGTGGATGAAGCCGCCGATGGTGTACGACGTCACCAGGCCCAGCAGCCAAAGGACGATGAGGATAACGGCGATGGTGTAGAGCATAATGGCCTCCTTGACAGAGTATCTTGCGCTGTGTGCGCTGTGATTCCAGTATGCTTTCCGCCGTACTCGAGCACCGTACGATGGCGTACATTAAACACAACTTTTTTCCGTGCGCAATCCGGGGATCCAACCCATCAGGCCCATCAGGCCGGTGACGCCGATCAGGCAGGTCAGCAGGCCGCCCGCCACCAGGAATACGACGTCGTGCGCTTGCAGCGTGCCGCTCGCTTCCGACGGGGGCTCGGCCGACAGCAGGCCGAAACCGGTGATGACCACTCCCCAGATGATGATGCCAATCCACGCCAGGCTGTTCATGTCGCTTCTCCCTCGATGGTTTAGTTGCCTCACCGCCACTTTGTTTCAGCGTGGATCCATTTTCGGGGTAGCTCATCCGTTCTTCCGTGCGCTGCCGCACATTGCCAATTAGAAAATTTTGGCCGGTCTCCTGGCGGAAAACCGGCCCTGTGCTAATCATGCGTGATGGGTCCGGAGCAGGGGTGCGACGGCTCAGGCGACCGAGCGCAGGCGGCCCTTGACGATGCGCACGCGGTCGCCCGAGCGCCATTGCGGCGGGCTGCTCTGGCGGAAGGTGCGCAGGGTGCCGTCGTCCAGGCGTACCCGGATTTCATAGCTGGTGGTGGCCTTCATGTTGCCTTCGACCTGGTTGCCGACCACGGCGCCGCCGATGGCGCCCGCGGCGGTGGCGATCTTGCGCCCGCTGCCGTCGCCGATCTGGTTGCCCAGCAGGCCGCCCAGCACCGCGCCGCCGGCCGCGCCCAGGCCGCTGCCTTCGGCGCGCTGCTTGATGGTGCGGACCGATTCGACGTTGCCGCAGTTCGAGCACCAGTTGCGGCCGCTGTCGGCGGCGGCGACCTGGGTGGCTTTCCTGGGAGCCGGCTTGCTCACCGGCTCAGGCTCGTGCACCACGGGGGCCGGCGGCTGCGGCTGGACATAGGCCTGCGGCGCAGGCTGCGCCGGATAGGCCGCGCCGGGCTGGGGCGCATAAGCCTGGGCCATGCCGGCCTGCTGCGCGGGCGCCAGCGGCACCACGCCCGGGGCCGGTTGCGGCGCGCCCTGCGGCAGGGCTGCGGCCAGGGCCACGCGGTCGGCCTCGCTCAGCTGGCGGTTGGCGTTGCCGCCGATGGAAGAGGGGATCCAGCCCATGATCGCCGCGGTGCCGATCATGCAGAACAGCAGGACGGCGAGCGCGGCCAGGATCATCAATGGGTGAAGGCGGCCCTTCACGGGGGAAGTCGGGGTGGTGTTCATGTCTTGTCCTTTCGGTTGATCCACGAGGCAGCGCAGCTTGCCCATTCGAGCAAACATTGTCTCTAGGAACGAACTGCACTTCCGTGCGTCACCGTACATACTCGCAGGGGACGCGCCGTTACGCTGGCCTAAATTGTTTGCAAATGTATCCGACATGTCGCCAGGCAGCCCATGAAATCCCACCACGAGGACACGATGAATTTTGCTGTGCCCCCGCAACTCGCCGGGCACCACAGCAACCTTCTGCTCGCGGCCTTGCCGCCTCAGGAGCTTGAGCAACTGCTGCCCCTGCTCGACCCGGTGAAGGTGGAGGTCGGCGAGGTGCTGTGCGAAGCCGGCGACCCTATCCAGCACATCTATTTCCCACACGATTGCCTGGTTTCGCTGCTCGGCGTGGCCGAAGGCCGCATGACCCTGGAAGTGGGCCAGGTCGGGCGCGAAGGCATGCTCGGCGCCACCGTCGCGCTGGGCCACGACACCACCCAGGTGCGCGCGATCGTGCAGCGCGCCGGCAACGCGAGCCGCATGGATAGCGCCCGTTTCCATGCGGAAGTAGCGCGCAATCCCGCGCTGCAGCGGGTGCTCTACCGCTACACCGACCAGTTGCTGGCGCAGGCGATCCAGATCGCTGTCTGCAGCCGTTTCCATGTGCTGGAGGCGCGCCTGGCGCGTTCCCTGTTAGTAACACGCGACCGTCTGCAATCGAGCAGATTCCACCTGACCCATGAATTCCTGGCCCATGCCCTCGGGGTGCGGCGCGTGGGCGTGACCAAGGCGGCCAGCGCCCTGCAGCAGCAAGGGCTGATCAATTACAGCCGCGGGAATATCGAGATCCTCGACCCGGAAGGCCTGGCGGCGGCCTCCTGCACCTGCTACGAGATCGTCAAGGAAGCGGGGGCGCTGCCGGTGCACAGCTTCATGTAGCCGGGGCGGCCCGCGGCCGCCATGTGGTCATTCCGTCATTAACATTCGCTTACAAAAAGACAAACGCCCGGCCATGCCGGGCGTTCGCCTGTCGGTGTACTGCTGGCTTAGTTGGTCTTTTTGACCTGGTTGCCGATCACGCCGCCGACGGCAGCGCCGCCGACGGTGCCTGCCGCGCTGCCGCCGGTCAGGGCGCCGCCGATGACCGCGCCGGCGCCGGCGCCGATGGCGGTGTTCTTGTCCTGCTGCGACATGCCCGAGCAGCCGGCCAGGCCGAGGGCGGCGGTTGCCAGCGATGCGGTAACGACGAGCTGTTTGATGGTTTTCATGGTGAATCTCCTATCGGTGGGTTCTATTTCAGGCGCAGGTCGTTCCTGACCGATTTCACGCCTCTTACGGTACGGGCAGCCGTTGCAGCGGCCGCCACGCTCTCCGCCGAGCTCACGAATCCGCTCAGCTGGACGACGCCTTGATAGGTCTCGACATTGATGTTCGATGCCTTCAATTCCGGATCGCCCACCAACGCCGCCTTCACGCCCGCCGTGATCGCGGCGTCGTCGACGATCTCGGCGACGCCGCGCCCCGGCGCGGTGGAGGCACACCCGGGCAGCGCCCCCATCGCCAGGCAAGCCAGCAGGGCGGCGGTTGGTCCGAAGTGCTGCATGGTGCGGTTTCCGTTCATTCCGGCGTTCAATGTTCGATGACTTGAGGCCAGCATAGCCGCGCACACGATTGTGATCTGTTCGGCAACACACCGATGCGGCACAGTTCGCCACGCGGCGGGCCTGCGCTCAGCGCCGCTGGACCTTGCCCGGCGGCGGAGCGCTCGGTTTTTCCTTCGCCTGGGCCACCAGGCGGGCGCAATCGCTGTCCTCGCCCGGCCCCGCGTTAATCAGGGGCAGCAGGGCGGCCACCGGCGCCGCCGCCGCGGCCAGCGCCGCCGCGCCGCCGGCCTTCAGTGCCAGTACGCCCTTGTCGATCGACACGTCGGGCTTCTTGAACGGCCCGCGCACGTAGAGCGGCGCGCGCAGCGAGAAGATGCGCAAGGCCTTGGTCTGCGGATTGATGCGCAGGTCGAGCTGTTCTCCCGCCAGGTTGACGGCGCCGTCGACCGTGATCAGGGCTTCCTCGGTGTCGACCACGAAGCTGCGCGTCTTGGCGATGCCGTTGGCGACGGCGAAATCGGCCGCCACGCAATTGATCTGGACCTGTTTGTCGCCGAACAGCTTGGTCAGGATGATGTTACCGACATTGAGGCCAGCCATTTCCAGCAGCATCTTGCTCACCGTACCACGGTCGATCACGGCCTTCAGCTCGCCGTTCGAGCGGGCCAGCAGGCTCGCCACCGAGTTGCCGACCGCGGACAGCTGGGCGTCGCCATTGACCTGGCCCACCGTCGCCTGCTGGATCTGCTCGACCTGCGGGAACAGCTGCTTGATCTGGATCTTGCGCGCCGCGACCTTGGCCGTGGACTTGATCGCGTTCTTGCCTTCGCGCCCGCTGCCGTCCAGGCGGATGGTGGAGCGCACCGTGCCGCCCGCCATGCCGAACTCCAGCGGATCCAGGGTGAGCACCGCGTCCTTCATGGTGAGGTGGGTCGACAGCTTGCTGATCGGCAGGGCCTTGTCGCGGATGACGCGGTCGGCGGCGAAGCGCACGTCGGCGTCCAGCACGGTCCAGCGCTCGGTCTTGAATTCCTCGACCGGCAGCACCTTGCCCTCAGGCTGCAGGGTCTCGGCATTGCGCTCCTGCTTGGCCTTGTTGGAATCGGCGCCGATCAGCGGCGCCAGGTCGGCGAACACCAGCTGCTTCGAGCGCACGTTGCCGGAGAGGGTGGGGCGCTTGCCGCCGGTGACGTATTCGAGCCGGCCGCCGATGTCGCTCGACCCGACCTTGCCCTTGAAATCCTCGTAGATCCAGCGCTTGCTGTCCTCGCCGAGCGTGCCCGTCAGGTGCCCCGAGGTCGAGAATGGCCCGGTGGTGGGCAGCAGCACCTTGGTGAAGTAATACAGCTGGTCCATGCTGGGGCCGGCCAGGTCGAGCCTGAGGTCGAGCGCCGCCAGCTTCGCCGGGCGCGTCACCGTGCCTTCGACGGCGATCCGCGTTTTGCCGGAGCGCATGTCGGCCTGGATGGGGTAGGGCGTGCTCTGCTGCTTGAGCGAGAGCACCGCGCCTGCCTTGCCGCCGCCCTTCACAGGGGCGCCGTTGTAGGTGCCGCTCAGGGTCCAGCCGACGCCGTACTTCGGGTCCTTGTCGAGAGTGCGCACCTGGGCCGTGACGTCGGCCTTGGTCACGGCATCCTTGATGTGCACCACGCCGTCGGTCAGGACCACGCGCTCCAGGTCGAGCTTCCAGCGCGACTTTTCCTGGTTGCGCTTGAAGGTCCAGTTGTTGTGCGTTTCGTCGGTGCGCAGCAGGTCCACGCGCGGCGCATCGAAGCGCAGCAGGGGAATGTGGATGGTCTTGCGCAGCAGCGCGAACGGATTGAGGGAGAACGAGAACTGGCGTACGCTGGCCATGTCGCGCACCGGCATGCTGGCGGGGTTGCCCACGTACACATCGTTGGCGTAGAGATAGGGCCAGGGGATATGGTCGCGCCAGCTGCGCTCGGCGGGCGCCATGGACTTCGCGGGGCTTTCCCACTCGACCTCGAGATTGCCGCGGATCGCGAAGGGACGGTCGATCGCGTCGCTGACCCGGGTGTTGATCCAGGGGCGCGCGCGGTTCCAGTCGAAGGTGAGGATGAAGACGATGGCCAGCACGGGCAGCGCCACGGCGATGCCCAGGATGGTCAAGAGGATCTTGTTCTTGCTCTTGCGGCCGGCGTGGGGATGCGTGGCCGCTGGCGTCGGCGTCTCGGCCATGGCGGTCCTTCCTGTAGGGATTGTTGGGCCGAGCGTAGCGCAAGCAGGGCGGTATTGATGTGCGGTGCCGCACCCATAGGGGAAAGGCGGAAGCCTTCGCTGGGGCAATGTGCGCCAGCGAACCGAGTGATTCCGATAACAGGTTTATAACCTTGTCTAAACTTATCTTCACCAGGAGAGTTGCAATGGACAAGAATCATCCGACGAAGCAGCTGGCCCGTCTCGGCTGCCTGTGCGCGGTGCTGGCGCTGGCCGCTTGCGCGAGCGAGCAGAAGGCGCCCGCGACTGCCGACGTGGCGGTATCGCGCCATGCCGTCGAAAACGCCGTGGCCGCCGGAGCCGCCGAGCTGGCCCCCGAAGAGGTGTCGGCCGCGCGCTCGAAGATGCTGCGCGCAAACCAGGCCCTCGCCGCCAAGGACTACAAGCTGGCGCGCGAACTGGCGATCCAGGCCCAGGCCGACGCCAAGCTGGCCCAGAGCAAGGCCACCTCGGCCAAGGCCAACGCCGCCGCCAACCAGCTGAGCGAAGACCTGCGGGTGCTGCGCGAGGAAGTCGACCGCGCCAATGCCGGCAGCACCCAGATGGGCACCAGCCAGTCGGGGACTACCCAGCAGCCGCCGCAACAGCAGCGGTAAGCGTCCAGCCGCCGGCGCCCGGCCGCAGGAGGCCGGCGCGCCGGCCACCATGCGTCCGCGCCCAAGGCGCCCGAACAAGAAGAGGACCAGACCATGAACAACCGTAAACCCGTGATCTCGATGCTGGCCGCCGCCGTGCTGGCCGTTGCCTGCGCCAGCGCCCCGGTGACCACGCCGACCCTCGACCAGGCCAGGGCCGATTTCGTCGCCGCCAACAATAATCCCCAGATCGCCACCCATGCGCCGCTCGCATTCAAGCAGGCCAGCGATGCGCTCGACCAGGCCAACGCCGCCGCCGCGCGCCGCGAGAGCCTGAACGACATCGACCGCCTGGCTTACCTGGCCAAGCAGAAGATCGCCACCGCCCAGGAAGTGGCCAAGACCAAGGCCGCCGAAGCCGACATCGCGAATGCCTCGCGCGAACGCGACGCCGTGCGCCTGGAAGCCCGCACCGCCGAGGCCGAACGCGCCCGGCGCGAAGCCGAGGCCGCCCAGGCCCAGGCCGCATCGGCACAGGCCCAGGCCGCAACGGCGCAGCAGCAGGCCGCCGCCGCCCAGGCCCAGGCCGAGGCCGCCCAGCAGCAGAACGCGGCGCTGGCCCAGCGCGCAGCCCAGCTCGAAGCCCTGCTGGTGGAACTGCACGCGGTCAAGACCGAGCGCGGCTATGTGGTGACGATCGGCGACGTGCTGTTCGGCACCGACAAGTCCAGCCTGACGCCGAACGGCATGGCGACCTTGCGCAAGCTGGCCGACGTGATGGCGCAGAACCCGAACCGCAGCGTGCTGGTCGAAGGGTTTACCGACAGTGTCGGCAGCGAGACCTATAACCTGGAACTGGCGCAGCGCCGCGCCAACGCCGTGGCCACCGCGCTGGGCCAGCTGGGCGTGCCGCGCGAGCGCATCGCGATGCGCGCCTATGGCGAAGCCTTCCCCGTGGCGCCGAACGATAGCGCGGGCAACCGCCAGCTGAACCGCCGGGTCGAGATCGTGCTGTCGAACGAGGGCGCGCAGATTCCGCCGCGCGCGGGCGGGCGCTGAGGCGGTTCCGGGCCGCCCGGCCCGGTGTTCACCGCAGGCTTTTACCGTCTTATAAGGATTGACTATGGAACAGAAGACCAAGCTGGCGCACGGCTTCGACATCGCGGCGATCCGCCGCGCCGCGGCCAACCTCGACGAAGGCGCAGTGACCGAGGGCTACCAGGCCGACCGCGAAGCGGTCATCGCGATGCTCAACGACGCGCTCGCCACCGAGCTGCTGTGCGTGCTGCGCTACAAGCGGCACTACTACACGGTGAGCGGACCCAACACCGGCCACATCAAGGCCGAGTTCCTCGAGCATGCCCAGCAGGAGCAGGACCACGCCGACCGCATCGCCGAGCGCATCGTCCAGCTGAACGGCTCGCCGAACTTCAACCCGGCCACGCTGACCGCGCGCAGCCATGCCGAGTACGACGAATCCGAGGACGTGCAGGCCATGGTGCGCGCCGACCTGATCGCCGAGCGGGTGGCCATCGAATCCTACCGCCAGATGATCGCGGCCATCGGCGACAAGGATCCGACCACGGTCAAGATGCTCACCGACATCATGGCGGTCGAGGAGGAGCACGCCGACGACATGCGCGACCTGCTGTCCTGAAGCAGGCCGGACGATACCACCAATCACAACGACACAAAGGAGTACATCATGCATCACACTCACCGCTCTTCCGGCAACGACAGCCAGCACCCGATCAGCGGCGCCACCTACGCCACCCAGTCCGACATGAAGGCGCTGGTGCGCGATGCGCAGTCGATGCTGCATGCGGCGGCCAACCTGACCGGCGAGAAGGCCGACGAGCTGCGTCACCGCGGCATGGAAATGCTGGACCGTGCGCTCGGCAAGGCCAGCTACATGCAGGGTCAGGCCGTGGAAAGGAGCAAGGAACTGGCGCACGAGGCCGATGTCTACGTGAAGGACAACCCATGGCGCACCATGGCCGTCGCGGCCGGTGTCGGCATCCTGCTCGGTGTGCTGCTCAGCCGCAATTCCAAATAATCCGCGCCGGGGGCTGCCATGGAAAAAAACGATACCGTAGTGCACAACCCCGGCCTCATGGGCGGGATCTCCAGCCTGGGCAAGAGCGTGTTCGGCCTGCTCGTCTCGCGGGTGGAACTGGCCGCGCTCGAGCTGTCCGAGGTGCGCAACCACGTGATCGAGCTGGTGGCGGTGTTTGCCGTCGCCGTGCTCTCGATCTGGTTCGCCGTCGCCTACGGCACGGCCATGGTGGTGGCGCTGGCCTGGGACGCCATGGGCTGGAAGATCCTGTTGATCATGTTCGTCATTTTTCTTCTCGTCACTGCGGTGCTGGTGGCGAAGGGACTGTCCATGCTGAAGCAAAACAAGCTGGCACTCCCTGCGACCATGAAGGAACTGAAGAACGACCGCGACATGCTGCTCTAAGCGGCGACACGATGGGGAGGAATCATGCACAATCATGACGGAACGACTGGTTTGGCGGGTCACAGGCATAGCCTGGATCCGGTAGCCCGCAAGCAGGAGCTGCTGCGCGAAGGAGAGTTCTTCCGCGCCGGCGTGGCGCACGCGAAGGCCCATATCCGGCACGCGGCCCGGCCGGAAGTGATGCTGCATTCGGCGATCGACCATGCCACCTGGGCTCTGCGTGCGCGCGCCGACGCGCTGCTCAAGCCCACGGGCACGAACGTGTCGGTGCTGATGCCATACGCGCTGGCCGTGGTGAACTTCGTCCGCCAGCGCCGGCTGGGCAAGCCGGTGGCGGGCGCGGCATTGGCGGTGGGGGCGCTGGGCTGGTATCTGAATCGCAGGAAGGCGCGGCAGCAGTTGACGCACTAGCGGCACTGCACTGCGCGACAAGAAGCACAAGAAGTCTGCCAGGAATATGGTGGGGCTTGAGCGGCGTCTCAATCGGGGATTGGACGCCGTCTTTTTTTGTGCGCCCTGCATGCGCTGCGATCCGCTCCGGCGGCGGCCGACGGACACCCGGGCATGCAGCGGCTGCGGTCGCTGCGCGGTGTTGCGTGGGGATGAAAGAAGGCCCGCCATCGATGCGGTCCTGGCGGCTCAGCCGCCGGAGCGGCAGTCCTTGGTCACGTCATTGCTGCCACCGTTGATGCATTCGCCGATGTCGCGCTCGGCAGGCGGGCTGGTCTGGCGGCTTCGGTGGCGACGCCCTGCGGGCACATGGGGAGGCGGGCACGGACCGCCGGCGCCGGTGGCGGGAAATTGGTCCCGTAGAACGATGTCCACCGACGCCAAGGATGCGGTGAGGGCGCCGCGCGGACGCGCCGGGCACGGACGCAAGCGGGCCGGCCGCAAGGCGGCCAGCCTGTTCATCGGGAACCCGGCTCACGCCGGCTTCATTGCTCCTGGTCGAGCTGCGCCTTGGCCTGGGCCATGTCCTGCTGCCAGGTCGCGCGCGCTTCCTTCATGCAGGCGCTGCGCTCGGAGGACGGGCGCTTCTTGCACGCATTCTGCGCTTCCTGCAGCGCCGCGCCGATTTCCTTTTGCAGGGTCTTCATTCTTGCCTGGCGGCTCGGATCGTCGCGGTACCAGCGCGCCGGATCGCCTTGCGCGATCTCGCGCGCCTGTTGCCGCGCGACGGTCGGGTTGACCACGGCATCGGTGTTGCGCGTGGCGGCGCCGGTGTCGGACCGGGTCTGTGCTTGTGCCTGCGCTTGCGGCGGCTGTTGCGCCTCGGTCTGCGCCTGCGCCGCGAGCGCGGCCGTGCCCAGTGCGCAGGCGCAAACGCCGCGCACCAGGCGGTTCAAGTGTTCCATGCTTGCCTCCAGCCCCGAGGGCCGTTCAGTCTACAGCCATCCGGTCAGCAGCAACACGACCAGCACGATCACCAGCACGCCGGTCACGCCAACCGGGCCATATCCCCAGGTACGGCTGTGGCTCCAGGTCGGCAGTACGCCGACCAGGGCCACCAGCAGGATGACGAGCAAAAGCGCGCCCATCGCTGCCTACCGCCTGAGGCGGGTCAGTAGCGATAGACGCGGCCGTCGACCAGGCGAACCCGGTTGCCGACACGGAGGTCATATACGCTGTCCTGGGTCACCGTGCGGTATTCGCCGTTGTCCATGCGGATGTTGATCTGGTACAGCTCCTGGCCGGTGGCGTTGCGGTTGCCTTCCACGCGGTTGCCGATCGCTGCACCGGCGACGCCGCCGGCCACGGTGGCGGCGGTACGGCCGCTGCCGCTGCCGACCTGGTTGCCGGCCAGTGCGCCGACCACGCCGCCCAGCAGTGCGCCGGTGCCGCTGGTGCGGCCGTTAGCCTGGGTCACCTGGATCGACTCGATGGTGCCGTAGCCCATGTTGGCATTGTCGTAGCGGGTGCCGCTGGCATAGCCGCCGCTGGCATAGCCGTCGTTGTACGGCTGGCTGCTGTTGCTGGCGCAGCCGGTGAGCAGGGCGGCGCCGGCCACGACGACGGCGGCGAGAGTGCGGGTAGGTTTCATGTTGTTCTCCTGGCAAAAATATGATGCCAGATTAGCCATGCGGGCACAGGGGGTCTGTGCGCTGCCGCACCCACCTTTGGAGACAGCTGAGCCGGACTGTTGTGTCCTGTTGAATGTGTTCGATACCGAACAGAAAACGCCGGGCGTGGCTGGTACAAAGTGGCTTAGCGTGTTGACAAATGGAGAAGAAAAAATGAAAACCTCGCATGCGCTATTGCTGCTCGGCGCAGCCCTGAGCTGGACCGCACAAAGCCGTGCGCAGCAGCCGGTGCCCGATGCGAAGACGGCCTACGAACAGGCACGCGAGTCCGCCGAAGCCAACTACAAGGCGGCGCGCGCGAAGTGCGACCTGATCGCCGGCAATCCCCACGATCTGTGCGTGGCCGAGGCGCGCGCCGCCCGCGTGCGCGTCGATGAAGAGGCCACTGCCGCCTACAAGAACACCCTGGCCGCCTATACCCAGGCGCGGATGCGCATCGCCTCGGCCAACTACGACCGCGACAAGGTGCGCTGCGCGGCCCTGACCGGCAACGACCGCGATGTCTGCATGGAACAGGCCAAGGCCGTGCTGGTGGCGGCCCAGGCCGACGCCAAGGCCGACCGCAAGACCATCGAAGCGCGCCTCGATGCGCGCGAAGACAAGATTGCCGCCGAATACAGGGTGGCGCTGGAAAAATGCGACGCCTTCGCCGGCGCCGCCAAGGACCAGTGCGTGAACGCCGCGAAAGCCGCCTTCGGCAAATGAAACCGCGCGCCGGCCGGCGCCGGTGCTGCACAACCCGCCCGACAGGGCACAGCTGTACCACTGACCACCAACAAGGAGCCATCATGAAAATCGCACAACGCCTCATCACCGCCGCCTTCACCGCCGCCGTCGCCATTACCGCTGTCGGCTGCGCATCGAACAACCCGGATTCGACCACCAAGACCGCCGGCGAATATGTCGACGACGCCGTCATCACCACCAAGGTGAAGGCAGCCCTGGCCGCCGACCCGAACGTGAAGGCGACCGAGGTGAACGTCGAGACCTTCAAGGGCGATGTCCAGCTGTCGGGCTTCGTGGCCCAGCCGGGCGATGCCCAGCGCGCCGTGGAGATCGCACGTGGCGTGAAAGGCGTGACGTCGGTCAAAAACGACATCCGTGTGAAATAATAGCGGGTCACCGGGGCGGCCCGGTTTATTGTTCAGGCGTTTTCCATGCAGCTAGCCAAACCCGATCCGGCGTCCCAGACGCCGGTCCCTCCCTTGCCTGACCAAGATCAAGCCGCCCCGGACGCGCATCCCGACGGCCTGGAGTCCCCTCATGCCGAGGAGGACCTGGCCCTCCACGCCGGCGGCCTGCGCCTGCCGGTGCACGTCAACGCCCGCGGCCTGTCGCTGGGCATCCTGGCCACCATCGCCTGCGTGTTCGCCCTGCAATGGGCGCAGAAGTTCTTCGTGCCGCTGCTGCTCGGCATCCTGATCGCTTACACCCTGAACCCGGTCGTGCTGTGGCTCGAGCGCCTGCATGTGCGCCGCATCGTCGGGGCCACCCTGGTCACCGGCGTGATCGTCGCCCTGATGGCGGGCACCATGTACCGGCTGCAGGACGAATTCTTCAACATCCTCGACGAGCTGCCCACGCTCACCCACAAGATCACCAAGATCCTGACCAACAACCCCGGCGGCCAGCGCTCGACCATCCAGCAGGTGCAGGCGGCGGCGGCCGAGATCGAGCGCGCCGCCAACAATGTCGGCAGCGATACGCGCAAGGCGGCGCCCAAGCGCCAGTCCCAGCTGCCGCCTGCCGCGGCCGGCTCGAATATCCGCGTGATGGACTGGGTGCTGGCCGGCTCGGTCGGCCTGGCGACCTTCCTGTCGCAGGCGACCATGGTGGTGTTCCTGGTGTTCTTCCTGCTGCTGGCGGGGGATACCTTCAAGCGCAAGCTGGTCAAGCTGACCGGACCCTCGCTCACGCGCAAGAAAGTGACGGTGCACATCCTGGACGACATCAACACCTCGGTCCAGAACTACATGTTCATGCTGCTCGTCACCAACGTACTGCTGGCCCTGCTGATGTGGGGCGCCCTGCGCGCGATCGGGCTGGAGAACGCCGGCGCCTGGGCCGCGTTCTCGGGCGTGGCGCACCTGATGCCGTATTTCGGGCCGCTGTTGATCACGGCCGCCACCGGCATGGTGGCCTTCCTGCAGTTCGAATCGCTGCGCATGGTGATCCTGGTCGCCGGCGCCTCGCTGGGCATCGCGACCCTGGTCGGCATGGTGGTCGCCACCTGGATGACCGGCAAGATCGCCAAGATGAACCCGGCCGCCGTGTTCGTCAGCCTGCTGTTCTGGGGCTGGCTGTGGGGCGTGTGGGGCCTGCTGCTGGGCGTGCCGGTGGTGATGGTGCTGAAGGTGGTGGCCGAACGCGTCGAAGGCATGGAGTGGCTGGCCGAGCTGCTGGGCGAATAGCGCCGGCGCGCACGCCGTCCGGGAGGGAAGGGCGGGCCCTGGCCCGGCCCTTCGCTCTTTCATGTTCCGCGTCCGGCCGTATCCTCAAGCGCCGCCCGGCATCGGGGCCTTCTTCTTGTCGCCGGTCTCGTACGCCGGCTTGTGGCGCAGGCTGCCCATCTTGAGCGCGTACTGGCGCGCGAATTCCGCGCCCAGGAAGAAGATCTGGGCCGAGTAATACACCCACAGTAGCAAGGCGATGAGGGAGCCGGCGGCGCCGAAGCTGTCGGCCGCGCCGCTGTTGCCGATATACAGGCCGATGCCGAACTTTCCCAACGTGAACATGGCGGCGGTGCCGAGCGCGCCGATGGTCACGTCGTGCCAGGACAGCTTAATCTTCGGCAGCAGCTTGTAGATCACCCCGAACAGGGTGGCAATGACCAGGAAGCTGATGCCTGATGCCACCCAGCCGAGCACCACGGCCGCCTCTTTCCACATGCCGCCGATGTAGCGCTCCACCACGGCCAGGCCGGCGCTGACGACCAGCGAGACCATCAGCAGGAAACCCAGCACCAGGATCAGGCCGAAGGACAGCAGGCGGGTGCGCACCACGTTCCAGACCCCGGACTGGGTGGGCTTGGGCACATCCCAGATCTCGTCGAGCGAGTCCTTCAGCTCGGCGAACACGGTGGTGGCGCCGATGAACAGCAGGATTGACGCGACGATGGTGGCGAAGCGCCCGGTTTCCTTGTTCTGGGCCCCGGCCAGGATGGCCTGGATGGTTTCCGCCCCCTGCTTGCCGACCAGGCCGCGCAGCTCGCTGAGCAGCTGGCCCTGGGCCGCTTCGGCGCCGTAGAAGAAGCCGGCCACGGCGATCACCAGCACCAGGATGGGCGCCAGCGAGAACAGGGTATAGAAGGCCAGGGCGGCGCCTTTGCTCGACGCGCGGTGGTCCAGCCATTCGGACACCGCACAGCGCAGCACGTGCACGATCTGGCGCGAATACGGGAGCCAATTCTTGACTGCCATGTGCCTTCCTCCAAATGAAAAGGGGGCCGCAGCCCCCTTGGTCCGAGCGGCAGTCCGCTCACGGACTGCCAGGGCTCGGGATTACTGCACCTTGCGCTCGACGGTGATCTGCTCGACCTCGACGCGGCGGTTCGGCTCCAGGCAGGCGATCAGCTCTGCGCGCTTCTTCTGGTTGCAGGTGACCAGCGGGTTGGCTTCGCCCTTGCCGTAGGCCTTCAGGCGGTTGCCGTCCACACCCTTGCTGACCAGATAGTCACGCACGGAGTTGGCGCGGCGCTCCGACAGCTTCAGGTTGTACTTTTCCGAACCCAGGCGGTCGGTGTAGCCGGTGATGTCGACGTCGGTGACGCTCGGGTCGGCCTGCAGGGCGGCGGCGATTTCGTCCAGCTTCGGCGACGGCAGGATGATCTCGGCCTTGTCGAAGTTGAACAGCTTGGTCGCTTCCAGGGTGATCTTCTCGAAGCGCGCCGGGGCCGGAGCCGGTGCCGGGGCGGGGGCCGGAGCCGGGGCCTCGACGACCGGCGCGGTTGCGGTGGCGACGGTGGTGGTGGTCGCGACAGCTGCCGGCGGCGGGTTCAGCATGTAGTTCAGGCCGATGGCGAAGTACTTGTTGTTGCTGCGCTTGAAGCCGAAGGCCTCGTCGCTGTTCAGGAAGCCGCGCACGCTGCGCAGGTCGGCCTGGAAGGCCAGGCGCGGGGTCAGGTCGGCCTGGAAGCCGATGCCGGCGGTGGCGAACGGGGAGCTTTCCTTGACGTTGCGGATTGCGTTGGCGACCTTGTCGCGCTGGACGCCGATACCGAACAGGACGAACGGACGGACATTACCGCGCGACAGCATCAGCAGCGCGTCGGCGCTGATGGTGCTCTGGTTGTAGCGGGCGCCGCTGTCGTCGAAGCGGGTGTGGGTGCCGCCGATCTGCACGTCCCACAGCGGGCTGACCACCTGGCCGAAGCGCAGGCCGCCACCGGTGTCGCGGTCGTTCACGCCGAAGTCGGCGTCCGGCTTCACGTGGACGATGCTTGGCTGCACATACCATTGTGGGCTGACGTTCTGGGCGAGGGCGGCGCCGGCCGAGCACACCATTGCGATGGCCAGGGCGATTTTCTTCGAATTATTCACAGGTAACTCCCGTAGGTTGAAAAAGATGACATCTCATGAATAGACAGGGATGTTGGATAAACATTAACAGTGCAAGTTCCGCAATTTCGGTGCGATAGCGCACCTAAGCGGAGCCCGTGTGCAATTCTACAACAGTGACGGAAAACCCACATTTCTCTACGGAACGCACCGAAATGGTGCATTTTGTGTTGAGCGGAAACAAAAGAGGCCGAAAAGCTGCCACCGACGTGGGCAAAAATGCTTGTCGGAATGTTGTCGAATGTTGGATGGCGCACAGACCGGACGGGCTGGCGCAGGCAATCTTGAGTCCAGTTAAGCGGAACCCGAGGTGTTGTCAGGGTGTCATACGAACACACAGCGACCCGGACCACACAGTCTCACTCTTTCATTGGAGCTCAAGAATATGCATGCAACGACTCACCACAACGCGGCCCAAGGCGAAACCGGCGCAGTGCACACTTCCAGCAACTCGGCACTGATCGAACGCGTCCCGCCGCAACCGACCGAGCGCGCCCCGATCTCGCTGGCGCCCATCGAGCGCGTGCGCTCGACCTCGGCCACGCAGCGCCGCATCGAGAACATGCAAAAGCTGATCAATGAGCTGTCGAACCATGAAATGCTGGCCGACGAAATCGCCTGGTTCCTCAAATTCTCGCCGTCGGGCGCCCGCAAATACATCCGTGACCTGCGCGAAGCCGGCGTGATCGAACTGGCCCGCTACATCGAGGGCACCGCCACCTACCTGGGCAAGGCCGTGTACCAGATCTCGCCGGATCCGGAGCGCGTCAAGGCCTTCCTGGCGGCGATCTGCCAGCCGAAGCGCGAGGGCACTACCCCGCGCAAGGAGCGTCCGGGCCTGCGCGAGCAGAACATGGCCGGCAGCGGCCGCCACTTCCACATCCTGGCCGACGATACCCACTACGCGATCCGCGTGAACCGCAGCCCGGTGTCCCGCGACCCGCTGGTGGCCGCACTGTTCGGCCCGGCGCCGAGCCAGACTGCCAAGGAACGCGCCTGAGTGCGCCCCCGGAACCTGCGCGGCAGAGACCCGCGCCGGTTCCGGTCCGACGATCGCTGTCGTCATTTCACCGCGCCCCGTGCGCGGTTTTGTTTTTTCGGGCGTCCTTGCACAGTGTTTGCGTGAACAACTATTTGCATCGAGCACGTTGAAAACCGGTCAATAATCCTCACCTGTCCGCCATGCGACGGTCTCCGGACCGCCTGTTCAACCGATAAGGAGTGACGATGTTACCGAGTGCCGAGACCCTGCAGGGCAAGCGCGTGCCGGACGTGACGTTCAAGGCGCGTCCCGACGACCAATGGCGCGACCTGAGCACGGACGAGCTGTTCAAGGGCAAGACCGTGGTCGTGTTTTCGCTGCCCGGCGCTTTCACGCCGACCTGTTCCTCGACCCATTTGCCGCGTTATAACGAGCTGGCGCCCGTGCTGCGCGACAACGGCGTCGACGATATCCTCTGCATCTCGGTCAACGACGCCTTCGTGATGAACCAGTGGAAGGCCGGGCAGGACGCCGCCAACATCACCGTCATCCCCGATGGCAATGGCGACTTTACCGAAGGAATGGGCATGCTGGTCGACAAGCGCGACCTGGGTTTCGGCAAGCGTTCCTGGCGTTATTCGATGCTGGTGCGCGACGGCGTGATCGAGAAAATCTTCATCGAGCCGGACAAGGAAGGCGACCCCTTCGAGGTGTCGGACGCCGACACCATGCTCCGCTACCTCAACCCGGAGGCCGTGGTGCCGGAGCCGGTGGTGATGTTCTCGCGGCCCGGCTGCCCCCACTGCGCGCGCGCCAAGCAGGCGCTGGGCGAGGCGGGCATTGTGTTTACCGATATTTCCGAAGACCAGAAGATCACGGCAAGCGTGCTGCGCGGCGTCACTGGCCGCCTGACCTGGCCGCAGGTGTTCGCCGGCGGCCGCCTGATCGGCGGGGCGGACGAGGTGGCGAGCTGGCTCGGCGCGCGGGCGCAATGATGGACGCCTGGATTCTTGCCGGGCTGGCCCTGGCTGTGCTGCTGGCCTGGCTGGTGCCGGCGTGGCGGCGCCGCCGCGCCCTGGCGCAACCCTTGCCGCCGGAGCAGGTGGCGGTACTGGCGCGCAACGTGGCGCAGTATGCCGGCATGGACCAGGCCCAGCGCCGCAAGCTGGCGCGCATGGTCCGGCAATTCCTATTCGAAAAGAAATTTGTCGGCTGCGCCGGCCTCGAGCTCACCGACGAGATGCGCGTGACCATCGCCGGCCAGGCCTGCCTGCTGCTGCTGGGCCGCGCCGCGGAACAGGGGCCGGCGGTCCTGTATCCGGCGCTGCACACGATCCTGGTCTATCCGGGCGCTTTCCTGGTGCCGCGCAAGGAGGTTGACGTGGCGGGCGTGGTGACCGAAGCCCGCCAGGACCTGCTGGGCGAATCCTGGGGCGACGGCCGCGTGATCCTGTCCTGGGACCATGTGCGCCGCGCCGGCCACCCGGAGCCGCCGAACCACAACGTGGTGCTGCACGAGTTCGCGCACCAGCTCGACAGCGAATCGGGCAGCACCAACGGCGCGCCCTACCTGGGCAGCCGCGAACGCTACCGCAGCTGGTCCCAGGTGCTGTCGCGCGACTACGCCAACCTGCGCCATGAGGCCATGTTCGGCATGCGCGGCGTGCTCGACCATTATGGCGCGAGCAGCCCGGCCGAGTTCTTCGCCGTCGCCACCGAGAGCTTCTTCGAGCAGCCCTACCAGCTGTCGGCGCGCCATCCGGCCCTGTATGGGGAGTTCCTCAAATACTACCGGATCGATCCGCGTCAATGGCAGCCCGAACCGGTGGCCATCACGATGGAACCGGATCCGCCTGGCATGGTCTACGGTCAGTGGCGCTGACGAGGCCTGGGGCCGCCCTCATGGCGCCTGCCCGGTCCCGAGGGCCGCGCCGCTCGCTCGGGACCGGGCAGGCGGCTTGCGTGCGTCTGCGTACAGAGCGGCGAACGCGACAGGAGCATGCTTGAGCCACCACGATCCAGGAGGAATCGCTATGTCCACCATCATCGCAGGGCACGTACAGCTTCAGGAAGACGTCGAACGCGCGCGCCGCGCGCTGGTCGACGCGGGATTCGACGCCGACCGCGTCAGCGGCTTCTACGTCAGCCAGCCCGGCCAGCACGACACCACCCCGATCGGCGGCGACAACATCCTGTCCCCGGGCGCCAGGGAAACGCCGGAAGGCGTGGTGAAGGGTGTCGCTACCGGCGGCGTGGTCGGCGCGGCCATCGGCGCAGCCACGGTGCCGGTCACCGGGCCGCTGGGGCCGATCGTCGGCGGCCTGGTCGGCGGCCACGTCGGCTCGCTGTTCAGCTTCAGCAAGATGAAGGAAGCCGGGGAGCACGAGAAAGGCGGCGACGAGAACGAAATCCCGCCGCGCCTGACCGGCATGCTGGTGGCGGTCGCCTTCGACGACACCGGCCTGGAAAGCAAGGCCGTCGACATCATGCGCCAGCTGGGCGTGCAGCGCATCGAACGCGCGCAGGGCAATATCATCGACGGCGACTGGGCCGATTTCGACCCCACCTGCAGGCCCGACGTCATCGCCTGAAGCGCGCGCCGCACTGCCGTCCTGCCCGTGCGGCGCGCGCGTCCGTCCTGCACGTCCGTGCAATAGGGACGATGTTTGATCGCCCTCAATAGACCTGTCTCAACGCTTCCCTACACTCCCGAGTTCGCGCTGCGCATGAAGCGCAGCGATTGATCCAAGGGGAGGGAAGTATGAGCAAGCAAGTAGCCCTGGTCACGGGCGGACTGGGCGGGCTTGGCACGGCAGTGTGCCGCCGCCTGCACCAGGAAGGATTCACCATCGCAGCCACCTGTTCGCCGTCGAACGGCCAGCGTCATGCCTGGCTGTCGGCGCGGCGCGATGAGGGCATGGACGTGCTGGTGGTCGAGGCGGACGTCGCCGACGACGGCGCCTGCGCCAGGGCCGTGCAGCGCGTGCTGGCGGAGACCGCGCAGATCGACGTGCTGGTCAACAATGCCGGCATCACGCGCGACCGCAGCCTGCGCAAGATGGGTGTGGACGACTGGCATGCGGTCATGGGCGCCAATCTGGACAGCGTGTTCAGCATGACCCGCCATGTGCTCGAACCAATGATCCAGCGATGCTGGGGCAGGGTGATCAATATCTCCTCGGTCAACGGACAGCAAGGGGCTTTCGGCCAGGCCAATTACGCGGCGGCCAAGGCGGGCATGCACGGCTTTACCAAGGCGCTGGCGCTCGAAGTGGCGCGCCACGGAATCACGGTCAATACGGTCTCGCCGGGCTACCTGGATACGAAGATGGTGCGCGAAGTGCCGGAGACCGTCATGAAGGAACGCATCCTGCCGAAAATTCCGGTCGGGCGGCTGGGCGCGCCGGAAGAGGTCGCGGGGCTGGTGGCCTATCTGGCGTCGGAACAGGCCGGGTATGTGACGGGCGCGAATATCGCGATCAATGGCGGGCAGCATATGTGCTGATGGCCTGGCTGCCGGTGCCGGCATGGGTGGGGGCGTGCATGGCCGGTGGCCTGGACGACGCCGCCATTTTTGTTGGGCTGTGGTGGCGCCGGCCGGCGATGCGGCGCTCCGCCCCTGGACCCTCATGCCGCCGCGGACGGCGGTTTCGGCGCGACCGCCTCGATGATCTTGATCTGCTTGGCGATCTTGTCCAGGGCAAGCAGGATCGGCGCCGGCTGGCCGGTGCCGACGGCGCCCGCAAAGGCCAGCAGGCCCGCGACCAGCGTGGTGACTTCGGCGATCAGGCCGATCTTGCGTATCTTTTCGGCGGCATCGGCGGTGAGCGCCATCAGGTGGCCTTGCGGCTTGCCCAATCCCTTCACGATCACGGTGGCGGCGTCGGCGTACAGCCCGTTGGCGCGCTGGCGCAGCAGGATCTCGTCTTCCAGCAGCTTGCGCATCGTCGCCTGGACCCTGTCGGGAACGGGGCCGCCCTGGTAGCCGCGGATCTCGCGCATGATGCGCTCGTGGAGCTGGTCGGCGCAGGACGAGAGCTGGTCGGCCAGTTCGGTGACCTGGTCCACGCTGGACAGGCCGCCGGACCGGGCCGCTGCCGGGGCAGCGGGCGGCGTCCGCGCAGGGGCGCGGTCCGCGTTGGCGGCCGGCGCCCCTGCGGCAGGCGTTACTGGAGCCGGCTTTTCTTCCGCCGCAGGCCCTGCGGACGGCGAAGCGGAAACGGAGGCAGCGTCGGTGCGCGCGCCGGAGGAAGAGGGAGGATTGCTGGTCATGGCATGCCTTTCAATCGCCGGACAGGTTCTCGCGGATGGCGCGCAGGTCGCGGCCGACGTTCGCGAGCAGGCGCCGGACTTCGTCGCCGGTGAGCTTGTTCAGGTGCTCGCGCATCTTCTGGTGGCCGAGGGCGACCTTGGTCAGGCCCTGCAGCGCCAGTTCATAACGGCGGTCGATCAGCCGGTACTCGGTCGACTTGTTCAGGTAATGGACCTTGGCCAGGGTCACCAGCATGCGGTCGGAAGTGCGCGTCGAGAACGGGATCTCGACATCGAAGATGCCCAGCACGGTCTTCTTTTCATTCTCGTTGGTCTTGTAGTAGAGCCGCGTGAGGGAAATCATGGCGTCGAGCAGGGTCTGGACGTCGGCGTCGCCGTCGCGCACCATGGTCTCGACGCTGCGGTTCTGGTAGCCGGAGGCGATCACGCGCGTGAGGAGGCGGGTCAGGCCGGTATAGGCGGCGATATGGCGCTGCTGCAGGCCGGAATCGGCATTGGCCTTCAGTCCATTACCCAGGTCATCGATACGATCGGACAAGTCGTAGCGGCCATCCCCCGCCAGCAGGCTGAGGGTTTGCATGTAGAGCACCAGCGTCTTCTGGATGGCGACGAAGTCCTCGTAGACGGCGCGACGCTTTGCGTCGTTGTCGCGCGCCAGCTTGTCGGCGGGCGGCGACAGGTAGGGCTGTTCGCGTTCGTAGGTATCGCGGTAGCGGCGCGCCAGCTCGGCATAGCCGCCCAGGCGGGCGGAAGCGTCCGCGAATTCGCGCACTTCCTGCAGGCTGACGGGGCCGGTGGTGGCGCAGCCGGCCAGCAGCAGGCTGGCCAGAAACAACAGGCGCAAAGCAAGGCGTTGGCGCATCGAAGGCTCTCCCCGGCCGCGCAACGGGGCGGCCTGAACCTCCTCATTCTTTCAAACCCGGATGCGCCTGTTCTTGCTAATCGTCAACTCAGGCGAGCTTGGCCGGATCGAAGTGCGGGTTCTGGATGATGCCGAACAGGTTGCCGAAGGGATCGCGCACTGTGGCGACACGGATGCCTTCGCCCACGTCGGCGACGGGGGAGTCGACCGTGGCGCCGAGTTCGAGGAGGCGCGCGAGTTCGGCGTCGGCGTCCTGGGTGCCCCAGTAGGCGGTGGCGCCGCTGGTGCCCGGCTGGCCGTCGGGGATCAGGCCCAGCTCGAAGCCGCCGATCTCGAAGCCGACGTAGAAGGGCTGGTCGAAATAGGGAGCCTTGCCGGCGACGCGCGCATACCAGGCGGCGGCCTCGGCCAGGTTGGCGACGGGATAGATGACGGTGCGCAGTCCTTGGATCATGGCAGCTCCTATGGTGAATGAGTGAGTGAGAAGCGGCGATGTTGCCGGATTGTCAGCAGCTTGTCTAGCGGCCCCGGCGGGCTTCCTCGAGCCAGCCCAGCGAGGCCAGCGTTTCGCCCTGAGGCACATACTCGCAGCCTACCCAGCCCTCATAGCCGAGCTCGTCCAGCAGGCGGAACAGGAAGGGGAAATGGATTTCGCCGGTGCCGGGCTGATGGCGGCCGGGCACGTCGGCGAGCTGGATATGGCGGATGAGTGCGAAGCGTTCGCGCAAGGTGGCTGCGAGATCGCCCTCCATGCGCTGCATGTGATAGATGTCGTACTGCATGAACAGGTTCGGCGCCCCGGATTCCGCGATGATTCGGGCCGCCTGGCCCGTCCCGGTCAACAAATATCCCGGCACATCACGGTCATTGATCGGCTCGATGAGCAGCTCGATGCCCTGATCGGCGCAGCGGGCCGCGGCGAAGCGCAGGTTCTCGACATAGGTGGCATGCGCCCGCTCGGGCGCCACCCCATGCGGCACCTTGCCCGCAAGACAATGCAGGCGCGGTGACCCCAACTCACCCGCATACTCCAGGGCGAGCCCGACGCCGTCCTGGAATTCCCCAACGCGGCGCGGATCGCAGGCGATCCCACGTTCCCCGGCCGCCCAGTCTCCCGCCGGCAAGTTATGGAGGACGAGTGAAAGCCGATGCCGTTCAAGCCGCTGCGCGATGCTGTCGGCCTCCACCCCATACGGAAACATGCATTCCACCGCCTCGAACCCCGCCTCCCGCGCCAGCGCAAAGCGTTCGAGAAAAGGGACTTCGGTAAACAGCATACTCAGGTTGGCGGCGAACTGGGGCATGGCTCAAATGCAAGCAAGACAGAACGCTATGCTACCCCAACTAGGGTCGGAGTCGAATTCTTTGGCAACTTTGAGAAATTTCCCAACAATTCGACTCTGACCCTCATTAATTTTGTCGCCCCAGCTCAAGTTTTTGCCTTAGCGCCATGGCTCCAACAACATAAATTGCTGAACTCCAGCTTTCCGTCGTTTTCCGATGCCGCCGAGCAAAAAAATAATGGGGGTCAGAGTCGAATTATTGGGCAATTACC